>JAMCZP010000062.1 GCA_023485185.1 Gammaproteobacteria bacterium
GCCAGCCAGGCTTCAATCCCACCTTCATCATCAGCGTGGCCGTCGTGGTCTAACAGGCGCTGCACCCATCGCCTGCGGGTGGCTGCATCCGGGCAGTTGGCCAGTAGCGCGGCGTCTTTTTGGGGGATCATCAGTTGGTAGTAAAAGCGGTTAGCCACCCAGCCCTGCAACTGTTCTCGGCTAAGTTCTCCGTTGGCCATCGCCTGCTGAAAGGGGTGGTTAAGATGGTAGTACTGCCCTTTACTCATCAGCGCTTCACGGAACGCCTCCCGATTGAGCGGGGCGGCAGCAGCGCAGGGTGTTATCGTGGTTAGCGCCATGATCAATCTCCTAATATTGGCGATAGGGCTATAGCGTGAGTTTCATACCGTCGTAGGCTATTTCGATGCCTGCGCCCTGAAGTGTTTTTGCCGCCTCGCTGGTGCGGTCTAAAATCGGGTTGGTGTTGTTGATATGAATCAAAATGCGCCGCGTACTGCTGGGGAGTTCACTAAGTAGCTCACACATGCCGCCGCTGCCATTGAGCGCGAGGTGCCCCATCTGTTGGCCTGTTGAGGTGCCAACGCCTAGTGCCTGCATTTCGTCGTCTTCCCACAGGGTGCCGTCCACCATCACCACATCTGCGGCGTGTAAGAAGCGCATAGCCAGTGGTGTGGGGTTGCCAAGCCCTGGGGCGTAGCACAGCGACTTACCGCTGCGGCGGTCGACAATATACAGTCCTAAATTATCGCCACAGGAAGTAGCTCCGCGCCGTGGTGAGTAGGGCGGGGCATTGCTGTGTAGCGCAAAGGCGGTAAGCGCGATATCCGGCAGGAAAGGAATCGAAAACTCGACAACCTCCTGATGATCTTTCAAGCCAACCGGCTGCCAGCGCAGCCCGCCCCAGTGTTCCAACATTGGGAACAGTGGAAACCCGGTAGATAAATCGTCATGTACATTGGGCGTGCACCATATATCCAGCGGGCAGCCCTCTCTTAGGGAGAGTAGCCCGGTGACGTGGTCGATCTGGGCATCCACCAGCAGCACACCACGAATACCGCTGCCGCGCAGCTCGCTTGGCCATAATTCCGGGTTGGCGTTGAGCTGGGCGCGAATGTCAGGGGAGGCGTTGCATAGCAGCCACTGTTTGCCATCAACGCTTAACGCAATGGAGGATTGAGTGCGTGGTTGATGGTCGCCGCTGCCTTGGCGAGCGTGAAAGCAGTTCGGGCAGTTGCAATTCCACTGAGGAAAACCGCCCCCTGCGGCAGCCCCAAGAACTAGAACCTGCATAGGCTGGCCTCTTAAGTCGGTGCTGCGATGTAAAGCCCCTACCTGCTATAAACCTAATAAAGGCAGGGGCTGCGTCTTAGCGGGTAGAGATATAAAGTGTTACTTCAAAGCCAAGGCGCATATCTTGATAGGTCGGTTTCGTCCACATAAGGAACTCTCCTGCGTTGGTAAGCATATTGTCGTGAGTGGTGTTGCAACTGTCGTTACAAGTGTTACTACCCATGTTGGTGCGGGTACTATCAGCGGTTAAGCGTTATTGCTATGCCCGCTTCTTCAGTTAAGCACAGGTAAAGCTAACTGCCAGCGGTACTTTGGAAGTAGTTTTCTCGCTCTTTTGGGTGGGGCTTGAAGCCTTAATCAGCCCATGTAGTAGTTAAACAACCCAGTTGAATCAAAGGTTGAATAGTATCTGGCAGCTACCCCGTTAGATCCTAGACTGCTAAAAGGTGTTATGACTAACGTCGTAAAATGCGCAGTGCCCAATAGCTTAGCCGTGGCACTGTGGTGGATTAATAAGGAGAGAACAAGAATGAAGATAGGCGCTCCAAAAGAGAGTGCTCGGGGGGAAGCGCGCGTCGCGCTAACCCCTGAGAGCGCAAAGCAGATTCAGAAACTGGGCCATGAGTGCCTGATTGAAACAGGCGCTGGTCTTGCGGCGGGCTTTAATGACGACACTTATCGTGATGCAGGCGTTACCGTTGTAGAGAGTGCTGACGCACTCTGGCGCGACGCTGAGGTGGTGATTAAAGTCCGTGAGCCTTCTGATGAAGAGGCTGAGCGGCTGCGCGAAGGTCAGACGTTGATTGCTTTCTTCTGGCCTGCCCAAAACGAAGCGCTGCTGGAGAAATGTAAGGCCCAGGGCGCGACGGTTGTGGCGATGGATATGGTACCGCGCATCTCACGCGCCCAGAAGATGGACGCGCTCTCCTCCATGGCCAATATCGCCGGTTACCGCGCGGTGATTGAAGCGGGTAACAACTTTGGTCGTTTCTTTACTGGTCAGGTCACCGCTGCAGGTAAAGTGCCCCCCGCCAAGGTGCTGGTAATTGGTGCCGGCGTGGCGGGCCTGGCGGCGATCGGTACTGCCACCAGCCTAGGCGCCGTGGTACGCGCCTTTGATGTGCGCCCTGAAGTCTCGGAGCAGATTGAGTCCATGGGTGCGGAGTTCCTGTTTCTCGATTTTGAAGATAGTCAGGATGGTTCTGAAAGCGGTGGCTATGCTTCGCCCTCAAGCCCTGAGTTTCGTGAGAAGCAGCTTGAGTGCTTCCGTGCGCAGGCGCCCGATGTGGATATCGTCATTACCACCGCTTTGATCCCTGGCCGTCCTGCGCCCAAACTGTGGCTGGAAGATATGGTCGCGCTCATGAAGCCCGGCTCGGTGATTATTGATTTGGCCGCCGAAAAGGGCGGTAACTGCGATCTGACCAAGCCCGATGAGCGGGTAGTGTCCGATAATGGTGTGGTAGTGATCGGCTATACCGATTTCCCCTCGCGCATGGCCACCCAAGCGTCGCTGCTCTATGCCACCAATATTCGTCATATGTTGACTGATCTGACGCCTGAGAAAGAGGGCGTGATCAATCACAATATGGAAGACGACGTCATTCGTGGCGCCACGGTGACTCACCAAGGTGAAATTACTTTCCCGCCGCCACCGCCCAAAGTAAAAGCGATTGCAGCCGCTAAGCCGAAGAAGAAGGAAAAAGCGCCCTCCCCAGAGGAGAAAAAAGCCACTGAGCTAGCCACCTTTAAAGCGCAAACCAAGCGCCAGGTTGGCCTGCTAGCGATAGGCGGCGCATTAATGCTGCTGTTGGGTCAGGTCGCCCCGGTGTCGTTTATGCAGCACTTTATTGTCTTTGTGCTGGCTTGTTTTATTGGCTTCCAGGTGATTTGGAACGTCAGCCACTCGCTGCATACACCGTTGATGGCGGTTACTAACGCGATTTCCGGCATCATTATTTTGGGGGCGATTTTGCAGATCGGTTCCGGCAGCGCTGTGGTAGGCGTGCTGGCGGCAATCTCGGTACTTATCGCATCAATCAATATCGTGGGTGGCTTCCTGGTGACACGCCGGATGCTGGCCATGTTCCAAAAATCCTAGGCGGCGGAGAGACGATATGTTAGGTCAAGGATTCGTATCTGCCGCAGCAATCGCGGCAAGTGTGCTGTTTATTCTGTCTCTGGGCGGGTTAAGCAACCAGGAAAAAGCCAAACGGGCCGTGTGGTACGGCATTGTGGGTATGGCAGTCGCGGTGTTTTTCACCGCATTAGGGCCAGGTATCGGCGGTTACTGGTGGCTGATCCCGATGATGATCATTGGTGCAGGTATTGGGGTCTATGTGGCAGGCAAGGTCGAGATGACCGAAATGCCGCAACTCGTGGCAGCCCTGCATAGCTTTGTCGGCTTAGCAGCGGTGTTTGTGGCCTGGAGTGCAGACTTAGAGCGCCGCCGGGTGATGGCAGCGCGTGCTGCAGATGGCGTTATGCAGGAGTTTTCTGCGTTTGCTGCATTGGTCGCTACCAAAGCGCCTGATGAGCTCACCTTTCTCCAGATTGAGGTGGTATTCGCCATCTTTATTGGTGCGGTGACCTTCACCGGCTCAGTCATAGCGTTTGGCAAACTAGCGGGCAAGGTGGATGGCAAACCGCGCCAACTGCCCGGTGGGCATAAGCTTAATGCCGGTGCGGCGGCTATTTCGCTGCTATTAGCGATTATGTACCTCAATGGTGCAGGCTTCTGGACGCTGATTGTGCTTGCGGCATTGGCGTTCTTTATCGGCTACCACCTAATTATGGGTATTGGTGGCGCGGATATGCCGGTGGTGGTCTCCATGCTCAACAGCTACTCCGGCTGGGCAGCGGCGGCGGTTGGTTTTACCCTCTCCAACGACCTGCTAATTGTTACCGGCGCGCTGGTGGGCTCATCCGGTGCGATTCTCTCTTACATTATGTGTAAGGCGATGAACCGCAACTTTATCAACGTGATCTTGGGCGGCTTTGGTGGAAGCACTGGGCCTGCCGCTGAAATTGAAGGCGAGCAGGTCGCCATTGATGCCGGCAGCGTGGCTAGTGCCTTAAACGATGCTGATAGCGTTATCATCGTGCCGGGTTACGGCATGGCGGTGGCGCAGGCGCAGGGTGCCGTTAGCGATTTAGTGCGCAAGCTGCGCGCAGCGGGCAAAACCGTACGTTTTGGTATTCACCCGGTAGCAGGGCGCCTGCCAGGGCACATGAACGTGCTGCTGGCGGAGGCCAAAGTGCCTTACGACATCGTGCTGGAGATGGATGAAATCAACGACGATTTCCCAACGACCGACGTGGTGATCGTGATTGGCTCCAACGATATCGTTAACCCTGCTGCCGAAGAAGATCCCAACAGCCCCATCGCCGGTATGCCGGTGTTGAAGGTGTGGGAGGCCAAGCAGGTGTTTGTTTGCAAGCGCGGCCAGGGCACTGGCTACTCTGGTATCGAAAACCCGCTGTTCTTCAAAGACAACACGCGGATGTTCTACGGCGATGCGCGGGATAGCCTGACGACGCTGCTGCCACTTGTTGATTAGTATTTACACTCCTCACTAAACCGTCAGCCCGCGAGAGATCGCGGGCTTTTTTGTGCTTTGCAAACCCACTCCTGCTATGGTCGATAACCTCCTCATGTTATTGAGCACTTATGTCCATGAATCAACGCGCTAACCCTCGTGTGTTGCTGCGTTTACTGGGCTTGCTTCGCCCTTACAAAATTCGCTTAGCGTTAGCGGGTCTAGCGCTGCTGATGGCTTCGGGCAGTGTGCTGTTGCTGGGCAATGGGCTGCGATTGGTGATTGATCGCGGCTTTTTGGCCTCGGATGAGCAGGCACTGGCCCAATCGCTCGGTTTAATGCTCGCGGTGGTGACGGTACTGGCGATGGCTTCTGCGTTGCGCTACTACCAAGTGACTTGGATTGGCGAACGTTTGGCCGCCGACCTGCGTCAGCGGGTGTTTGATCACTTACTTTCCCTTGAACCGAGCTTTTTTGAAAGTGCCAGCGAAGGGCGTGCCGCGGGAGAGATCGCTTCGCGGTTAACCGCAGATACCAGCGTTTTACAAAGCTTGTTTGGCTCATCAGTATCCCTGGCGTTGCGCAACTTGGTCATGCTCATCGGAGCGGTGGTACTGATGCTGATCACCCAGCCGTGGCTTTCGGCGATGGTGCTGGTGGGCATCCCGGCCACGCTGCTACCCATCATCTGGTATGGCCGACGAGTAAGGCGGCTTTCCCGCACCAGTCAGGACCGCGTGGCCGAACTTGGCCGCTATGCCGAAGAGGCGCTCAGCGGTATTCAAACGCTGCAGGCCTTTACCCACGAGGCGGTGGATAAAACCCACTATGGGCAGCGGGTCGAGCAGGCCTTTGACAGCGCGGTCGAGCGCACCCAGCAGCGCGCCTGGCTGACCGGCGTGGCGATGCTGGTGGTGTTTGCGGCGGTGGGCATCATGCTCTGGCAGGGCGGTCAGGCGGTATTGGCGGGCACCATGAGTGCGGGCGAACTCTCGGCGTTTATTTTCTACGCGGTATTAGCGGCGGGGGCCATTGCGACCCTGGCCGAAGTCGCGGGGGATGTTCAGCGGGCGGCGGGAGCGGCGGAGCGACTGCTGGAGTTGCTCGACACCCAGCCCGCCATCCAGTCGCCTTTGAGCCCGCACCCTATAGCCATGCCTGCGCGGGGCGAGATTACCCTTGAGAACGTGAGCTTCACCTATCCTGGCCGTGAAGTGCCAGCGCTTGAAGGATTTGATCTGCATATTCAGCCCGGCGAACGGGTAGCCGTTGTGGGGCCTTCTGGGGCGGGTAAAAGCACGTTGCTGGCACTGCTGCTGCGCTTTTATGACCCCAGCCAGGGGCGCATTATCCTAGATGGGGTTGATATCCGTAGCCTGGAACTTGCCGCCTTGCGCGGCACCATGGGGCTGGTGGCGCAAGAACCGGTGCTGTTTAGCGGTTCGGTGGCTGAAAACCTGCGCTATGGAGATCCCGAGGCGAGTAGCGATAGGCTGCGCATCGCCGCCCAGGATGCCAGCGCGCTGGACTTTATCGAAGCGCTTCCCCACGGCTTTGATACCCCCCTTGGTCCCGGCGGCGTGCAGCTTTCCGGCGGTCAGCGCCAGCGGCTTGCAATCGCCCGGGCGCTGTTGAAAAACCCTGCGGTGCTGTTATTAGATGAAGCGACCAGCGCCTTAGATGCCGAGAGCGAGCGGCTGGTGCAGCAGGCGCTGGATAGGCTGATGGTCGGGCGTACCAGCATTGTCATTGCCCACCGGTTGGCCACCGTTATAGCTGCAGATCGCCTGCTAGTACTTGATGGCGGGAAGCTAGTCGCGGCGGGCACGCACGCAGAGTTGATCGCTACCAGCGCGCTTTATCGTCATTTAGCCGCGTTGCAGTTTGGCGGTGAAACGTTATAAAACGGTATCTAAAAAAAGATGAGAATGTCTATGACGAGTTTTTTTCAGTGCCTCACTTCCGTTAAATCCCCGGTCATCGGTCTCGGCTGTATGAACCTCTCCCATGGCTACGGCAGCCCCGTGCCCGAGCAAGACGCTCTACGCGCCCTGGATGAAGCCTTTGATATGGGCTATCGCCACTTTGACACCGCCACACTATACGGCGCTACGGCCAATGAGCGTGTGGTTGGCAAAGCACTTGAAGGCAAACGGCACCAGCTTTTTCTTGCCAGTAAATGCGGTATGGCTATTGACCCTGAAGTAGGAACGCGGGTCATTGATGGCCGCCCGGAAACCCTGCGCAAACAGTGTGAAGCCAGCCTTAATCGCCTGCGTACCGACCATTTGGATCTTTACTACCTGCACCGCCTGGATCGTAAAGTGCCTATTGAAGAGAGTGTAGGAGCGCTCGGGCGTTTGGTGGAAGAGGGCAAGATTGGTGGTGTGGGGCTCTCTGAAATCTCTGCGACCACGCTACGCCGAGCGGTGGCTGAATATCCAATTGCCGCAGTGCAATCGGAATACTCACTCTGGACGCGTAATCCAGAAATTGCCTTGCTTGAGGCCTGCCGTGAAACAGGGGTTGCTCTGGTGGCGTTCAGTCCCCTGGGGCGGGGCTTTTTGACCGGTACTGTTAAAGACCCGGCGCGGCTTGAAGAGAGCGATATGCGCCGGAACATGCCGCGCTTTAGTGCTGAAAATTATCCCCATAATCTAAAACTATTTGAGCAGTTAAACGCACTGGCGAAAGCCTTAAGTGTTACGCCGGGGCAGCTTGCGCTGGCGTGGCTGAAAGCCCAAGGCGAAGACATTATTCCTATCCCTGGTACGCGCTCCGCTAAACACATGCGCGAAAACTTAGCGGCAGAAACACTTAGCCTTGATGTCACTACCTTGACTCAGTTGAGTGCCATGATGACACCAGACCAAGTGGCTGGGGGGCGTTATAGCGAAACACAGCAAGCGGACATCGACACCGAAGAGTTTATTCAATAGTGGATAAACGGAGGCGATGGTTAAAAACTATTGGAGCGGTCACAAAAAGCAAATTGTGCCTATGATGAATGTGCTCTAAAACAGTACCAAGTAAGTGAAGCGTCCTTTCTTCTGCGCAACTTGCAGAGTGACACCATTATCGTAAGGACGCTCACCGTTAGTTGGCTTGGTAGCAACCAAGACAAAAGCAGTCAAGACAAAGGCAATCAGGGGAGAGAAATATGAGCGGTAAATGTCCTGTAATGCATGGCGGTAATACCTCTGTGGGCACCTCAAATAAAGACTGGTGGCCGGAAGCGCTAAACCTGGATATGTTGCACCAGCACGATAGTAAAACGAACCCAATGGATGCTGGTTTCGACTACCGTGAAGAAGTCAGAAAACTTGATTTTGATGCCCTCAAACAAGATGTCCATGCGCTAATGACTGACAGCCAATCCTGGTGGCCCGCCGATTGGGGACACTACGGTGGTTTGATGATTCGCATGGCATGGCACTCCGCAGGCACGTATCGTCTGGCTGATGGCCGCGGTGGCGCCGGTACCGGTAGCCAGCGTTTTGCACCGCTCAACTCCTGGCCGGATAACGTGAGCCTTGATAAAGCGCGTCGTCTGCTGTGGCCGATCAAGAAAAAATACGGTAACAAAATCAGTTGGGCCGATCTGATGATTTTGGCCGGTACCGTTGCCTATGAATCCATGGGCCTACCTGCCTACGGCTTCTCCTTTGGCCGTGAAGATATCTGGCACCCCGAAAAAGACATCTACTGGGGTGACGAGAAAGAGTGGTTGGCGCCTTCTGACGAGCGTTACGCTGACGTTGAAAAGCCAGAAACCATGGAAAATCCTTTGGCCGCTGTTCAGATGGGCTTGATCTATGTTAACCCTGAAGGTGTTAACGGCGTACCTGATCCACTGAAAACCGGCCAACAGATACGTGAAACCTTCGCCCGTATGGCGATGAACGACGAAGAGACCGCTGCCCTCACCGCCGGCGGCCACACGGTAGGTAAGTGTCACGGTAACGGTGACGCGGCAGCACTGGCTGCTGAGCCGGAAGCCTCTGACGTAGAAAACCAGGGTTTTGGCTGGGGCAACCCAAGCATGGGTGGCAAAGCGAGCAATGCTGTTACCTCTGGTATTGAAGGCGCGTGGACCACTCACCCTACGAAGTTCGATATGGGCTACTTTGACCTGCTGTTCGGCCATGAGTGGGAACTGCGCAAAAGCCCGGCCGGTGCTCACCAGTGGGAACCCATCAATATAAAGGAAGAAGACAAGCCGGTAGACGCCAGCGACCCTTCTATCCGTCACAACCCGATCATGACCGATGCGGACATGGCGATGAAGGTGGATCCAACCTACCGCGCCATTTGCGAGAAATTCATCGCGGATCCTGAGTACTTCAAGCACACCTTCGCCAAGGCGTGGTTCAAGCTCACTCACCGTGACCTAGGCCCGAAAGCACGCTACATCGGTCCTGAAGTACCTGCTGAAGATCTGATCTGGCAGGACCCGGTACCAGCCGGCAGCACCGATTACTGCGAAGAAGTGGTTAAGCAGAAAATCGCCGCTAGCGGTTTGAGCATTAGCGACATGGTCAGCACTGCCTGGGACAGCGCGCGGACTTACCGTGGCTCTGATATGCGTGGCGGTGCCAACGGTGCCCGCATTCGCTTGGCGCCCCAGAAGGATTGGGAAGGCAATGAGCCTGCTCGCCTTTCCAGCGTATTAGCGGTATACGAGCAGATTTCTGCCGATACCGGTGCCAGCCTTGCCGATGTGATTGTGCTGGCAGGTAGCGTCGCGATTGAGAAAGCAGCAAAAGCGGCAGGCTACGATGTTCGTGTGCCTTTCTTAAAAGGCCGTGGTGATTCAACCGATGAAATGACCGACGCTGAGTCTTTCGAACCGTTGGAGCCTCTAGCCGATGGGTTCCGCAACTGGCTGAAGAAAGACTATGTGGTCAAGCCGGAAGAGATGTTGCTGGATCGCGCTCAGCTCATGGGCCTGACGGCGCCAGAAATGACCGTGCTATTGGGTGGTATGCGGGTACTGGGCACCAACTACGGTGGCACCAAACATGGTGTATTCACTGATCGTGAAGGCCAACTAACCAATGACTTCTTCGTCAACCTAACGGACATGGCGAATACCTGGAAACCGACGGGCAACAACCTTTACGAGATCCGTGACCGTGAAACGGGCGCCGTTAAGTGGACCGCTACCCGTACTGATCTGGTATTTGGCTCTCACTCAATTCTGCGCTCCTATGCAGAAGTGTATGCGCAAGACGACAACCACGAGAAGTTTGTTAAAGACTTCGTCGCTGCTTGGACAAAAGTGATGAACGCGGATCGCTTTGATATCGCGTAAGCACCGCCAACAGTAGTACAAACAAATAACCCCCGCATCTTTGGATGTGGGGGTTTTTTGTGGTCAAAAGCTACTTAGCGGCCTTGGGCTATACGGTATGCCAGAAGGAGAAGGGTGTGTTAAAACTCCTCCCACTCCGCAACTTCATGCTTTTGCTGGGTACTCTTAGTGTGGCTGCGAGGCGTTTGAGATACGACTGCCCCTAGTGCAGAGCGCCCTTTGGTCGGCGTGCTGTGTGGCAATGCTGCCGCGGTGGTACCACCTTCATTGAGCACAAACTCACTCATTAAATGATCCAGGCTGCGCGCGTTATCACGCATCGCCGAGGCAAGGTTGGCGCTTTGGCTGACCATGGCAGCATTTTGCTGAGTCATCATATCCATCTCGGCTACCGCCGTATTAACCTGCTGAATACCGGTGGTTTGTTCGCGGGCACCGGCGGCAATTTCAGCAATCACATCGGATACTTGGGTGACGCTTTGGCGAATCTCTTTCATGCGCTCCGCCGCTGCCTTGACGATGTCGCCACCTTCCCGGGAGTGGCTGACCGACATATCGATCAAGGCGCGAATATCATGCGCTGCAGAGGCTGAACGGCTTGCCAGCGTACGCACTTCACTAGCCACCACGGCGAAGCCACGGCCTTGCTCGCCGGCACGGGCAGCTTCAACGGATGCATTGAGCGCCAAAATGTTGGTTTGAAAAGCAATCGAATCAATCAAACCAATAATGTCACTTATCTTATTGGCCGAATCACTGATCGCGGCCATTTTGGTTTCCATCTGATTCATGGACTCGGTGCCCCGCTCTGAGGCATTGGCAGCTTCAAGCGCGAGGCCATTAGCCTGTTCGGAGGCTTGAGACGTATGTGCCACTGTGGAGTGGATCTGCTCCATTGAGGCAGAGGTTTCCTGAAGATTTGCCGCCGCTTGTTCGGTTCGCGAGGATAATTCCTGGGTGCTATCAGCCATGTCACTGGCGTCGGATAATACTGTGCGAGCGTTTTGGCGAACTTCCTGAAGGGTTAGCTGCATGCGTTCTACAAAGGCATTAAAACCATGGGCAAGGTCACCAATTTCATCTTGGGTTTTGGCCTCTAAACGCCGGGTTAAATCCCCTTTACCTTGGGCGATATCTGCCATGGCGTTGGCTGTTTGCTTGATCGGCGCTAACGCACGGCGTGCTGCAAATGCCACGATAACCAAAAGAATGATGAGTAATAGAGAGCCAGCGACCAGAAGGGATGTCAGGAGACTGTTAGTTACGGCTGTAAAGGCTGCAACAGGCACTGTAACACCAACAACCCAGGAAGTTCCTTCTACGGGACTCCACATCAGTATAGTGTGCTCTCCGCTGGGCATGGTGACTTCACCAGAGCCTGCGGTTCCATTGAGCATCTCTCGGCTCAAGGCATTCATTCCTTCGTAGCCTTGTTGGTCAGCATCGGTGTAATTAAGCGACATACGATACTCTTCAACCGGGTGAGCAATCACCTGGCCTTGGCTGTCGATTAACCAGCCATAGCTGCCTTCGCCCACATTGATATCGGAGGTAATGTCGGAAACGGCAGCCATGGAAACGGTCATGCCTAGCAATCCTGCACGGTTGCCGCGATCATCAAAAACAGTATCGGCGACAATGGCGGTAGGCAGGCCGCTGACCATAGAGATAACAGGATCACTGAGCAGACTATCTTGAGTACCGTCGGTCACCAAGCTTCTGAAATAGGGCCGCTCGGCAATTTCCAGATTGACGCCTGCGTGGGTTAACGTGGCACCTGATGCGTCAGAAAAGAACAGTGACTCGATGGTTCCGCCCGGAGGGTAACGCTTTTCAAGCCAATCGCGATGAGTAGCAAGCGGTACGTCTTCGACCAGACGCTCATCTTTGGCAAGCACTGCAATCCAATTACGATAGCCAGTAATCCAGCGGCTGATTTCATCTGATCGTGCTTCTACTTGTCGCATACCGGCATTATCAATCAGCGGAGGAATGGCATTATTCAGCTGTTGATTGACAATAAAACCTAAGATAACGGCTACTACCAATAGTGGTATGGCGACAGCGGCTAGCAGTTTCTGCGTCAGTGAGAGACGAGAAATTTTTTTCATTTGTTGCCTCGACATGTTGGCCAGTCATAGGACACTGCCTACCGAGCAGCGCCATACGCTGGCTATTTTATGGTTCCCTGGAAGTTCTCTTGCTACCGCTAGTAATTAACGGCTTCTAATGTTTAAACTTAAGTCGAAAAGGTTGTTTTGAATATTTTTCAAACGACCTAGCATATAGGCCGTAAACGTAATGTTTTGAAAACAATAGAGCTACTTTTCTTAACAACTGTTGCTGCAACGAGTGTAATGTCGCTATAGCTCATTACGTGCTTTACCTCGATAGAGACGGACAATGTCGGCCATCACGGCGAGCGCAATCTCCGCAGGTGTTTTACTACCTAGATTAAGCCCAATCGGCATGACGATTCTTGCTACCTGGGTTTCCGTCAGCCCTCCGGAGCGTAGCAACCGTTCTGCGCGCTGTTGCGAAGTCTGAAGGGAGCCCATCACGCCAATGTAAAAAGCATCGGTGCGGACAGCCTCAATCATGGCTAAATCATCAATGCGCGGATCATGGGTTAAAGCAACAACGGCCGTATTGGCATGACAGCCGCCAGAGGAGATAAAGACCGAGGGCAACACCGCTTGTATTTCTACGCCGGGTACGTTGAAGTTCTTGCGAGCCTCGTCTCTGGGGTCGCAAACAATCACTTCAAAGCCTAATGAATGGGCAAACAGCGCACAGGGCGAAGAAATCGAGGAGATCCCGGCGATGATCAACCGTAGCGCTGGCCCGATGCGGATATTGACGCTAGCGGTATCGAAAGTAACGGCGGGATCGGCGATATTCGAGGGGTTAAAGCGTTTGCCGCTGCCATCCAATTTGATACAGCGGGTGAGGGGCTGGCGCCCCAGCAGCGTGGCATGCATCACTTCAAAGTGTGTGAGGTTTTCGGTGTTTGGCGCTAACCGCTCGACCAGCACTTCAAGGCTGCCGCCACAGGGTAAACGAATATTCGCTAAGCCATCCTCGCCACCATAGCGCACCCGTTTCACTGGCTCATCAAACTCACCCTTTTGCAGCCGTGCGATGAAGTCTTCTTCGACACATCCTCCTGACAGTGAGCCAAGGTATTCGCCTGATTGACAGGTGACCAGCATGGCACCCGGTTCTCTGGGTGACGAGCCAAAGGTTTTTAATACCGTACAGAGCCACACCGTCAGCCCCTGATTAGCCCATTTTAGTGCGCGTTCAATAACCTGAAGATCTAGATGGTGCATTAGCTAACATCGTCCATGGAGTAGCTGAGGGAGCTTTCCAGTGTCTTGCGAACGGCGTCTGGGGTAAAGGGTGGATGAGTGAATCTTACTCCTGTGGCATCGAAGAGGGCGTTGGCAATCGCGGGCGCGCCAGGCAGTGAGGCGGACTCGCCAACGCCTAAGGGCGGCAGCTCTGGGCGGTCAAGCAGCAAAACGTCGATTGCAGGAAGTTCCGAAAAACGGAGGATGGGGTACCCGCCCCACTCTTTGCTGGTGGGTAAGCCCTCTTCAAAGGTTACTCGTTCCTTTAACGTGCGACTGAGCATCTGAATCACGTTGCCATGTACCTGATGGCGTACACCGGCAGGGTTTACCATGAGTCCGGCATCCTGGCCGACGTATAGCTGTTCAACGACGATACGACCACTCTTCACGTTGACTTTAAGCTCAATCACCCAGGCGGCGAGTGCCGCACCAAAGCCTGGAAATTTACTATGCACGTATTGGGCATAAGCGAAGCCGCGGCCATAGCACCAATCGCCATCGCTGCGTGGGTTAGCATTGGCGATGCTGGGCTGCCAGTTCGTACGTTCGACGAGTGCTTCGACAAGCTCACTGGCGCGGGCGTCAGTCAAGTAGCGCAAGCGATAGGCGACAGGATCTTCACCCGCTAAATAGGCAAGTTCATCAATATAGCTTTCGTGAGCGAACGTGTTGGGCAGCGCTGAAACACCGCGTAGCCAGGAGGCACGCACCAGGGTGGGTACGTCTTCACAAATAATCTGCCGATGCGGATAGTGATAGGGCGGTACTGATGTTCGATCACCCATTTCGAAGGGGATATCGACAGGTGGGGTGGCCCCGGTCAGCAAGAGTGCCAAGGTGGGGGCGCTGTTCGATGGGTAGCGCGAGCTAAAGCGATAGCCTGTTGGGCTGCCGTCAGCATTCAAGCCACCTTGAATAGCCATGTACTGGGCTGCCCCTTTTGGCTCCCAAGTGTGCTCCTGCTCGCGGGTTAATTGCACGCGCACGGGGCGACCCACCGCTTGGGAAAGCAGCACTGCATCGGCACCAACGTCATCAGCGCAGTTACGCCCATAGCAGCCTGAGGTTTCCATCCGGGTGATGGTGATGACGCTTTCATCAAGCCCGGTCAGCCGCGCAAGCTCTGCACGTAAACTATGGGGATTTTGTGTTCCGGACCAAACGTGAAGAGCACCTTCTTGGGCATCGGCGACCGAACAAGAGGGGCCTATGGAACCATGCAGTTGAAAAGGCCAAACATAGCTGCGATTAAGCTGATGACTCGCTTTTGCAAGGGCGCTGTCTAGGTCGCCCTCTTCCAGCAGAATGCGCTGCTTGCTGGGCAGCTCCAGCAGCGCTTTCTCGATATTATCCAGCTGAGGCAGGCCAACGACAGGGCGCCACTCAACCTTGAGCTGTTTGGCGGCCTCTGCGGCTTGCTCTTCCCGCTCAGCAACGACGCCGACGAAGTCACCGATAACAACGACTTTAATCAGCCCTGGGCAGTTAGCCACGGAGCTTTCGTCAACGGCCACTAAACTGGTGCCTATAAAATCACCGCGATCATGACCCACATAAGGGGGGCGGATCACTCGGCCGTGCACCATGCTCGGTAAGCGTAAGTCGTGCACAAAGGTTAGTTTGCCGGTGACTTTGTCAGGAATATCCACACGGGAGGTAGATTGGCCTACTACGGTGTAGTCACTGATGGGCTTGAGAGGGGGGCTGTCAGCTAATTTTAAGGCATGCCGAGCACCAACGAGCAGCTCGCCATAGCTAACCGACGTATCGCTTGTGTGTATATATCCGCCTTGGCAGCGAAGTGTCTCGCGTCCCACGCTCAGGCGACCAGCCGCCAGCGTAAGCAGGTGTTCACGCGCCTGTGCTGCTGCTCGACGCAGTGGCTCGGCGGTGATTTGAATGCTCGCGCTGGCGATCGTAGGTCCTTGATTGGGTACTTCAAAGGGGTTACCCAGCACCATCGTGACGCTGTCGAAAGCAACGCTCAACTCTTCAGCGACAATTTGTGCCAGCGCCGTACGTATGCCAGTGCCCAGATCCACGTGGCCGTTGAAAGCGAGGATATGACCATCACTCAATATAGCAATGAATATTTCGGGCTCACGTGGGGTGAAGTCAGAGTGTGTACCTGGTTGTCCCGGTGCTGGCTTGGGGGGCGTGACAGGGTCGCGATAGACTACCAGCAGATCCGACCCGTGAAGCAGCGACTGCCTTGTAGAGTCTGATTTAACAGCCATGACGTGCCTCCCAAGCTATCTCTGAGTTTCGTTTTTTTATGTCAATTTGAGCTAATGTCTGAGCGAGAACTAAGGTAAAATTATAGCGTACACACCATAAAAGCATGCTGGATTGACCCAGCGCAAGCAGTAATTTATACGTTGATGCATCATCGTGTTAACCAGTGCCATACTCGATTTACACGTCGCCAACATTTAAGGATAGGTAATGACAACGGATAGTGCGCTCCATCATTCGTCTTCTGGCGAGCATCATACGCCCTCTGAGCAGGGATATGATTTTTCCGAACAAGTGGGCCATCTACTACGTAAAGCCTACCAGCGCCACACGGCTATTTTTCAGCGCTATAGCAGCGACAAACAGTTAACCGCCATTCAGTTTGTGACGCTGTGCACGGTGATGGAGCGTGGGCCTAGTTCGCTGACCGATATCGTTAATGCCACCGCGATAGACCCAGCTACGATCCGTGGGGTGATTAAGCGCCTCAAAGCACGTGAATGGATTACCTTAACCACTGACCCTAACGATCAGCGTAAAGTCATGGTCGTGATCACCGAACCTGGCGAGGCACTGGTAGAAGACATGGTGCCCAGCGCCAAGCAGATCAGTGATCAAACCATGAAGAACCTCAATCCAGCGGAACGGATTGCCTTGATGCATCTGCTGGAAAAAATGAACGCGGATGGGTAAGTCAAAAGAGAGGCTCGCGTTCCCGCGTTTTGGGATACGTCTAACGCTGCATTAAGTAACCTAGCGTTTCATCCAGCCCAACCACATCCCCATACTTGCTATCGATATCAAACAGGTTGGCTTCATGGGGCGCAGGGTGGCGGTCGCCCACACAGTCGCGAATAACCATCACGCGAAAGCCATATTGCAGCCCATCCACGGCAGTGGCGCGGATGCAGCCACTGGTGGAGCAGCCGGTAATGATCAATGTATCGATACCCATCGCGACGAGGGTTGAAGCAAGCGATGTGCCGAAAAAAGCGCTGGCATACTGCTTGGTCATCACTAGCTCGTCGTCATTTGGCATCACCTCGGGGCAGAACTCCGCGTAGGGATTACCTGCCACCATGGCCCGCATGACCGGTGCCTTTTTGACCCATATGCCGCCATCGATTTGATCCGGGGCGTGATACAGGATGTTGGTGTGGATCACGGGCGTGCCCGTCCGCCGTGCGGTGTTTAATAACGGCGGCATATTGGCTACAGCATCCACCACGCCCTGGGCAAAGAGCGGCGAGCCGGGGGTGGTGTAGCCCTGCATAAAATCAACGACCAGCAACACGGGTTTTTTACCAAAACCAATGCGGCCATCCCAGACGCCTTTGTAGTTGCTATCTAAGCTGTCATCTAATGAGCGGTCACTAGCACCGCTGCCGCTGGTTGCTTCTTGGATGGGGTTTGTCATGGCGCTATCTCCTGGTGATCTCCTAGTAAGCCCCTGACAAGAGCGCGCCTGCACCCGGAACAATGGGCTCCAGGTCGAGTGCCTTAAGCATGGCGTAGGTGGTCGCGATAGCAGCAGTGACCACTGGTTTGCCGGTTAACGCTTCTACCTTGGCAACGGCAGGCAGTGATGGCATTTGCACACAGGCTGACAGCACAATCGCATCGATATTGGTTAAGTCGAGACTAGCGACAATCTCGGGTAGATTGGCGGGGTCGTGGCGGGCAA
>JAMCZP010000209.1 GCA_023485185.1 Gammaproteobacteria bacterium
GCTGGCCAAAAAACGCGCCAGTGACCGCAAAAAGTGGCTGGAAGATTACGGCAACCTCGCAGACATTGAGGTATAACCCCCGATGACCATGGATATTCAAGTAGCGGAGGGAGATGTAGAACGTCTCTCCCTGCGCGACTACACCGAAAAAGCGTACCTCGACTACTCGATGTACGTCATTCTTGACCGTGCCTTGCCCAATGTTGGCGACGGTATGAAACCCGTGCAGCGGCGGATAATTTACGCCATGCGCGAACTGGCGCTACACGCCAACGCCAAGTACAAAAAATCGGCGCGTACCGTCGGTGACGTGCTGGGTAAGTTCCACCCCCATGGCGACAGCGCCTGCTACGAAGCCATGGTGCTAATGGCCCAGCCATTTAGCTACCGCTACCCGCTGGTGGATGGCCAGGGCAACTGGGGCAGCCCAGATGACCCTAAATCGTTTGCTGCCATGCGCTACACCGAGGCCAAGCTCTCCAAGTTTGCCGAAGTGCTACTCGGCGAGCTGGGCCAAGGCACGGTTGATTGGGTACCCAACTTTGACGGCACCATGCAGGAACCGCTGGTGCTGCCTGCCAAGTTACCCCATGTTCTGCTCAACGGCGGTACCGGGATTGCCGTGGGTATGGCCACCGATATTCCACCGCATAACGTCTCGGAAATAGTTGAAGCCACCTGTCATCTGCTGCGTAATCCCAAGGCCACGACTGCCGATTTAATGGAATTTGTGCCCGCGCCGGATTTCCCCACTGATGCGGAAATTATTACGCCGCCTGCGGATCTGAGGAAGCTTTACGAAAGCGGCCGAGGCTCGGTAAAACTGCGCGCGCGCTACATTCGCGAAGAAGCCAATATTGTGATTACTGCGGTGCCCTATCAGGTGAGTGGTGCCAAGGTGCTAGAGCAGATTGCCGCTCAGATGCAGGCCAAAAAGCTACCCATGGTGGCTGACCTGCGCGATGAGTCGACGCATGAAGAGCCGACCCGGCTGGTGATTGAGCCACGCTCCAACCGCATTGACGTTGAATCATTGATGGCCCACTTGTTTGCCACCACGGACTTGGAAAAGAACGTGCGGGTGAACATGAACGTGATTGGCCTGGATGGCCGACCACGAGTTATGCCACTGCCTGAAATGCTCGGCGAATGGCTGCAATTTCGCCGCAGCACGGTACGCCGCCGTTTAGAGCACCGTCTAGGCAAAGTCGAGGATCGGCTGCATATCCTGGAAGGCTTACTGATCGCCTACCTCGACCTTGACGAAGTGATCCGCATTATTCGCGAAGAGGATGACCCTAAAGCCTCGTTGATGGCGACCTTCAAGCTCTCTGATCGCCAAGCGGAAGCAATCCTGGAGCTACGCCTGCGTCATCTTGCCAAACTCGAAGAGATGAAAATTCGTGGCGAGCAGGATGAGCTGGAAAAAGAGCGCAAGTATTTAGAAGGTCTGTTAGGCAGCGAAGCCAAGCTGACTACCCTGATCGAAAAAGAGATCCGTGCCGCGGGTAAAGAGCATGGCGATGCTCGCCGCTCACCGCTGGTAGAGCGTGAAGAGTCCAAGGCGCTGTCTGAAGTCGAGCTGATGGGCGCCGATCCGATTACCGTGGTGCTTTCTGATAAAGGCTGGATACGCGCGGCCAAGGGGCACGATATTGACCCCGAAGGGCTCTCCTATAAAGCCGGTGATAGTTTCCTACTGGCGGCGCGGGGGAAAACCAATCAGCCGCTGGTGCTGCTGGATGACACCGGACGTGCCTATACGCTTTCAGCGCATAACTTACCCAGCGCCCGGGGCCAGGGAGAGCCTGTCACCGGGCGCGCTAATGTCGCTGCAGGGGCGAAAATGGCGGGGCTTATGTTTGCCCCACCCGAGCGCCGCTTTGTCCTCGCCACCGACGGCGGCTATGGCTTTGTCGCACGGCTTGATACGCTTACCGGTAAAAACAAAGCCGGTAAAGCCGTACTTAGCCTTCCCAAAGGCTGTAACGTCATGGAGCCGATTGAGGTGCCTCAGGGCGACGAGTTGTGGGTGGCTTCTGTCTCAAATGAGGGCCGACTGCTGCTGTTCCCCTTGGATCAACTGCCTGAAATGTCGAAAGGTAAGGGCAACAAAATGCTCGATATTCCGGGGCCACGGGCAGCGCGTAGGGAAGAGTTTGTGTGTGGTCTTGCAGTGCTGGCCTCTAGCGATGCGCTGATAATTCATACGGGTAAGCGCAAACTTACGTTAAAAGCTGACGATCTGGCTTATTATCGCGGCGAGCGCGGTCGACGAGGAAGCAAGCTGCCCCGTGGCTTCCAAAAAGTTGACCGTTTAGAGGCAGGGGAATAAATAATGGCAGGAGTAAAGTGATGGCACGCGGTGATTTTATTCTGACCGTACTAGCGTCGCGACTAACCGCGGACATTCAATCCCAGGTAGCGGCTCTGGTGGCGCGCTTTGGCCTGCATGAGAAGAGTAACCAGCGACTGGCGGACGCCTCACTACAACAAGATGAGCATATCGACTGTATTGAGTATCGTCTGGTCGGCGAGGTGGATTTTGTAGCAGTGCGCGATGCGGCGCTGGTGCTAAGTGAAACGCTTGGCGTTGATATCGTGATCCAGAAAGATGCTCGTGATCATGTTCAGCCCCGTTTGGTCTGTTTTGATATGGACTCCACGCTGATCAAAGCCGAAGTGATTGATGAATTGGCGCGCCGCCATGGCGTGGGTGAAGAGGTGGCCGAAGTAACCGAGCGGGCCATGCGCGGCGAGCTCGATTTTAAAGCGAGCTTTCGCGAACGCATGAGCAAGCTAGCCGGATTAGATGAATCTGTACTGGCGGATATAGCTAATGAGCTACCGCTGATGGAGGGCGTTGAGCGCCTCATGGTCAACCTAAAGCGGTTGGGCTACCGCACCGTGATCCTCTCCGGCGGTTTTACCTACTTTGCTCGCCACTTGCAGGAAAAGCTCGGTTTTGACGAGATTCATGCCAACGAACTGGTGATAGAAAATGGCAAGGTCACCGGTGACGTGCATGAGCCGATAGTGGATGCCGAGCGCAAAGCCGACTTGTTAGAAACTATCGCGCTGCGTGAAGGCTTCACCCTGGAACAAACGATTGCCGTGGGCGATGGTGCCAACGACCTCAAAATGCTAGCAAAAGCAGGCATGGGGATCGCGTTTCAGGCCAAACCCTTGGTGCGTGCTCAAGCGCGCCAGGCGATTTCCACCCAAGGCATTGACACTGTTCTCTACTTGATGGGTTATCGTCACATCGACTTGGAGGGCTAAACGGTGAGTGGAGGAGGGACACAGGCACCTTTTGCAGCGTGGCAAGACCGCTTTGAAAAGCTGCGCTCCAATAAAATTTTTGAAACGGTCGTCATCTCCATCATTGTTCTGTCCGCGCTGATGATCGGCGCGCGTACG
>JAMCZP010000264.1 GCA_023485185.1 Gammaproteobacteria bacterium
CGTGAAATCAAATACAAGTGGTTACCGCTGACAGCCTACAGTTCGTTCGACAAGCTCTGTGAAGCGGTCAAAAACGTATGTGATAATTACGGAAAAAGTAACTCGATAACTTTTGCATAACCACTTAGTGGGTGCTCTTTATTTAGGTAGCAATAATCTTTTGATTGGCTTAGCTTTTTCCTGAGTAGCTATCTTACTGATAAGCGAACTCATTGAGTTCGCTTATGATGAGGCCGGATTTTTTATTCGGCCTCAACACTGTCATCAATTTTAATCCAGATATAATAAAATAATTTAGGGCATGTTAGTTAATATGCTTAGAGCATGCGGTGCCCGATACATACATTTCCTTCTCGGTCTTCAAACACCGCTATTGCTTCAAGGTTATCGAAAGCGCCTGTTAAGCAACTTCCTGTTTTAATATTAAACGCTGCTCCATGGGCACTGCATAGCAAACG
Organism: Gammaproteobacteria bacterium; assembly: GCA_023485185.1. Next base: position 459 of record JAMCZP010000264.1, read on the forward strand.
GCTTCTATCTGACGAAATGATACTTTCCGACCGGTAATTTAATGGTAAGTATTGGTGGGGGCAGGCATTAACGTAGCAATAAATGACACCATTTATGCGTGTTAAAATGATAGGGAAAGGTGTGTCGTTACTAATAACTTCTATGCAGTGTGCATTGCCTTCTTCTATAAGGTGAGAAGGGCAAACAATAGCCCCCTCTTGGGGGGCATTTACATAATTACGCCAAGCGTCTTGCACAGTGTTTCCTTTTCGTCAGCGCTAATTTTGTTATTTAGCGTTTTTGTTATTCTGCAGTACTTTGCAACACGCCTCGGTTAATTTGGTCCTCTTCGATGGATTCGAAAAGTGCTTTAAAATTGCCCTCTCCAAACCCATCATCGCCTTTACGCTGGATAAACTCGAAGAAAATCGGGCCAATCACTGTTTTTGAGAAAATCTGTAGCAAAATTCTGGTTTCGCCACCGCCCACGACACCTTCGCCATCAATCAAAATGCCGCGGTTACGAAGTTTATCGAGAGGCTCCTGGTGATCTTTTACTCGCTCAAGTGATTTTTCATAATAGATGCTCGGCGGGCCAGGCATGAATTCAAGCCCCGCGTCAGCGATTAAGTCAGTGCCGGTATAAATATCGTTGGTTGCAATGGCGATATGCTGAATACCTTCTCCGTTATACTCGCGCAAGTACTCTTCAATTTGACTGTGATCGTCGGCACTTTCGTTAATCGGGATACGAATTTTACCATCGGGAGAGGTTAATGCGCGGCTAGTAAGACCGGTGACTTTACCGGTGATATCGAAGTAGCGTATTTCGCGGAAGTCAAAGGTGTCGTGATAAAACTTATACCACGTGTCCATATTGCCGCGAATAACGTTATGAGTGAGGTGATCAAGATAGTAAAAACCAAACCCATTAGGCTTAGGATCTTCCTCATCTAACCACTCAAAATCGCTTGAGTAGCAGCTGCCTTTTTCGCCGTACGTATCAATAAAGTAAAGCAGCGAACCGCCAATGCCAATAACGGCAGGTGCATCGATAGATTTATTGCCAGTGAACTCTTCAGCCCCTAAATCAACGGCACGTTTTAGGGCATGCTGAGCATCAACAACACGCCAAGCCATTGCCGGTGCACAGGGGCCGTGCGCTTCAATAAACGCTGACGCATGTGAGTTAGGCTCGCTGTTAAGCAGGTAATTGATATCACCCTGGCGATAAACGGTGATTGATTTGTCACGATGCTTTGCAACGGGGACGAAGCCCATTTGCCGAAACAGGCTGTCTAACTTTTCCGGCTCAGGATGGGCAAATTCAACAAATTCAAAACCATCGGTGCCCGCTGGGTTTGCATCGCTTATGGTTACTTTTGGCGCGTCATGAGGAAAAGGGCCCATCGCTGTCTCTCCTATTATTGTCTTATAAGTGAACAAGTATTGTCTTGTAAGTGAACAGACTCAGTATAGGGAAGAGGCGGTGCAATTAGGTTGCAAAATCACGCAAGATGCCGCCAAATAGCGCACAGCTTGTGTGCAATAGGAGTGTTTTATGCACGGGATTTCTTTGGATCGATATGATCTTGCAATTTTATCGGTGTTACAAAAGAACTCGGCCCTCACCAACTCAGAGCTGGGAGAGCGCGTCAATCTGTCTCCCTCTCAATGCTCCCGGCGTAAAGCTCGGTTAGAAGCCGAAGGGGTGATTAAGGGATATTCGGCGCGGCTTGATGCCTCCAGCCTTGGGTTTGGCTTGCGTGCGATCACTCGCGTTAATCTCAAAGCGCATGGTGAAAGCATGGATGATGATTTTGTGACGCTACTGACGAAGCACGCCATGGTGCGTGAGGCCTATTCTGTATCGGGGGATGCAGATTATGTGTTGCACGTCATCGCCAAGGATCTCACCGAGTTTTCAGACTTTATTCACCATCATTTATTACCTCATCCTAATGTCACCCAGGTTCGTTCTGAAATCATACTGCGTAGTATGAAAGAAGAGCAGGGGCTGCCGGTGGGTGGTGGCTAGGCTGAGTCTGAAATCGCCGATTTTGCAGGTAACGTCTACCAGAGGCTCCTTAGGTAGCTACTTTTTTATGCCGTGAGGGATCTATGCGTCTTAAATTTTACTGCCAGAATCGTATCGGCATTCTTCGCGATATAGTGGCCCAGTTTGCGGACTACCGGATTAATGTCGCGCGGGGCGAAGTCGGGGGCGAGCAGGGCAATACCATCTATTTGCATGTCCCGAAGTTGCTTAATGCCCAGCTGAGTACGCTTAAGCCGGTACTGGAAGCTATTCCAGGCGTGTTTGGCGTCAAACGCGCGAGCTTGATGCCCAGCGAGCGCCGTCATTTGGAGTTAGATGCGTTGCTGTCCTCGCTTTCCGACCCTGTCATGTCGATAGATATGCAGGGGCGCATTGTAGCGGCCAACCGTATCGCCGTTCAGGTGTTGGGGGTGCGCGTTCAAGAAGTACCAGGGCTCTCGCTAGATCGTTACCTTGACGAAGTCGACCTTCCCGATGTGATTCGCCGCAACAACTCACGTATCAATGGGCTGCGAATCAAGCTGAAAGGCGACACTTATCTTGCCGATATTGCGCCACTGCACACTGAAGACACCAAGGTAGACTCATTAGCCGGGGCGGTGGTGACGTTGCATCGTGCCGACCGTATCGGGGCACGTATTTATCAGGTTCAGCGCCAGGAACTGCGTGGCTTTGAGGCCATCTTTCAGTCGAGTTCGCGATTGGCAGCCGTGATCAATGAGGCGCGGCGAATGGCGCCACTGGATGCCCCGCTGCTGATTGTAGGGGAAACAGGGACTGGAAAAGAACTGGTCGCCAGAGCCTGTCATTTGGCAAGCCCCCGCGGGCAAGCGCCGTTCGTGGTACTTAACTGTGCCGGGCTGCCTGAATCAATGGCCGAGACAGAGCTTTTCGGCTACGCACCCGGTGCCTTCGAGGGCGCTCGGCCAGAAGGAAAGCTTGGCCTTCTGGAGCTTAACGAAGGTGGCACCATCTTTCTCGATGAAGTGGGTGAAATGAGCCCGCGGTTGCAGACGAAACTGTTGCGTTTCCTTCAGGATGGCGGCTTCCGGCGTGTGGGTAGTGACGAGGAAACCTTCCTGGATGTCCGGATAATCTGTACCACACAACAGAACCTGCCGCAGCTGTGTAGTGAAGGGTTGTTTCGGCTGGATCTATATCATCGGCTTAATGTGCTGTTGCTACAGGTCCCACCCTTACGCGAATGTGTAGATGGCATCGAAGAGTTGGCAGCTTATGTGCTTGATCGTGCAGCGCGTCAGATAGGTTGCCCTTTGCCTGAACTTTCGCCTGCTGCGTTGGAAAAGATCACCCGCTACGACTGGCCGGGCAATGTGCGTCAGCTGGAAAATGTGTTGTTCCAGGCGGTGTCGCTATGTGAAGAGAAAGCTATTCAACCGGTGCATTTGCGCCTTCCTCACAGCGAGGAGTCTTCTGAACTGGAGGGTATTCCTTTAGAGGGAAGCTTGAGCGACATGCTAGGCGAGGTGGAAAGAAATATCTTGAGTACGCTGTATCAGCAGTACCCCTCCAGCCGCCAGCTAGGAAAGCGGTTGGGTGTATCCCACACAACCATCGCCAATAAACTCAAACGTTACGGTATTGGTGCTCAAGACGGCACTTAAAACCGTACGTGAAACCTCTCTCAAGACAATTCTTAAAAAAACCTTACAGTAGGCGAATTAACTGTCACGATTTGTTTACAGTTTGTCAGAAAAATATAACAGTAAGACCCCGCCCTTCGGTATCTTCTTTTGAGTGTAACGATTACTTTACAGCTGGGCGCCGATTCCACGGGTAACATCTTCCCGAATACGATTTAACCCCATTCCTGCTCTATGGCTATCTCCATAGACTCTTTATAGATTGCTCTTTATGGCTGGTTGACCGCAGCTGGTTGGTTTTTATAAGCAGCTAATCGCTCTTAAGTAGCTGTTCTAGCTGCTCATAATAAATAGCCTAAAAACAATACAAATTTATAAGGTTTCCCAATGACAACGACAAATATGCCCCCCAAAACGCTGTGGCTGGGCCGCTGGGGGTTTGTGCTGGCAGCCACTGGCTCTGCAGTGGGCCTGGGTAATATCTGGAAGTTTCCTTATATCACTGGCGAGTTCGGGGGTGGCGCTTTTGTGCTGGTCTATCTGGCCTGCATATTGGCAGTAGGTGTTCCTATCATGATGGCTGAAATAAGCTTTGGCCGCCGTGGCAGGGGCAGCCCGATTGATGCTATCCGCCGAGTAGTACACGAGTCGGGACGTGGCAGTTTATGGTCAATCTTCGGTTGGATGGCCATGCTGTGTGGTTTCATGATTCTGTCGTTCTACGTTGTCGTTGCTGGCTGGTCATTTTCCTATCTGTGGAAAATGCTTAGCGGCGGATTGGCGGGCAACAGCGTCGATGATATGGCGGCAATTTTCGCCGCTAATAATGCGAACCCTTTCACGTTAGGCGCCTGGAGCACGCTAGTAACGGTGCTAACCATGTTAATCGTCGGTAAAGGCGTACAAGCAGGGATTGAAAGGAGTGTCAGTTGGATGATGCCGGGCATGGTGATCATGCTGGGCATACTGATTGGCTACGGTGCTTTCTCTGGTGGCTTTGCCGAAGCTTGGTCTTTTCTGTTCTCTTTCAATACCGACGGGTTAAGCAGTGAAGGGCTCTTAGCGGCACTGGGGCATGCTTTCTTTACCTTGTCGCTCGCGTCTGGTGCCATTCTTACCTATGGCTCTTATCTGCCAGAAGGGCACTCTATTGCGCGCACGACATTCAGTGTGGCTATTGCTGATACCGTTGTCGCGCTGATGGCTGGCTTGGCTATCTTCCCGATTATCTTCGCTAACGGAATGAATCCCGGCCAAGGGCCAGGATTGATCTTTATGAGCTTGCCCTTGGCCTTCCAAGCAATGCCGTTTGGTACGCTGTTTGGCGTCCTGTTCTTCGTGATGTTGTCGATGGCCGCGCTTACGTCGTCAATTTCGATGATCGAAGCGACCGTGGCTTGGCTCGTTGCAAGCAAAGGGATGACGCGTAAACGGGCATCCTGGGGTGTGGGCATCGTGCTGTGGTTGGTGAGCACCTTGGCTATGCTGTCGTTCAACATGGGCGCGGATTGGACGGTAGCAGGCCGCACTTTCTTCGATTGGCTGGATTACCTGACCTCCCGTTGGATGATGCCGTTGGGCGGCTTAGGTATGGCACTGATGGCTGGCTTCCTGCTGCGTACTGAGCTATTCAGGCAAGAACTAGGACTCTCCCACACCCAGCACATGCTGTGGCTGTTTATGGTGCGTTATGTCAGCCCGTTAGGCATCGTATTAATCTTCATCGATGCGCTGGGCCTCGCCACCCTCCAAGTAGGTACTCAGTGGCCGTGGCTGCTAGCGCTGCTGGTGGTTATTACCGTAGTGGGAGAATTGGCTAGCCCACGACTGCATCATCAGGCCTCGTAAGACATTAAAGCGCTCCCATCGATAGTCGATGGGAGCGCTTTGCGTCAACGTGCCGCTAAGGCATCAAAGACGTTTGCGTTGGGGCATAGGTGACGGCACTCATCTAGCTCTGCATTTGCTCGCATTGCTTTCCAGCAATCGCTAACGGCGGCACAGGCGTTGCAAGTGTCACGCAGTGCACGATAGTCGGCATGATTCATCAGACCATTTCCATGAAGCTCACTTTCTTTAAGGCCTAAGCGCTGCACCATGACAGGCATTAAGGTGTTGGCTGGTCTGAAATGAGCGGGCTGGCCTGCGGCTAGCTGCCTTGCCACTGCCTGCTCAAAGCTTGGCTCTAGCGGTCTTTCCAGATCATTGATAAGTGCATTATAGCTAGCCCCAGCTTCCTGCTTTATGTTGCGGGCTAACGTCGTGGTTGATGATGTATAGCAGCGCTCTGTGAGGCGTCTCCACCAAGAGGTGGTATCTGTGTGCTGGGCAGTATCCATGGTCAATCTCCCTCGGCGGTTCTTGATGATGACATCAGTATCAACCGACAAGAGGTAAACGATCTTGACGCGGATCAAGTTGGTTGCAAGTGAAACAAAGGGCGGGGCCATGGTTGCTACCAAGTGACGATGACAGCGTTATGAAGATCTTATTCTAGGTACCCGCTTTGCACAGTGCGACTAAGCCTGCCTTAGATGCTACTCCGAGCTTGGTATAGGCACGCTTGCGGTAGGTTTCAGTGGTTGAAAAAGCGATATCGAGTTTGGCCGCCGCTGTTTTGAGCGTGTGGCCACGTAGTAGATAGAGGCACAGCTGACGCTCGCGTTCGGATAGCGGGGCCAGCGCGGCAGCCTCGCAAGAACTAAGCCGCTCGGGCCTGGCAGGGGCATTGCTGTAATGACGGCGAATTAAACTGGTCAACAGCGGGGCTAAGCTATTTAAGCAATCCAGATTAGCTGAGGTGAAGGGGCCTCTCCGTGTACCTCGATAAAGATTAAGATAATAAGCGCCCTCTTTGGCGGCAATGTTGAGTGATACCTTGTCAACAAGATCTGGAAACGCAAATAGATGACTACGATATGCCGGTGACATTGCCTCAACCTGCATGGTGGTCAAGGCGTCGGTAGATGTATTTTCCGGCTGGCCTGCCAGTTGGCTTAGTTGCAGATAATTCGGATCCTGCCGGAACAGGCCATTTACGTAGATGTGAGCCAGACGATCAGCAACGCGTGGAAGCTGATGATTGGCGGCCAGTAAACAATCGATCTCACCGCTCGTCGAGTAGCCAAAAATCATACATTGTTCGATACCAACGGCTTGATGCAGTAACGCGAGCAGTTGGCTTTCGAAGTCGTCCCTTTCCACGGCCTCAATGCAGGTCGCCACACTTGGCAGAAGGTTTCCCCATTCGATTAGCTGGGTGTTAGTCGTTTCTTTCATATGTCTCCCGCCATCACGAGATGAGCTAAAGCTAATGGTCAGTTATGTCCCGTTTTTTACGGGACAGCCCACCCGAAACCTTCAGTGTAGGCTAGCGCTCTATACGGCCCATATGCTCTTCGTAAAACACCCATTTTAAAAATAACAGTAATAGGAGTATGTCATGCGACCAGCAGGCAAGGGTGAGCTTGACTCGTTGTATTTTGATTATCCGCATTTTCCCTTTGTATGTCCCGGTGAATTGAAAGGTGAGAGAAAGCAGCACCGGGTTGCCATTGTTGGGGCAGGCCCTGTCGGTGTCGCCGCTGCGCTGGAGCTGGCGCGTCAAGGTGTTCAGTCTGTACTGCTTGATGATAAGGCGACGCTCAATGACGGTTCCAGGGCGATCTGTCTTTCCCGTCATAGCTTGGAAATACTCCAACAATTAGGCGTCGAGCAGCAATTTATCGACAAAGCGCTTGGCTGGACGCGAGGGCGCTCCTATTTCCATGATCAGGAAGTCTATCGTTTTGAGATGCCACACTCAGAGCACGAGCGCTTTCTGCCAATGTATAACTTGCAACAGCAGTATATTGAGCAGTTTCTGGTCGACAAGGCGATGGAAAGTCCGTTAATTGAAATGCGCTGGCAGCAGTCCGTTAGCGATGTCACGCAAAGTGATACCGGCGTAATACTGCGTGTGACTACCCCAGAGGGCGAATATCACTTAGAAGCCGACTATCTGCTTGCGGCGGATGGTGGGCGTAGTGTTGTGCGCAAGTCGTTTGACCTGCCCTTGCACGGTGAGTCCTATGAAGGGCGCTATGTGATTGCTGATGTACGCATGAAATCTGACTTTCCAACTGAGCGCAGGGCTTTTTTTAGTCCTTCGGTAATGCCTGAATCTACTCTGCTGGTGCATAAACAGCCTGATGATATCTGGCGCATCGACTATCAACTGTTGCCCGGTGAAAGCCCGGATCAAGCCGTTACCGAGAGCGCTATTCGCGAACGCGTTGGTATGATCATTGAGATGCTAGGCGAAGAGGGGGAGTGGGAGCTTGAGTGGTGGAGCCTTTACAAAGCCTACACGCTGGCCCTCGACGATTATCGCCATGGTCGTGTGCTGTTTATTGGCGACAGCGCCCATTTAGTCCCTATTTTTGGTGTGCGTGGGCTTAACAACGGGCTGGCCGATGCGGTTAACGCCGCCTGGAAGCTAGCCTGGGTGCTCAAAGGCGAGGCTTCCGAGAAACTGTTGGAGAGCTATAGTCCAGAGCGACGTGGTGCCACATTAGAGGTCTTCGCGAATGCCGGTAAGAGCACCCGCTTTATGACCCCTCCCAGTCAGGGGTATCGATTGATGCGAGATGCTGCGTTATCGTTGGCTCTACGTAACGACTACGCAAGTCGTTTTGCCGACCCACGGCAGGTCACGCCCTACACCTATGCTGAAAGCTCAGTGACGGCAGAGGATGACAAGGGGTTTAGCGCCGGCCCGATACCTGGCGCACCGTTAATCAATCGCCGATTAGGCGAAAACAACTTCTTGCTCGACCACTTGGGAACGGGGTTTAACCTGCTGGTGTTTAGTGAGGATGGTGGCGTCACGCCTGAGCTACAGGCCGCCTTAGTTGACCTTCAGAAACACTACAGCAGTCTGGATGTGTTGGTGATTGCCCGTCATGCCAGCCCGGCGTTTTTTACTACATTGATTGATCACCAGGGTGCTTGCTTTGATGGCTATGACGCCAGTGCTGGAAGCGCTTACTTAGTACGACCTGACCGTCATATTACTGCCCGCTGGAAAGCACTTAACGCTGCTTCCCTTAGCACCGCCTTCAAGACAGCACTGGGAGAAGAATGCTCATGACAGCGATATCGACATCAACAGCCTCTTCACAAGCGGCTTTGCCGTTTGCCGACCTTGAACAGGTTTATGAACAGCTGGCTGTCACGCTAGATTCGGTGCCTGAGGCGCAGCACACACGATTGCTTGCCCAGCTGGCACTGGCACTGGCCCACCGGATACCCGATATCAACCAGGTAATAGCAGCGATGAATGAGGCGCGCGAGGGTATTCAAATTGATGAAGAGGATAGTTAAAGACAAGTGAAGACGAGTTAAGAGAGGGAAAGCGAAGAGGGGAAAGAGGCTTCCCCTCTGTCATCTATAACGGCTCATTTAATGACTAACAACACTCGCTTCGATACGCTCTTCGGCCGCTGCATTGACTAACTGTTCATGAAAGAAGGCAAGTGCGGCAGGCGCGTCAACACCACGACTCTTTATCGACTCACTCCAGGCATCTTGTAAGTTGCTTGCAACGCCCCTCAGGTAATTAATGTCTTGTTCCGATGCTTGGGTAAAGGTGGCGCCATTCTCTTCACCAAATTCAACGCCGCGCTGGTCGGAAACATCCATCATGTAGCCAAACAAGCGCGAAAGCCGCTCACCCGATACGCTTTCAATCGCCGCGCGGTCTTCGTCCGACACTTGGTCCCAGAACATCGGGTTCATCACAATCGCAAAGCTGCCGCGATAGAAACCGCCGTCTACGGTAAGGGTGTGTGGGGCCACTTCAGCGACGCGGAAGCTGCGCAAGCTCTCAAGCGTTAGCATCGCGCCATCAACAACGCCCTGGGAGGCCGCTTCGTAGGTGCCTGTGGGCGGAATGGAGACACCGGTTACCGACATTGCCTCGGCTAAGCCACTCATCACTCCGCCGCCCACGCGCAGCCGTTTGCCAGCAAGCTCGTCAATCGAGCTGATTTGATCACGGGTAAATATTTGCCCTGGCCCGTGCACGCCCATCGCAACGACATCAACACCACGGTGCTCATTGGCTTGCTGCAAATACTCTTGGTGGGTATGCCAATAGGCAGCGGAGGCATCTTCTGAAGAGAACTCCTCAAAGGTGGGGAATTCAGGTAGCTGCGTGGCTAGAAAACGACCCGCCATATGGGCGTGAAAAATCCAGCTGGCGTCTGCAATACCATCAGCAACGATCTCCATTTGTGCGGGAGGCGGCCCCATATCGTGCACTACGTCTACCGTGACACGGTCATCCGTGGCTTCTTCAATCCATGCCTTCCAGGTTGGCCAAACAATGGTATTAACACCGTGATTTGGCCCACCCCACGTGCTCACGGTGATCGTTGCCTGGGCAACTGAAGACATGCTAAATGCCATGCTTGAAAGCGCGATAGCACCCACGAGTAAGCGAGCGGGTTGTTTCATGCGGAAACTCCAAAGCGACGTTATGAACGTCTGTGTTGTTATTGGTAACGCCTAACACCGAGCAAGTGGCGTCTTCTCAGGTGGCGTAAATCACAACGCTTACCTTGCCTTTAGATAGTTTCAATAGCAACTAATTTGGCGTTGGTTGAGTTGATACTTAAGTCTTAATTTTTGAGGCTTTGGATGTTAACGCTAACGGCCAATAAAGTTTGGTGGTCTCGGTTGGCTGATTCAACGAATCGGGATGGCGGTCTCTTCTTTGATATTACGCAGCACGAAATTGGAGCTGACCTGGGAAATGCCCTCTAAGGTGAAGAGTTTTTCATTCAGAAAACGGTCATAGGCCGCCATGTCTTCGATCACTACTCGCAATACGAAATCGGCGTTGCCTGTGGTGGCATAGCACTGCAGCACTTCTGGATATTGCAGAATGCGATTTTCGAACTCGACGGTATTGTCGATGTGGTGGCGAACCAACGTCACCATGACCAGTGCTGATAGTGGTTGGCCCACTAGGCTGGGTTCCACCAACGCCGCAAAGCGGCGGATAACGCCACTCTCCTCCAATGCCTTTACACGTCGCCAGCAGGCGGCGGGGGAGAGCCCGATCTGCTCGGCGAGCTCATTGTTGGTAATGCGTCCTTGTTGCTGAAGCAGGGTGAGAATGCGCTGATCATGCCTGTCTAAGGTGATTTCTTTGGTTACTTCTTTCATCGTGTCATTTCATTTATTTGTGGTTTGTTGAATATCATTGCGTCAAAACTAAAAAAATGAAAGTAATGATTAATAACTAGGCTTTTGAAGAGTGAATTAGCAAGCACCTTTAGTGCGCTCTTGGCTAGACTCAAGCGTATTACAACCATAACTCTTCAACCGTACTGGTGAACTCTCATGACAACCCCCTCGATCGCTGAGCAGGCTGGTTCTCTTACCCAGACTCTCGATATTGCACTTGATGACAATCTTCTCGATGACTATGAGCTGGCTGATCGCTATACCCGCGGAGAAGGCCGTGTCTTTCTAACCGGCACCCAGGCATTGGTGCGCATTGCCTTACGCCAAGCCGAGCTTGATCGCCGCGATGGCCGCCACACGGCAGGACTCATTAGCGGCTATCGAGGCTCTCCATTGGGCGGTGTAGACCAAGAAATTTGGCGGGCGAAAGCCGCTATGGAAGAGCATCACATCGATTTTGTCCCTGCAATCAACGAAGACCTAGCAGCCACCATGATGCTCGGTTGCCAACAGGTAGAGACGGATCCTGAGCGGCAAGTCGAAGGTGTCTTCGGCATGTGGTACGGCAAAGGGCCAGGCGTTGATCGCGCGGGCGATGCGTTAAAGCACGGTAATGCCTACGGCAGCTCACCGACTGGCGGTGTGCTGGTGGTTGCGGGTGATGACCATGGGTGTGTGTCGTCCTCCATGCCACACCAGTCTGATGTCGCCTTTATGGCGTGGTTTATGCCGGTGGTGAGCCCTGCTTCACTGGCGGAATATGAACGCTTTGGGCTATGGGGCTATGCGCTTTCACGCTTCTCGGGTTGCTGGGTGGGTTTCAAAGCCGTTTCTGAAACCGTAGAGAGTGGCGCATCGGTGGACGTGCCACCTTTGCCGGAATATGTAACGCCGGATTTCGATATGCCGGAAGGCGGGCTGCACTACCGCTGGCCCGACTTACCTGGGCCACAGCTTGAGACTCGCCTTGAGCAAAAGCTGGCCGCCGTTCAGGCGTTTGCCACGGCCAACCCGATTGATCAGTATTTATTTCGCCAAGAGCAGGCGACCTTTGGCTTGGTCACCACAGGCAAGGGCCACCTGGATTTACTTGAGGCGCTGCGGTTGTTGGAGCTGGATGAAGCGAAGCTGCGCGAAATGGGGGTCGAAATATACAAGGTCGGGATGGTGTGGCCGCTCCATCGACCCGGCATTCTTGAGTTTATTCATGGCAAGCGCGAAGTGCTGGTCATTGAAGAGAAGCGCGGCATCATCGAAAGCCAGCTGAAGGAGTACATGTCCGAACCTGACCACCCAGGCGAAGTCATCGTGACCGGCAAGCAGGATGAAACCGGCAAGCCCTTGATTCCCTTTGTTGGAGAGCTTAGCCCGCGTCTCTTGGCAGGCTTTGTAGCCGAGCGTTTAGAGCGCTTTTTCAAGATTGATTTTAGCGACAAGCTGGCAACCGTTGATGCTTGCCAAGCAGGCGTTAAAGAGCTCGGCGGTGTACGCCGCATGCCTTATTTCTGCTCCGGTTGCCCACACAACAGCTCGACCAAGGTGCCTGAAGGCAGTAAAGCCCTGGCGGGAATCGGTTGCCACTTTATGGCTTCATGGATGGATCGCAGCACCGAATCGTTAATTCAGATGGGTGGCGAAGGCGTTAACTGGGTGGGCAAGAGTCGCTTTACCGGCAACGGTCATATTTTCCAGAACTTAGGCGAAGGCACCTGGTTTCACTCGGGCTCAATGGCGGTGCGCCAGGCGGTGGCTGCCAACGTTAATATTACCTACAAAATTCTGTTCAACGATGCTGTCGCCATGACGGGTGGCCAACCCGTGGATGGGCAAATCAACGTGCCCATGATTGCCCGGCAATCGCTGGATGAGGGCGTTCGCCGAGTCATGGTGGTCAGTGACGAACCGGAGAAGTATCGGGGGCATGAAAAGGAATTCCCTAAAGAGGTTACCTTCCACGGCCGCGAAGAGATGGATACGCTGCAACGTGAACTGCGCGAGATCCCTGGCTGCACCGTGTTGATTTATGACCAGGCATGCGCGGCTGAGAAACGTCGCCGCCGCAAGCGTGGTTTGATGGAAGACCCCGCCCGCCGGGTGTTTATCAACCACCATGTTTGCGAAGGCTGTGGTGATTGCTCCGTACAGTCCAACTGCTTATCGGTGGTGCCTCGCGAGACCGAGCTAGGGCGTAAGCGAAAAATCGATCAGTCGTCCTGTAACAAGGATATGTCCTGCGTCAGTGGTTTTTGTCCCAGCTTTGTCACTGTAGAAGGTGGTGGGCTGCGTAAGGGGCAAGGCGTCGCGGCAGATAACGCCTTTTGGAAACGTATATCACATTTGCCTAACCCCTCCATTGCCTCTTTGGCGGCCCCTTATGACCTACTGGTGGGGGGCGTTGGCGGCACAGGCGTGGTGACCGTCGGGCAACTGATCACCATGGCAGCACATCTGGAAGGCAAGGGCTCCAGTGTGCTCGACTTCATGGGGTTTGCTCAAAAAGGTGGGGCGGTACTTAGCTATGTGCGTCTGGCATCACAGCCCAGCGAGCTTAATCAGGTACGTATCGAAGCGGGTCAGGCCGATGCGATGATCGCTTGCGACATGGTCGTGGCCAGTTCGCAGAAAGCGCTGAATGTGCTGCAGCCGACCACCCGTATCGTGGCTAATCTGGCCGAGCTAGCCACGGCGGATTATGTCCTTTATCGCGATGCGGATATGCAGCCCAGTAAACGCCTTAATATGTTGCGTGAAGCGGTTGGAGATGAACGCTTTGCTTCTCTGGATGCCAATTGCCTAGCCGAACAGCTGCTGGGCGATACGGTATTTTCCAATATGATGATGCTTGGATTTGCCTGGCAGCAGGGGCTGGTGCCGCTTTCTGAACTTGCACTGCAGCGCGCTCTGGAGCTTAATGGTGTCGCTGTGGAGAAGAACCGTCAGGCATTTGCCTGGGGTCGTTTGGCTGTAGTGGAGCCCGACTACCTTCAGCAGCATTTGGATACGCTGCCCCTGTCCGCGAATGCCACACTGGACGATGTAGTTGCGCGTAACAGCTGCCACCTGGAGCGCTATCAGAACCGTGCCTGGGCTGAGCGTTACGTTACTCAAGTAACGAAAGTGCGTGAGGCCGAAGCAGCACTAAACGGTGGCCAATCGTTGATTGAAGCTGTCGCCCATCAGCTCTATCGTTTGATGGCGTATAAAGATGAGTATGAAGTGGCGCGCCTTTACACCCAGAGCGATTTTCTGGATGAGGTCAAAGCGACTTTCTCAGGTGATTACCAGCTAACTTTCCATTTGGCACCACCGCTGCTGGGTGGGCGTAAAGATGCGCAAGGGCGTCCGGTGAAGCGTCGTTTTGGCCCCTGGGTACTGAAGGCAATGGGCGCGCTGGCCAAGATGCGCGGTTTGCGCAATACCGCGTTTGACCCTTTCCGCTTCAGCGCTGATCGTAAGCTCGACCGCGCTTTATTGGCTGGCTACGAGCAGTTGATTGATGAGTTAGTGGTTCGTCTTGATGACACGAATCACGCCACGGCCTTAGCGCTTGCTAAGCTGCCAGAAGAGATTCGTGGTTTCGGACCAGTCCGCGAAGCTGCCGCTGAGAAAGCCAACGAGCGCCGCGAGACGTTGTTGAAGGAACTACGTGAAGGTCGCTCGAAGACCATCGCTGTCGAAGCAGCTTAAGGCAACTCAATATAGGTAAAAAAGGCCACGCAATGAGTTTAATGCCAGTCAGTGAAGGCTGACTGGCATTAGCCGATGGGCTGGGTTTTCGGGCTGCTATAGGTCAAGGTGGATTCCCGATAACCCCACTCGGGAATGACGGGGTGTGGTGGCCGGGAGTGACAGTGTTTCAGCTACGTCTCTTTTCGGCGGCGTACCAGCAGCCAGTGGCTTAGCAAGGCGAGTAGCCCCATCAGCCCGATCGTCAAGGCCATGGTGCGCGAGCTGCCGTCGTGGAATTGCCCGACTAATCCACCTACCACAGCGGCAATCGTCATTTGCAAGAAACCAAATAAAGAAGACGCCGCGCCTGCACACTGAGGGTTGGGCGCCAGTGCACCGGCCATTGTTTGTGGCATCAAAATGCCTACTCCCAGCATGAACACCATATGCGGCCCCACCACCGCCCACGGATGATGAACGCCAACGGTGGCCAAGCCCGCCATGACGACGCCCCCAGTTGCGCAGATTACGCTGCCCAAAGTAACGAGGCGATCACGACCTAGGCGGTGGCTATAGCGGCCGCTGACCAGAGTACCGACGAAGAAGCCTGCGACAATCAGCGTGAACAGCACGCCATACAACGTAGGAGCGACACCCAAGTACTCGATGAGCACAAAAGATGAGCCAGAAAGGTACGCGAACAGCCCGGAGAACGCGGCCGCATTCACCAAGGTGTAGCCGATAAAGGCATGCTGAGTCAGTAGTAAGCGGAAGTTAGCCAGTACTGTTGTCGGGTGGATTGATTGCCGTCGCTCCTTCGCCAACGGCTCGGGTAGCATAAATATCAGCACCGCCAGCATCACTGCCGCGTAGAGCGCCAGCACCACGAACACCGACTCCCAGCCAAAAAACAGCAGTAACCCTGCGCCCATCACAGGGGCCAGAGCAGGGGCGAGGGCCATCGTGCTTGCCATATAGGAGAGAATGCGCCCAGCCTCGATAGGGCCATGAATATCACGCACCGATGCCCGTGCTAATACCGGTCCAGCAGCACCGCCGAAGGCTTGTAGAAAGCGACCTACCAGCAACCACTCGACGCTCGGCGCCCAGGCACACAGTAGGCTCGCAGCGAGAAACAGCGATAACCCTGCGATCATCACTGGGCGGCGGCCAAAGCGATCAGAGATTGGCCCGCACAATAGTTGGGCCAGAGCGAATCCAGCCATATAGAGGCTAAGGGTCAGCTGTATTCGGTCTGGGCCAGTATTCAGCGCTTCTGTCATGGCGGGCATGGCAGGCAAGTACATATCCGTCGCCAGCGGACCGAGCGCAGTCACCGCGGCTAGGGCCACGACGGTAGAGGTAGAGGGCAGCTTTAGCACCCCTTAACTCCTTATGGTTGGACGTGATGCCCCTTCGGACACGAGGCGGGCACCTTCACGAATGGAAAGACGCCCGCTTATGTTAGCCTGCTTAGTATGGCTTAATTTGGCTTGGCTTGGCTTGGCTTCAGCTTAGTTGGCGTCAGGCTGCGCCTCAGGTGCGGCCTTTGCAAAGGCTGGCAGCGACCGACAGTGGGCAGCGATACGCTGGATCGTCGGGTAGGCCGACAAATCGCACTCGAAGCGCTCTGCGTTATACACCTGCGGAATCAGGCAGATATCCGCAAGTGTTGGGGTGTCGCCATGGCAAAAGTCGCCGCTGTGGGGGTCAGTAGCAAGCGTTTCTTCCAGGGCTGCGAAGCCCTCGGTAATCCAGTGGCGATACCACGCTAACTTCGCCGCCTCATCCACTCCCAGCTCCCTGACCAGATACTTGAGTACCCGCAGGTTATTGAGTGGATGAATCTCGCAAGCGACTGACTGCGCAAGCGCACGAACTCTTGCGCGCGCTAACGCGTTAACCGGTAGCAGCGCGGGCTCGGGATGCACCTCATCGAGATACTCACAGATCGCCAGTGACTGGTTAACCACTGAGTTATCATCCAGTACCAGGCTAGGCACCATCCCCTGAGGGTTGCGCGCCAGATGCTCGCCACCACGCTGCTCGCCTTTCACCAGGTTGACCGGAACCTGATCGTAGTCCAGGCCTTTCAGGTTTAAGGCGATTCGCACCCGGTAAGCAGCCGACGAGCGGAAATAGCCGTAAAGCGTCGTCATGTTGCCTTCCTTGTGTTGGCTTTATTTGGGCTGGTACTTCACGACTTGCTGATCGATCGTACCAAATATGTTGTTGCCATCGCGATCAAACATCTCGATACGAACCCGGTCGCCAAAGCGCATAAAGGGAGTTTTTACCTGGCCGTACAGTATCTGCTCCACCATGCGCACTTCAACCCA
>JAMCZP010000091.1 GCA_023485185.1 Gammaproteobacteria bacterium
TCACAAAGGCACGGGCAACCGCCACCCGCTGCTGCTCGCCACCGGAAAGCTGTTTAGGTAAATGTTCCACCCGCTCGCCCAGCCCTACGCGGGTTAGCCACTGAACGGCGGTTTGCGTTTCGCCAGCTCGAGGAGAAAGCTCCAGTGGCAGCATGACGTTTTCAAGCGCGCTCAAGGTGGGTAATAGCTGAAAATTTTGAAATACGAAGCCCACTCTACCGGCACGCAGCGCTGCACGGCCATCTTCATCCAAGCGGCTAAGCGCTTGCCCAAACAGCGTTAGTTCTCCATCACTGGGTGTATCTAGGCCTGCCAACAAGCCAAGTAACGTTGACTTACCCGCACCGCTTTTACCCAATATTGCAACGCTTTCACCTGCCGCTACGCTAAGCGATAGGTCATGTAAAATAGTCAGTGAGCGCTCACCGCTAGTGACTTCTTTGGAGAGCTTATCAGCGTGCAGGACGGGCTGCCCAGCAGTACCATGGGGAACCATACTGGTGACTTGGTGGTCGGTAAGATGCTGGCGATCAGCGTGATCAGTAGAAGAATTTGCAGTTATATCTGAGGAGTAAGGCATGAAGCGAAGCATCCCTGTAGCTTGGTGTGAACTAAACCGTATGGTACCCGTAGGACTAGTACTACTGGTAGTCGCCTTTACCTCGTCATCTATCAACGCAGAACCAACTAACTCAACTTCTACTAACTCAGAAGCTGCCCCTACGTTGCTGGTCATGGGCGACAGTTTAAGCGCAGCATACGGCATAGAACGCGAAGAGGGCTGGGTGTACCTCTTAGCAGAGCGTTTAGCGGGTGATACGCGTGTTATTAACGCAAGTATTAGCGGTGAAACGACGTCTGGAGGCGCACAACGGCTTGCTGACATCATCGGACAACGGCAGCCGGATATTGTTCTACTTGAATTAGGAGGCAACGACGGGTTACGCGGCCTCGCCCCTACTCAGATGCAGGCTAATTTAGCGGCGATGATTGAACAAAGCCAAGACGCAGGCGCGCAAGTGTTGCTGCTCGGAATTGATATACCGCCCAATTATGGCCAGGCCTACCGTGATGCATTTACCGGCGTATACCACGCGTTGGCAGAAGAGTATGACGTGCCATTAGTGCCGTTCTTGCTTGAAGACGTTGCGCTTGAAAGTACTTTAATGCAAAGCGACGGGATTCATCCTACCGCGGACGCTCAACCGATTATTCTAGATAATGTTTGGCCCGCGCTTGAACCGATGTTAGAAACGTCGTATCAGGCAGCCGTTGAGTAAAAGCTATCTCTACCACCGCTATTTATCTATTAGGAAAACAGTTTGGTGGTAGAGATTTATAATAGTTGTCACAAACAGAAGATAGGAATTATTAGCGCATATCCTCTGCCATATGAGTTAAAAGCAGCAGTGTGGCTGAAAAGTAATCATCTTGGGGTTGAGGGGTTGCGCTAGGCAGCGTTTGACCACTTGCAAAAGCTCTAATCGCATCCACACCACGCGAAACAGAGTATTCAGCGCGCTCTTCACTCACCACATTAACCCAAGCAGGGGGTGGCTGATGAGCAGGATCATTCCAGAAAGCAGTAATGCTACCAACTCCACTCGCTTCTTCGCCCTCCCCAAACAAAATAAAGCGGGATGCGCACCGCATCAAAGCCAAAGCGCGGCTCCCAATTAGCCGCTGCCGTGGCCTATCGGGCTCTATTACTGCAAAGTCTCGTAACGCGGGTAGAAACCAATAAGAAAGATTGATATCTACTGTTTTATCACGCCGAAATCCCTCTATCCCTATAGCAGCACCTGAAAACCAGCCACTTCGTAAGTAAGATTCTCGGATATAGCGTCTCTTATGCTTCTTGAAGCGCTCGCGTAATTAGCGTTGTTCCAACGTTCAGCGGCTAAGTGCAACGCCCATGCGATAAATAAATCCCCATCAGTCGCATTGTTTAAGTCGCGAACGGCAGGCTTATCCCGGGAATCATATCGCCATGAAAAAAGAGACACATCCGGTCGACTAAGATAGCGGCGGGTCCAACGCCATAGCTTATCAAAGGTGAACATCTGGCGCATTTCCAGTGGCACCCGGTTGAGGGCCGCGCTAAAGCCCTGAATCGCAGCGGTCGCGGTGGCCCCTCCATTTTGGCCAGAAACACTAGGCCACTCACCCGTTCGACCAGTGTGCCTACAGCCGAGCGGTTGAATGCACCTTTGATCAGGTCAACCTCTCAATGCCCAGGCAAGTGCCGTTCATCAACTCCAAGCGGACGCAGGTGGATACTGACCAAGTCTGGGATCTGCTGCCGACGGTCTACACCGCCTGCGCGGGGCCGACGCTTGGGCTTGCCTTGGCGTAGACAAGTAATCAGCTCCTTGCGCAGTTCACCGTGAGGCTGGGCGTAGATAGCTTTATACAATACACCGTCTCAACGATACTTGATTAGAGGGTGTTGCACTTAGTTATTGAACACGCGCTTTTGTTACAACCTCGCTTGTTGCTATAGCCATTCACCCAGACGTCATACATTTTTTGTAATAACATCCCATGAGTAGAGGCAATATGCTTATACTGGGGAATTAGCAATTCGCTTGACTTTTATACTAAATCACATTTAACAGCAAGGGGTAAAAATAATTATAACGCAACGAACAGAAATATTTGCTTACTAACACTTTCTTTTACCAGGCATTTTTCTGCTGACTCTGCAGTCCCAACCCCAGCAGTATTAATACCAGCCCCATCATTGTCGAAGGCAGAATAGGCTCACCCACTACCAAAAAAAGCAGCAGAAGCGATACTGGGGGAGAAAGGAAAATCAGATTAGAAACCTTAGCCGTGCGTGATACTTTATGAACAGCCATCTGCCATAGAATGAACGCAATACCCATTTCAAACAGTCCAACGTAAACCCCAGCACCAAAGGCTGACCATCCATGCCACTGCAAGCCCGGGCCAAGCAGTAACAGTAGGGTTAATACAGGCAAGCCGACGCTGAAATTTTGCCATTGGCCGACTAACGGTGGGCGTTGATCACGCGCATTGAGCAGCCAATAAAGCGCCCATAGCAGCGTCGACGCCAGCGCCAGCACAACGCCTAAAGGGTCGGCAAATGAGACATTGAGCACTTCGCCGCGGGTCGCTATCACCCATACCCCTGCGTAAGCGACCAACCCAGCGACAATATCCATGCGCGTTAAGCGTTGCCCCAGCATGGGCACAGCTAAAAAAGCCATTGCCAGCGCCCATGTGTAATTTAGCGCCATCGCTTCTTGACCTGGCAAGCGATCATAGGCGGCAAATAGCACCAAGTAGTAGGCCACAGGGTTCATTAACCCCGCCCAAGCAGCTGTTCTCCAGCCAGTCCTTAGCGCAATAGCCATTTCCCCTCGCTTGATGACCAGCGCGCCCATT
>JAMCZP010000101.1 GCA_023485185.1 Gammaproteobacteria bacterium
AGGCAACTGAACGTCTCGCCAGCCTGCTTATAGGCCTGCAGCGTGCTTAGAGTGACGGTTTTCATGGCGTGCTCTCTTATTTTACGTAAGGCCAGCGCGACATAGGCTACCGACCATTATTAACGCGGCATCCCTGCATGCGTGAAGTGGCGTAACCGGCAATTGTTACCTGAATGGTGTGTCGGTGTCGAGATTTGTGTCAGATGGTAGCGTTACCCGCCCACTAGGCGTCATGTAGACGCTCTAATCCCGGAAACTCGATACCCGCGAGCCAGGTCATTATCGGCTGCTGATGCAGGTTCAGTGAGGGTGCAATCTCAGCCAGCGGTGTCAGTACAAAGGCGCGCACGGTCATTTGCGGGTGGGGTACGCTTAGCCGTGGTGTGCTGATGTGGTTATCGCCGTAAAGCAGCAGGTCAAGATCAAGGGTGCGTGGCCCCCAGTGACGCTGGCGCTGGCGGCGATGTTGCTGCTCTAGCGCTTGAAGCTGGTCGAGTAGCGCCAGTGGCGAGAGACGCGTTTCCAGCGCGGCAACAGCATTAATAAAGTCCGGCTGGTCTTGTGGCCCCACTGGTCGACTGGCGTAGAGCGATGAAGCGGCTACCAAGCGGCTCAGTGGCAGCATGGCTAGCTCATTAAACGCTTGGCGAACCTGCTCAATGGGGGACGCAAGATTACTGCCTAAACCAATATAAGTGAGCTGGGGCGGCATCACTCGCTACTCTGACGCAGGACTAGCGGGTTTACGCCGCCGTTTACGACGACGATCACCTTGGCTTGCAGGGTCACCGCCCACCTTTTGCAGCAAGCGGCGCTGTTCGTGCTCGTCGCCACGCTGGAAAGCTGTCCACCAGTCGCCTAGCCCGCGGGGTATTTCACCGGCTTGCTCGCGCAGCAGTAGCAGGTCATAACCCGCCCGGAAGCGCGGGTGCTCGCGGGTTTGGAAAGCTTTTTTACCACGCCGCTGGGGTAAGCGCTGCTGCAATTCCCAAATTTCACGCATTGGAATACCAAAGCGCTTGGGAATCGAGGTGAACTCTAACTGACGAGAGACGACCTGCTGGGCAGCCGCTTGCAAGGCGGGAATGGCTGGCATGCCCTCTTGCTCGAGCTCTTCCTGGCGATGTTTGACCGGCGCCCACAGAAACGCTGCGAGTAAAAAAGCGGGAGTGACTGGGCGCTCTTCGGCAATCCGCTTGTCAGTATTGGTCAGCGCTTGCTCAATCAACTCTTCCGCCCAAGCGGCATCGGCCATGGCCTCTTCAGCTTCGGGGAATAGCATGCCGAACAGGCCATAGTGGCTGAGTAGGCGGAAAGTGACGAGACCGTGGCCCGACATAAATAGCTTGAGTACTTCATCGAATAGGCGTGCTGGGGGAATTTGCAGCAGCAGCGGCGCCTGATCATACATCGGTGCTTCAGTGGCCGGATCCAGTGTGAAGTCGAGTTTGGCAGCGAAGCGCACTGCCCGCAGCATACGTACGGGGTCTTCGCGGTAACGTGTGGCCGGATCACCAATTAGACGCAGGGTGCGGGTCTTTATATCGTCAGCACCATTGGCAAAATCGGTGATGCTGAAGTCGGCAATGTTGTAGTAGAGCGCATTGACGGTGAAGTCGCGACGCAGTGCATCCTCTTCGATGTTACCCCACACATTATCGCGCAGTAATAATCCTTCATCGGACTGATGGGCGATATGATCGCCATGCTCGTCTTGGGGTTTGCCACGGAAGGTGGTGACCTCAATGACCTCACGGCCAAAGCGCACATGGACAATCCGAAAACGGCGGCCGATTAGGCGCGAGTTACGAAACAGGTCGCGTACTTGCTCAGGGGTGGCATTAGTGGCTACATCAAAATCTTTAGGCATTTTGCCTAACAGTGCGTCACGGATACAGCCGCCAACTAAGTAGGCATCGAAACCTGCGCCGCTAAGGCGATAAAGCACTTTTAAAGCGGCATCGCTAATATGCTGGCGAGAAACAGGATGCTCTGACCGAGGGATGTTGCGCGGAGAGAGTGCAGTAGTGGTGCTCTCTTGGGGTTCAGGCAATGTTTTCAATTGCTCCCCCGGGCTATGTAGGAAACGGGTAAATCCTTTAAACATGCGATAACTTCAACTCGCAGGGTAGGTAAAATGATCGAAAAAAAGTCGTTAAAACCACTTTAAACGAGCACCAAATAAAAAGAGTAGTGGCTGAGTGTAGCCGACCCTCTATGGCTTGCAAAGAGGGGCTTGCAAAGCACGGTGCGTTGGCTTGTATAACGCTAGGGAGCAAACACGGAAAGGGGAGGCTAAGAGAGCCTCCCCTATTAAGCAATTAATCAGCATCCATGCTGCTATTTTTCTTCATGATGGCACATCGCCCTGAATACGCACCGCAGTCGGTAGGCGTATGGATCACGATAGTTCCGACCGCCTCGTATTCAAAACAATAATCCAACCGCGAACTCTCTTTCCCCGGGGAGTTATTATTGGCGCCGGGGTGTACACGCTGCCTGCTATTATTATTGTTAAGATGCAAGGTCGTGGTGTACGTCGCGTCCTTTCGGGCTACTTGCTCGTTTTATTATTGTTCGCTGCGCCTGTGCTGCCTGCGCCAGCAAGTAATGAGATTCAAGCCTGTTGTTCTTATTAGTACCGTTATCTCTACCTGGCCCTGTTGTTCTTGTTATGGCTCAGGTTGGGGCGTGGTCATGTTGTTTTTGTTGGTGACCTACCGCTATGCCCAGTTTGTTTTTCTTACCCAGTAATATTGCAGGCGCTGTGCCACCTGCTGGATAAATCATAAATTTCATAAGGTTGGCGGTTTTCGTCTCAACAAGAAGTTTTACAGCGCAGGAAGTGTTACCCCTTTCGAGCAGGTTTGTGCGCTGGGTTGTGTGGGAAGGTAACAGTGAAATAATTAAGTAAGCCGAAATATTTCTTATTTAAATCAGCATATTAGACAATAGTCGTAGCCGGGTTATGTTGATTTGGTTATATCGATTTGAATAGGAGACGTTTAACTGGGACGTCGAGCGGTTTTTTTACGAGGTATGCCAAGCCGCTGGCGGCGCTCCCAAAGATTTTTGCGGCTAATGCCAAGTTTCTGTGCCAGTTCGGTTTCGCTCAACAAGCGGTGGCGCTCAAGCACAAAGTGCTGAAAGTAATCTTCTAACGAGAGGTCGTCTTCATTCTCTTCAACGACCTTATCCACGCTGCCACCGCTTGTTGAGGTGTTCATTGACGGAGCATGAGGGCGTGGGGAGGTAGGCGCTAATCCCAAATCATCCGGGTGAATCAGATGCCCTTCGGCAAGAATAACCCCGCGCTCAAGGGCATTCTCCAGTTCACGCACGTTGCCCGGCCAAGGGTAGTCGCGTAGATCCTGGCGGGCGG
>JAMCZP010000274.1 GCA_023485185.1 Gammaproteobacteria bacterium
CCAATCGCTCGGTTTAATGCTCGCGGTGGTGACGGTACTGGCGATGGCTTCTGCGTTGCGCTACTACCAAGTGACTTGGATTGGCGAACGTTTGGCCGCCGACCTGCGTCAGCGCGTGTTTGATCACTTACTTACTCTTGAACCAAGTTTTTTTGAAAGCGCCAGCGAAGGGCGTGCCGCGGGAGAAATCGCTTCGCGGCTAACCGCAGATACCAGCGTGCTACAGAGTTTGTTTGGGTCGTCGGTCTCCCTGGCGTTGCGCAACTTGGTCATGCTGGTGGGGGCGGTGGTGCTGATGTTGATCACTCAGCCGTGGCTCTCAGCAATGGTGTTGGTGGGCATCCCAGCTACTCTGCTACCCATCGTCTGGTACGGCCGTCGGGTGCGGCGGCTCTCCCGCACCAGTCAAGACCGCGTGGCGGAACTTGGCCGCTATGCCGAAGAGGCGCTGAGCGGTATTCAAACACTCCAGGCATTTACTCACGAGGCAGTGGATAAAGCTCACTACGACCAGCGCGTTGAGCAAGCCTTTGACAGCGCCGTGGAGCGCACCCAGCAGCGTGCGTGGCTGACCGGTGTAGCCATGCTGGTGGTGTTCACTGCGGTTGGCATCATGCTCTGGCAGGGTGGCCAGGCAGTGCTAGCGGGCACCATGAGCGCCGGTGAGCTTTCGGCGTTTATTTTCTACGCCGTATTGGCAGCGGGCGCTATTGCGACACTGGCCGAAGTGGCTGGCGATGTACAGCGCGCGGCGGGGGCCGCAGAACGGCTGCTGGAACTGCTTGATACCCAGCCCACTATTCAGTCAGTTACCCATCCTAGCGTTTTGCCCAGCCCATCTCGTGGCGAAATTACGCTGGCAAACGTCAGCTTTACCTATCCCGGCCGTGAAACACCTGCGCTTGAAGGGTTTGAGCTACATATTCAGCCGGGGGAACGCGTCGCCGTAGTGGGGCCATCAGGGGCTGGCAAAAGTACCCTATTGGCGCTGTTGCTGCGCTTTTATGACCCCAGTCAGGGGCGTATCACCCTAGATGGTATTGATATCCGCAGCCTGGAACTTGCCGCCTTGCGCACCACCATGGGACTGGTGGCGCAAGAGCCGGTGCTGTTTAGTGGTTCGGTTGCCGAAAATCTGCGCTATGGAGACCCCGAAGCGAGTAGCGAAAGGCTGCGTATCGCCGCCCAGGATGCTAGCGCGCTGGACTTTATCGAAGCGCTACCGCAAGGTTTTGATACACCCCTTGGGCCTGGCGGCGTGCAGCTTTCCGGCGGGCAGCGTCAGCGGCTTGCTATCGCTCGGGCGCTGCTGAAAGACCCTGCAGTATTGCTGCTGGATGAAGCAACCAGTGCCCTGGATGCCGAAAGCGAGCGGCTGGTGCAGCAGGCCCTAGATCGCTTAATGGTAGGGCGCACTAGCATCGTCATTGCCCACCGGCTAGCCACGGTGATTGCCGCTGATCGTCTGCTAGTGCTGGATGGCGGGAAGCTAGTAGCGGCGGGCACCCACGCAGAGTTGATCACCACCAGCGCACTTTATCGTCATTTAGCCGCGTTGCAGTTTGGCGGTGAAACGTTATAAAACGGTACCTAAAAAAAGATGAGAATGTCTATGACGAGTTTTTTTCAGCGCCTCACTTCCGTTAAATCCCCGGTTATTGGTCTCGGTTGCATGAACCTCTCCCATGGCTACGGCAGTCCCGTGCCGGAGCAAGACGCTCTGCGAGCGTTGGATGAAGCCTTTGATATGGGCTATCGCCACTTTGACACCGCCACACTGTATGGCGCTACGGCCAATGAGCGGGTGGTTGGCAAAGCACTCGAGGGCAAGCGGCACCAGCTTTTTCTTGCCAGTAAGTGCGGCATGGCCATTGACCCTGAATTAGGTACGCGGGTCATCGATGGCCGCCCGGAAACTCTCCGCAAACAGTGTGAGGCGAGCCTTGATCGCCTGCGTACCGACCATTTAGATCTTTATTATCTTCACCGAATGGATCGACAAGTCCCTATTGAAGAGAGCGTGGGGGCGCTGGGGCGCTTGGTTGAAGAGGGCAAGATTGGGGGTGTGGGTCTCTCTGAAATCTCCGCGACGACGTTACGCAGTGCCGTGGCTGAATACCCGATTGCCGCGGTACAGTCTGAATATTCGCTGTGGACGCGTAATCCCGAAATTGGCCTGATTGAGGCCTGCCGTGAAACGGGGGTTGCCCTGGTGGCGTTCAGTCCACTGGGCCGTGGCTTTTTGACCGGCACGATTAAAGACCCTGCGCGTCTTGAAGAGAGCGATATGCGCCGCAACATGCCGCGCTTTAGTGCTGAAAATTACCCCCATAATCTAAAACTATTTGAGCAGTTAAGCGCACTGGCGAAAGCTTTGAGTGTGACACCGGGCCAGCTTGCCCTGGCGTGGCTAAAAGCCCAAGGCGAAGACATTATTCCTATTCCAGGTACGCGCTCTGCTAAGCACATGCGCGAAAACTTGGCGGCAGAAACGCTTAACCTTGATGTCATTACCCTGTCTCAGTTGAATGCCATGATGACACCAGACCAAGTGGCTGGAGGCCGTTATAGCGACGCTCAGCAGGCCGATATTGATACCGAAGAGTTCACTTTTTGACCTATTATGGTTAAAAACTATTAACACAGTCATAAAAAGCAAATTGTGCCTATGACTGATGTGCTTTAAAACAGTATCAAGTAAGTGGTGCGTTCTTTCTTCTGCGCAAATAGCAGAGCGACGACATTCTCGTGAGGGCGCCCGCCGTTAATTGTCTTGGTAACAACGAAACAGTAGCAACCAAGACAATAGCAACCAAGACAAGGCAATGGGGAGAGACCTATGAGTGGTAAATGTCCTGTAATGCATGGTGGCAACACGTCCACTGGCACTTCTAATAAAGACTGGTGGCCAGAAGCACTGAACCTGGATATGTTGCACCAGCACGATAGCAAAACGAATCCAATGGATCCTGACTTCGATTACCGTGAAGAAGTCAGAAAGCTTGATTTTGACGCACTAAAGCAAGACGTTCATGCGTTGATGACCGATAGCCAATCCTGGTGGCCCGCCGATTGGGGCCATTATGGTGGCCTGATGATTCGTATGGCATGGCACTCGGCAGGTACCTATCGCCTGGCCGATGGTCGTGGCGGCGGCGGTACCGGCAGCCAGCGCTTTGCACCACTTAACTCTTGGCCCGACAACGTCAGCCTAGATAAAGCGCGTCGCCTGCTGTGGCCGATCAAGAAAAAGTACGGCAACAAAATCAGCTGGGCCGACCTGATGATTCTGGCCGGTACCGTGGCCTATGAATCGATGGGCCTACCCGCCATGGTCAGCCAAAGCGCCAACCTTGCCTC
>JAMCZP010000263.1 GCA_023485185.1 Gammaproteobacteria bacterium
GCCCGACGCCATTCGCATCGTGCCCGGCGCACTGAGTGAGTAGTTAGCGGGGGCAGTTGGAGCCAGGCGAGCAGTGCGGCATACTGAGCGCCAATTGTTCATGTTTGGATAGTGCCCCCGATGAGCCAATCAAATCTGCATCTCGGCGTTGTGATGGATCCCATCAGCGACATCGCTTACAAGAAAGATACCACCATGGCCATGCTATGGGCTGCTCAGGAGCGTGGTTATACCCTGCACTATATGGAGCAGGAAGATCTTTTCTTAAATGCGGGCCAAGCTTATGCGCGCATGCGGCCCTTGACAGTGCACCGTGATCCTAAGCATTGGTACGACTTAGGCGAAGCGTCCGCCCGCCCCCTGGTCGAGCTTGATGTAGTGCTGATGCGCAAAGACCCGCCCGTCGATACTGAGTTCACCAACGCTGTGCATCTGTTGGGTTTTGCCGAACGTGAAGGCGTGCTGGTGGTTAACCCTACGGCGGCGCTTTTACAATGCAATGAAAAGCTGTTTGCCCAGCAGTTTCCCCAGTGCTGTGCGCCTACCATCGTCGCAAGCCGCGACGACGTACTGCGTGCCTTCCACGCGGAACATGGTGATGTGATCTTCAAGCCGCTAGACGGCATGGGCGGCACCGGCATTTTTCATATTGGCCCTGAAGGTCGCAATATCGGCGCGGTGATTGAGCAGCTTACCTTGCGCGGTCAGCGGCAGATTATGGCCCAGCGCTATCTGCCCGAAATCAAAGACGGCGACACGCGTATTCTGCTGGTCGATGGTGAACCTGTCCCTTATGGGCTGGCGCGTATTCCCTCGGCGGGTGAAACCCGTGGAAACTTGGCTGCCGGTGGACGAGGCGTAAGCCGTGAACTGACCGAACGCGACTACTGGCTTATTCAGCAAGTACAACCGATGATTCGTGAAAAGGGCTTAATGTTCGTGGGGCTTGATGTCATCGGTGACTATATTACTGAAATCAACGTCACTAGCCCTACTTGCGTGCGTGAGATTGATGATCAGCGAGGCACTAATATTGCCGGTCTGTTGCTGGATGCTATTGAGCGACGCTTAGCCTAAGCAGGGCGTCGCTTATAATTACACTCATTACGCTACGCCTACTGGGTACCAGTAGGCAGTGGGAGACGCATGCAAAGTTTGAAACATCACTTTCTAATGGCGATGCCACATCTAGAAGACGCTAATTTCTCCGGTACGCTTATCTATCTTTGCGATCATGATAACAACGGCTGCATGGGGGTGATTACTAACCGCCCCTTAGAGATCACCCTTGAGGCTTTGTTTGATCAGCTAGAGCTGGGTGGTGAAGCAAGCCCGCACCGTAATGCACCGGTTTATTACGGTGGTCCGATGCATAAAGACCGTGGCTTTATTCTCCACGTCGGCGATAGCCAAGAATGGGACTCAAGTATCCAAGTAGAAGATGGCATTGCGCTCACCACTTCACTCGATATTCTGCAGGCCTTTGCTGCTGGCGAGGGACCCGAACAGTTTCTAGTCTGTTTGGGGTGCGCTGGCTGGGAAGTAGGACAGCTGGAAGAAGAGCTTAAGGAGAACAGCTGGCTAACGGTAGAAGCCCAGGGGAGCGTGTTATTTAACACTCCTCCTGTTGAACGTCTAAGCGCGGCGGCTGGCTTACTCGGTATTGACCTTAACCTAATGACCCGAGATGCGGGGCACGCTTGATGGCAGAGGCGGGGCAGCGCTTAATTCTGGCTTTTGATTACGGCACCCGGCGTATCGGTGTGGCAGTGGGCAATGAACTGCTGCGCAGTGCACGAGAGCTTAACCCTCTGACCGCGCGGGATGGGATTCCCGATTGGAATGTCGTATCGCGGCTACTTAACGAGTGGCAGCCGGATCTGTTAGTAGTGGGATTACCGCTAAATATGGACGGTAGCGAATCAGATATGAGTATTCGCGCGCGCAAGTTTGGTAATCGTCTGCATGGCCGTTTTGGCAAGCCGTGTGAAATGGTCGACGAGCGCGGCACCACGCGGGAGGCTAAGCTAATCGCTCGCGAGGCGGGTCATAAAGGTAACTATCGACAAGATAGTGTCGATGGCATCGCGGCTATTCTTATTCTAGAGGGCTGGTTTGCCCACCAGGAAGGCTTACCTGGCGGGCGCTTGTCTCTATAATGCTTATCTTTAACCCTAGTTTTTAATCATCTCTCCGCTTTAGCGATCTAACGTGCCTGTTTGAGCGGGTACATACCAACGCACTGGTCGCAGATCTTGTTCGATCAGTTCATCGACGTTTAGCAACGTTGCGAAAATTGCCATCCGCATAGGAATACCGTTATCCGTTTGGCGGAAAATCGCCAACCGAGGGTCGCCGTTAAGGTCTACGTTTAAATCATTCGCACCTGGGCGGCTATCTCTGGGCAATGGGTGCATCACAATGGTGCTTTGGCTGCAGCGGTGGTCGAGAAAATCACGATTAACCATGAAGTCATCAGAAAGGCCTTGAAAGCTCTCATTCATCTCATCGGTAAAACGCTCTTTCTGAATGCGCGTGGTGTACACCACGTCTAAATCAGCAAAATCACTCGCTAATGATTCGCGCTGCTCAATGCGGTGGCCGCGGGACGCCACTAAGTCGATCAGTTTGGAGGGCATTTCAAGTCCTGGTGGTGACACCAGGGTGATGCGTAGCGGGTCATAAAGTGACAATAGCTTAATCAGGGAATGCACGGTTCGACCGTACTTTAAATCACCAGTAAGCAGAATATGTGCGCCACTAAGCGATTTTCCTAATCGCTGAAACTCTTTATCAATCGTATAAAGGTCAAGCAGTGCTTGGCTGGGATGCTCGCCAGGGCCATCACCGCCATTAATCACCGGCACATTCGTTGCCGCAGCAAACTCAGCCACCGAGCCCTGGTCAGGGTGGCGCATGACAATCGCATCGCAGTAGCCACTCATTACCCGGCTGGTGTCATATAGCGACTCCCCCTTTGCCATAGAAGAGAAGGTAAAGCCTGTGGTGTCACACACACTGCCGCCCAACCGGCAAAAGGCAGCATTGAAGCTGACGCGTGTACGGGTGCTGGCTTCAAAAAACAGATTACCGAGTACGGCCCCTTCTAATACTCGCGTTACCTGGCGTCGCTGAGCAATCGGCTCCATACGCGCAGCCACACGCAGTAAGTGGTCTACGCTTTCGCGGTTTAATGAGTCGACAGTTAGCAAATGGTGGCTCATAGCGATCCTCGGCACAGTGGTGGAAAGAGCGGTAGATAGCGGTAGTGTAACCGTCAATCATGCTGGTGCCGAAGGGGTTTCATGCTGTTAAATCTGGCAATGTGTAATTTTTCTACCTTCCTCTCCTGCACA
>JAMCZP010000342.1 GCA_023485185.1 Gammaproteobacteria bacterium
ATCTCACCGAACAGGCTGGCTACGCGCTGCGGTGCTGGGTGCCAATGACGGCATCGTGTCGACCAGCAGCCTGATATTAGGTGTAGCCGCCGCCAGTACAACGCAGAGCGATATCATGTTGGCTGGTGTTGCTGGGTTAGTGGCTGGCGCTATGTCGATGGCTGCCGGTGAGTACGTTTCGGTTAGCTCTCAATCTGACACTGAACACGCCGATCTCAATATCGAGCGCAAAGCACTGGCTGAGCACTACGAATTAGAGCAAAAAGAGCTTGCCGCTATCTACGAAGCCCGGGGGGTAGCGCCGGAGTTGGCGCTACAAGTTGCTGAGCAGTTAATGACCAACGACGCCCTAGGCGCGCATGCGAGAGACGAGATTGGCATCACCGATACCGGCCAAGCACGGCCACTCCAAGCAGCACTTTCATCCGCTGCGACCTTCACTACAGGAGCGCTCCTGCCGTTACTGGTTGCGTGGTGCTCCCCACCTTCGCTGCTTATCCCGCTGGTAGCGCTATTCTCACTGCTCTTTTTGGCTTTGTTAGGCGCTGTTGCAGCTCGGGTAGGCGGTGCCCCTATCTTTAAAGCAGCAGCAAGAGTGATGTTCTGGGGGGCGCTTGCCATGGCGCTAACCGCTGCCATTGGCCGTGTGTTTGGGGTGGTGGCTTGAGTGCATGAATGCCGAATGTAGCGTTCGTATCGAAACGCAGGATTCCAGTGAGGAGCCTATCGATGACCGTGCCGGATCAAGCTTGCGTATCTATAGCAATTCTCGATCTTGACGTTCTTGGGTCAGACTTCAGTATTGCTGCGGCCAGAAGCCTCAATAACCTCCAGGTGTATGCGTTGCTGCTGCTCAGCTGAGAGGTTTTCGTAAGAACAACCAAATAGTTGTTGTGCGTAGCGCTCGAAAAGAGCAACAAGGCTAGGGGGCGTTTTTTTTATCCGCTCTACCATTGCCAGCCCCTGAGCACTGGTCAGTTTTCTATGCTCATCCATGACTTGGTTGCGCATGGCATGGCAATACTCTGCCGCTTCAAGATAACTGGTTCGGCCTGCTGTGATGTCCGCTTTAGCCGTCGAAGAAATACGCTGAATTTGCGATATATAACGTGCTCGGGTATGAGCATCGTTGCTCATATCAGCACCTACATTGCGTTCTGCCTCAGTCATAGGGCTTCTCCTGGTAACGACTAGCCGTAAAACGCTCACTGATTCATAGTAGCGACCATATCGAGTTCGATTTTAAGCCATCCTGCCAGCGGTTCGTACCGTGGTTATCGGCTTATTCCACCCAGCGTTATAGCTCGCTTTCAGCGAAACGGTCGCTACCGGTCGCCTGTCTTGAAGACGTTGTTGGTGAAGCATGGTTGGGAAGGTCTTAACATAGGTAAGCAAGTGCATGGGAAGAACAAATCAGCAATAGGTTGAATGTCGCCTAGTTGCCTGCACTTATTAATATGTAACTAATTCACAAGGAGCCATTATGACAGCGTTAGTGATTGGCGAGTTTATTGGATAGGACTGCCCATGAACCCCAACGATATTGGCGGCGCCTACGATCAGATCACACATCTCTGGCAAAGCGACAAATTCAATCTCGAAAATGGCATGGAGGCG
Source organism: Gammaproteobacteria bacterium (assembly GCA_023485185.1). The sequence continues at coordinate 1,618 of JAMCZP010000342.1, forward strand.
CATAAAAGAGCGCTGTCGTTTGTGAAAAATCGAGGCAGGGCGCTGGATATCGGTTGCGGCTGTACAGGTCGCTTTATCGACTTCTTGCAAAAAGAAGGCTTTACGCCTGAGGGCGTGGATATTTCCGATGAAATGCTACGCCTCGCTAAGCAGAAGCATCCAGACGTGACCTTTCATCACCAGGATATTTGCCAGTGGCAACCGCCGGCAAAATACGACTTCATCACCGCTTGGGACAGCATCTGGCATATTCCGCTGGCGCAGCAGGAAAGTGTGGTGACCAAACTCATCGAAAGCCTGAATAAGGGTGGGGTACTGATCTTCTCTTTCGGCGGCACCGACGAACCCGGTGAGCACACCGATAGCTTCATGGGGCCAGAAATTTACTACTCTACGCTTGGTACCAGCGGCTTCTTGTCCCTAGTGATAACGCTAGGCGCGGTGTGCAGACATCTGGAGTACGATCAGCATCCTGAGCTGCATACTTATTTGATCGTGCAGAAAGGGTAGCATGTTGTGTTTTCTCAATTAATTGCTCCGTCACCTAACTCCCGCTTAAGCCACTCCGCCAGCGGCTCGCTGCGGCGAGGTTGAGTGGGAACGTTGGCTTGACTAGGCAACCACAGGCACAGCCGGGCGGGGGTTTGGGTACTCCCCCAGGGCGCGACAAGCCGCCCGCTCTTCAAGTCATCTTCCACTAATAGCCGTGGCGCGATGGCGATACCCAAGCCCGCCACTGCCGCTTCCATCAAGTAATAAAGATGATCAAAGCCTTGGCCCTCATTTATCGCCTGCTCCAGCTGTGCCGTTTCAAGCCCCTGGGCACTGGCCCACTGCGGCCAGGCCTGGGGGCGGGAAGCGGTGTACAGTAGCTTGTTGGTAAAGAGTGTTTCTGGTTTGGTGGCGTCGATGTGGGCCATCAGTTGGGGGCTTACTACCGCGCAGATCTGTTCTGGCATTAGTTCGACTACCTCTACGCCTGCAGGCCAGGGTGGTTCGGAAAATGCCAGGGTAGCGCTGGCGTCGCTCTGAATGCCGGGTTGCTCGGTTTCGCTCACCACCACTTTCAGTTTCAGCGCTGGCAGCTCGCGGTGCAGGCGATCAAGACGGGGAATCAGCCAGCGGGCCAGCAGGCTGCCAGGGCAGGCGAGAGTGAAGGGGGCTCCTTCAACGTCATGCTTGAGCGCTGCGCAACTATCCTTGAGGCGGGAGAACGCCTCGCTCACCCCGTTTTGCAGCTTTTCGCCATGCGGCGTCAGCACAATGCCACGGCCAGCTTTGGTAAAAAGTGCGACACCAAAATGGTTATCCAGACTCTTTAGCTGGCGGCTGACAGCGCCGTGAGTCACGTTTAGTTCATCGGCAGCAGCGGTGACACTACCCAGCCGAGCGGTAGCTTCAAAGGCGCGCAATGCGCTAAGCGGGGGCATACTGTGCTGCATGAGGTATCCTGCTAATAATTGACCTAAGCTCACATGTTGCTGACATCTTATCGATTTTTATCCCCGCCTGCTTGCGCTACTTTCATTGCATTGTTTGATAACGCAGAGGTCGTGATGAACCAGCCAGTGAACTTATCTATGAACATGCCTAATGCAAACGGCCTGTTTGGCAGCTTCGGTGGCCGCTTTGTCGCCGAAACCTTGATGCCGCTAATTTTAGAGCTGCAAAACGAGTATGCCACCGCCAAAAACGATCCTGAATTCCAGCGCCAGTTAGCCTATTTTCAAGG
>JAMCZP010000096.1 GCA_023485185.1 Gammaproteobacteria bacterium
CCGGTCACTCTCATGGCCACCGGTAGAGGCAAGGTTGTACTTGGGATTGGCCGTGAGCAGGGTCATCAATGCATCCACCAGCGTGGTCTTGCCACTGCCGGTGGGGCCAATGATCGCACTGCCCTGGGCGTCGATATCGGCCCGATGCATACCACCAAAGCCGCCCCAGTTGAACAGCTCCAAGGTTTGCAGAATATAGGTGGGCGCCAGTTGCCAACCGTTCTCTTGGCCTTCCTCAAATAAAGAAGACTGGGTAAGCGTGGTGGTGCTCATGGCGCTCTCTCCCCGTGGTCACTACTCTCCGCAGCTACCCTGGACTTTAACTCATACAGCAAAGCGGTGAGGTTTTCCGGGTTGGCCAGGTGGGCAATCATCGGTCGGATAGCCACCCGCTCGTGACTATCCGGTGCAGATACCAGGCCGTGGCCTTTGAGTTGATCCAACAGCTGTAGCACCCGGGTACGCTCACGGGCCTCGCTACCACTCTCCCCCAGGTAGACCTGCATCTGTGGAATCAGCTCGTCCACTGCCACCATGGCGTCCCCAGCGCCAGTGCCCGCGTCCTGCTCGTGGGCAATGAAATACTGGCGCAAGATGGCCACTAGAAGGGTCTGTTCCAGGTTTAGCCGCTGCTTGCGAACCAAGGGGTGCGACCAGTCATCCTGGGGCTCGTCAGTATCCCCAGGTCGCACCGCCAGAAACACCAGCCCCCGGATCTCATCGGCGCGGGCACATAAATCCAAGGGCTCAAGCGTAGCATTGAGCCGCTCCATGGCGACGAGCGCAGCGCGGTAAAGATGAGGCCTTTGAGTCTCTTCCAGCAAGCCCATACGGAGCAACTCCTGTGCCACTTCGCGCAACTTGATGTCCGTGCGAGCGGTGGCTTCGGTGTTGGTCTCCTCACCAACAGCGCCTACTGCTTCACTTTCCTGCGTTTGAGGGGTCTGCTCCTTAAATTGATTAGGCGATCTCTCTTCGCTGGTCTCATCCACGCCCTGCGGCTTAACAATCCGATCAAATACACCTGCCATGCTTAAAACTCCCACTCAATGCCGCGCAAGGCCTGCTCACTCAAGGAGACTACGGGTACCCGGAAAACCCAGTCGCACTGTTCATCGTCGGTGATGACCACCTCTTGAACGTCCTGCCCGGTGATCTCAATCCCGGCTTCCCGCGCCATGCCCAGCCATAGCGCCAAGTTTTCCAGGTCATGGGTGGGCGGTAGGAGTTCAGCCAACTCCGCCAGTGTCAGCTCACGCCCTTCTTGGGCCAGCAGCGCCAGCGTCTCCTGCACCAGGGCGTCACGGTCGAGCCCATCGAGGGAGTCCCAGAATTCGGCCTCAATACCGCTCAAGTCACTCGCCTGCTGGGCAAGATCCAGCTCCTCTTCCAGCTCGTTTTCCAACAATTTGAACCGCAGGCGCTCGACCACCGATAAGTTGCCCAGGGCAAAGCCCAGCGGCGGCAGCGATGACACCTCTGAACGGCGCACCTTCTGGCGCTGCCAGTCTATATCCTGGGCCGTATTGAAAATATCGTTAAGCAACTGACCAACGCGGTGATGCTCGGCAGCCAAGCCGGTCTTAATAAACCCTTTGACGTCCTTTTCACTACGGGCGCGTGCTTGTAATACCGCCTGGCTTTCGACTATCAACCGCATACGCAACAGTTTGAGATCCTGTCGCTGCAATCGATTTAGCGCTTTTTCTGCAGCGGGGTGGACGAGGATGGTGCGTAACTGCTGGCGCATCATATCCAGCGCAGCAGTTTGGCGTAGTTGCTGAAGGAAACTGTCGAATACGCGCCCTTCCGGGGTATCCAGCAGCGCCTCCTGACCATCCAGCAAGCGATCCACGATATCGCCCCGGTGGTACTTTTCGGACATGATCGACTGGCGCAGCTGGCGATCAGCCTCCCGCCAGGAGTCTTCAACCCGGCGAAAGTCGGCGCGTAACCCGGTGGCGAGATTAAACACCTCGCGGATACGCTCAACGGCCTCGGGCTCGGAAAGCACCGGCACATGGCCGGCTTCCGCGTCGGCCAATTCGCTCTCTAACTGTTGGATTTTTCGCCTGATTGAGGCCTTGCGGCTCTCGGGGTTGGGGTTGAGGCCGACCTCCAAGTTTTCGATTTCACGCTGCACCACTGATAACCGCGATGCGGTGGAGGTCATCATGCGGTTATCCAGCGAGTCGATAAACTGTATCGCCGATGACAAGGCATCGGTGGCATACAAGCGCTGACCACGCTCGGTGACCAGACCGCGCCGGATCCACTCGCGCAGCTCTCGTCCGGCCTGCAGGCGGGTATTGTCGGGGTCGATGGCGTACTCATCCTGCTCAGCATAACGCCCCAGCATTTGCGACAACGCTTCCAGGGCATCCGCTTCGGCAATACCGTCTTCGCTGAATTCAAATAGCGAGGTCAGGCACCCCAGCACCAACGGCGCACGGGGTGATGCCAGCAACAGCCAAGCGGGATGCTGCTTACGAGCAGCGATGTAGTGGCGCGTACGTTGCTGTGGGGTGCTATCCATCGTAATAACTAAGCTGGTTGAATGTTAACGCATCATTTACCCCAACGACTCCGCCGTCACATTCGCGGCCGCAGGCTGAGTCGAATGGTGGCGATTGATGGCACTAAGTACGCCCTTCATGGAAGCGCTGGTAATGCTCTCATCGGTGCCCACGCCAAACACCGCTTTGCCATCGATACGCACTTCCACATAGGCAATGGCTTCGGCATCAGCGCCTTGACCACGTGAGTGCTCATGGTAGTCGATAATTTCTACATCCTGTCCACTGGCCACCAGCGCTTTAATAAAGGCAGCTAACGGGCCATTGCCCTCGCCTGTTAGCGTTTGCCGGCTACCGTCAGCTTCCATGACCGCCTCTAACGTCACCTTAGGGCTATCGGGTTCAGAAGAGAGGCGATGGCTAACCAGTCCAAAGGGGGAGCGCTGTTCCAGGTACTCATCCACAAATGCCTGATAGATCATCTGTGAAGTGATCTCCTTACCGGTGCGCTCAGCTACTTCCTGCACTACTTGGCTGAATTCAATGGATAGCCGACGCGGCAGCTCGATTCCGTGCTCCTGCTCAAGCAGGTATGAAACACCGCCTTTACCCGACTGGCTGTTAACGCGAATCACCGCCTCGTAGCTACGGCCAACGTCGAGAGGGTCGATAGGCAGATAAGGCACATCCCACACCGCATCAGGGTTTGCGCGGCGATCCGCCATGCCTTTTTTAATCGCATCCTGATGAGAGCCTGAGAACGCGGTAAACACCAAATCGCCCACATAGGGATGACGCGGATGCACGGGCAACTGGTTGC
>JAMCZP010000214.1 GCA_023485185.1 Gammaproteobacteria bacterium
CTGCAAAAAGATGGCTTAACCATCGTTATGTTAACCGGGGATAACGAGCACACCGCCAAGGCGATTGCTCAAGAAGTAGGCATTGATGAGTACCGCGCAGGCCTGTTACCCGAAGACAAACACGCCGAAATAGAGCGCCGTCAAAAAGCGGGGGAAATCGTCGGCATGGTGGGCGATGGCATCAACGACGCCCCGGCGCTGGCTCAGGCGAATGTCGGCTTTGCCATTGGTCAGGGTACCGATGTAGCGATTGAGAGCGCGGGCATCACCCTAATGCGCGGCTCACTGCATGGCGTCGCGGCAGCGATAGAGATCAGCCGCGCCACACTGCGCAACATCAAACAGAACCTGGTAGGCGCCTTTGGCTATAACGTGCTGTGTATTCCCATTGCTGCAGGTGTGCTCTACCCCATAACCGGTATGCTGCTGTCACCGATGATCGCCGCTGCCGCCATGTCACTCTCCTCTATCACCGTGGTGAGTAACGCCAATCGCTTGCGTCTATGGAAGTCACCCAGCCAGGAGGACAACGCATGAGCGTATTAATCAACGTGGCAGGCCTGGGATTAATCGTACTGATTGTGTGGTGGTTCTGGCTGAGCTAAACGCCTCTAGCTCACCCCAATATAGCGCCCTGGCTTATGGTTCAGGGCGATAATCAGGTTGAGCGTCAATGCTCCCAGCACTGAATAACCCACGCGATCCAGCGGTAGCTGGGTTAGCGCAATCAGCAGGATAACGCCATCAATGGCCAGTTGAACGTAGCCTGCGCGCAGGCCGTGCTTATCCTGCAGGTAGAGCGCCAGAATATTGATACCGCCAAGACTGGTGCGGTGGCGAAACAGCATCAGCATGCCAATACCCATCAGCGCGCCGCCCATTAAAGCGGCGTAAAGTGAAGGCAGATTGGCAAACTGCACCCAGCCCTGGGTCAGTTCCGAAAATAGCGAGACCAAGCCGATAGCGGCAACGGTACGCAGGGTAAAACTCCAGCCCATACGCTTCACCGCTAAGTAGTAAAACGGCAGATTAATGGCAAAAAACCAGACCCCGAACCCCCAACTGGTCACATAGTTTAGCAGCAGCGCCAAACCCGCCGTACTCCCGGTTAGTAGCACTGCATGGGTATAAAAAGTAACTCCCAGCGCCACAAAGAACGTCCCCAGTAGCATCGCCATCACATCTTCATAGGGGCGATGCTGATCCTTTGGTAAATCTTCCACACGCATGGGAGCGTCCTTACTCAAATTGTTGAGGTTATAAAGTGCTTTGTTCAGATAGCGCTCGCGTGCTCGACCATCAACTGCAGCGTCTCGCGGCCACGCCAACGGTTGCGGTTGAGCTTATAGGCGCAGTGCAGCGTATCGCCGATGCTAAACCCAGGCAGTTCCCCGGGCGTTAAGGCGCGAAACCAGATCGCTTTGCAGGTGACCGCCCCCGTGGAGAGCTCCAGCATCAGGTGTGAGCCTTCAGCACCTACCGGGCGCAGCGCTTCGACAATAAAGCGCCCTTCAAACAGTGGCGGGTCAAATTCACGGCCGTAGGGGCCAAGCGTTTCAATTTCTTGCAAGGTGGTTAGCGAAAGCTGCGCCGTCGAGAGCTCACCATCAGTCCATAGCCGCGGATAGAGCGTTCGTCCCTCTAACTGCTCGCCCACTGCCTGCAAGAAAGCCGTTTTAAAGGCATCAAGCTGATCCCGTGGCACGCCCACCCCTGCCGCGCCACTATGGCCGCCAAACCGCGGTAACGCCTGGGGAGCAAGCTCAAAGGTACGCTGCAGGGCATCCCTCAGGTGCAGCCCGTCAATCGAGCGGCCAGAGCCGGTTAGCATGCCCGGTGCCGACGCTTGGGTTAGCACCAGTGCCGGGCGCCCGTAGGCCTGCACCAACCGCGAGGCGACGATACCCTGTACGCCGGGGTGCCCGTCTTCAAGCAGCACCACCACGGCGAGCTCGTCGGCGTCCAGAGCTGCCGTGGCGAGAGTGCGCGCCTCGGCGGCCATATCGGCCTCAATGGCTTTGCGAGACTGATTATCCTGATCCAGCACGTCGAGCTGACGATTGGCGACCCCATCGTTTTCAGCCAGCATAAAGTGCAGCGCCGCGTAGGGATCGTCCAGCCGCGAGCGGGCGTTAATGCGCGGGCCCATCTGAAAGGCTAATGTTTCAGCGTTGAAGGGCACACTATCAGCACCCAAGCGCGTGGCCATGGCACGCCAGCACGCCGTATCCATCCGATTGATCAGCTTTAACCCTTGATTGACCACCGCGCGGTTGGCGGGACTGCCGCCCAATGACACACAGTCAGCCACAGTGCCCAAAGCTACGTAAGAGAGCCAGGGCGAAAGCTTAGGCGTCGACTCCGGCAGCGCTCCCCACTCAATCAACACCCCGCGAGCGAGTGACATGAGTAGCCACGCCACCATGCAGCCGGCAATCGTTTTGTCGGGGTAGTCGCAGTCCGAGCGTGTAGGGTTTACGCAGGCAAAAGCCGAGCTTGGCGGGCCTTCCACCGGCAAAGCGTGGTGGTCACTGACCACCATATCAATACCTGCCGCTTTTAAGCGCGCGATACGCGGCTCATCAGAGCTGCCGCAGTCGGCGGTAATCACCAGGGTGGGAAACGGCTTAAGCGCAAGCGTACGCTCCACCAGCGGTAAGCTAATGCCGTAGCCATCGTGAATACGGTGGCCAATCAGGCTGTGCAGCTTGCCTTCCGGCACTCCAAACAGCTCCACCAGCGTGCGCCGAATCACCACATGGGAGGTAATCCCGTCGACATCATAGTCGGTGAGGATACCAATCGCCTCGCCTTCTGCCACTGCTTGAGCGATACGTTCGGCGGCACGGCGACCGTCGGCAAGTTTATCTGGATGGGCCAGATAGCGCAGGCTGGGGGCGATTAACGGCAGCAGCTCACCGCTGTAGCCGGGCAAGCGTGAGGCCAGCAACCTGGCTTGAAGCTCGCTTAAACCTTCCGCTTGGGCACGGGCATAAAGCGCCTCGTCCAGGGGACGAGGCTCTAAACGCGGTCGGGTAGTGCTATAGGGCGAGTCTGTTACTGGGATCATCAGGGTCTCAACGGCGATTTTCCACGACGAACTGCTGCACGGCGGCAAGCTCGTTGGGAAGCACCGTGTAACGCTCTTCGCGCTCAATCAGGTCTTCCATATGCGGCGGCAGAGGCACGCCCAGGAAGCCCGCTTTTACTACCGCTTCAGCGAACTTGGCCGGGTGCGCGGTGGCCAGCGTTATCATCGGCGTTGACTGATCAGCGCGGGCACGCTCGGCGGCACGATAGCCAGTGGCGGTATGCGGATCGAGCATTTCACCC
>JAMCZP010000184.1 GCA_023485185.1 Gammaproteobacteria bacterium
GCAATATTAACCACTTTGCCAACCAGGTCTGAGTTTACACGCGCTGCAAAATCTTCCAGATTCAAATCCAGATCATCGACCTTGGAAGTCAGCTTGGCGGCAAAGTAGTAGCGCAAGTACTCTGGGTTAAGATAATCGGCGTAGGTGGCCGCTTTGATAAAGGTACCGCGGGATTTTGACATCTTAGCGCCGTCTACTGTCAGGAAGCCGTGACAGTTAACTGCGGTGGGCGTGCGCAGATCAGCACCGTGCAGCATGGCGGGCCAGAACAATGCGTGGAAGTAGACAATGTCCTTGCCAATAAAGTGATATACCTCGGCGTTAGAGCCTTTCTTCCAGTAGCTGTCGAAATCAATGCCTTCACGATCGCATAGGCTCTTGAAGCTGGCCAAATAGCCGATCGGCGCGTCCAGCCAAACATAGAAGTATTTGCCGGGCGCGTCGGGGATTTCAAAGCCAAAGTAGGGCGCGTCGCGGGAAATGTCCCACTCGTTAAAGCCAGACTCAAACCACTCCATCAGCTTATTACGGATTTGCGGCTGAACATGGCCGTCGTCAATCCAGCGCTGTAAGAAGTCAGCAAAATCAGGAAGCTTAAAGAAGTAGTGGGTAGAAGTGCGTACTTCGGGCGTGGCACCTGAAATAGCCGACACTGGATTGATCAAGTCGGCGGGAGTGTAGGTAGCGCCACATTTCTCGCAGTTGTCGCCGTACTGATCATCGGCGCCACATTTGGGGCAAGTGCCTTTAATAAAGCGATCCGCCAGAAACAGACCTTTCTGCGGATCAAACATCTGCTCAATATCGCGGGTGGCAATATGGCCTTTGTCACGCAGGCGCTTATAGATCATCTCGCTGAAATGGCGATTTTCCGTGGAGTGAGTCGAGTGGTAATTATCGAATCCGACGCCAAAACGGGCAAAATCTGTTTGGTGGTCGTTGGAAACTCGCTCAATCAGCGCTTCCGGGGTAATTCCTTCCTGCTCAGCACGCAGCATAATAGCGGTGCCATGGGCGTCATCGGCACAGACGTAGTAGCACTGTTGGCCACGGCTTTTCTGAAAACGCACCCAGATATCAGTCTGGATATACTCAAGCAAGTGACCGAGGTGAATGGCTCCGTTGGCGTAGGGGAGCGCGCTAGTCACCAAAATGTTGCGCGTGGCAGTAGTAGACATGGTGAAGGTTAATTCCGATTGAATAAGGGTGCCGATAAGGCGATGACAAAAAAAGCGGCGAAGTGACTAGACGCTTCGCCGGTGACGCTGCTTTCGACAGCAATTAATACAGCGCTTGCTCTTCTTGGACCACTTCGCGTAGCAGCTCTAAAAAGAGTTTATCAGCCTCAGAGTGCTCCGCAGGATCTTCAGGAATATGCACACTCGTGGTGTCGGATATTTCGTTAGCAATCCGCGCCATGGCTGCTGGGCTATTACCTTCGGTTAGCTGCTGCCTGGCAATCGTAAGGGATTGCTCGAGGATTTTTGGGTCTTGCAATAGCTTGCGTATAAAACCACGCAGTTCGTTAATAACACGTGTTTTCTGGATTTCTGAACCGGACATGGGAGTCTCCTCAGGGTCGCGATTGACGTCGATGTCAAACAGGACCAATTAATGCTTTGACCATAGCATTTTTTCCGCCAACGGGCATGAGTTGCCTGATATTAAAATGAGCGCGTAAAACGTCAGATTAAAGCACTGATTTAGAGCGTTAGGCGACCGGCTTTGTGCTTAACGGGGTTTGCATACTGAGCAAGCCAATAAGGCCGCAACGCTTCAGGTACATCGGCAAGGCGGGCTTTGAAGCGCTCCCTATCTTGTCGAGTGATTGTTTTACGAGCCACCAGTTCCGGCGCCTCACCCAATGCTTCCAGCGCTAAATAGTGGCTTGGAAACAGGCGGTAGCCGCCAATTACCTGGCGATCAATCTCAGCCGCCACTTCATCGGGTGTTTCCATGTCGGCGCCTACCGGGCTACCAAAGTGTAGCCGCACCCGTCCTTTCGAGCCGGTAATGCCCGCCACTATAGAGCGAATATCTTCAAACTCGCTTTTAGCGTAGCTACCTAGCGTGTCGATATCGTGCAGCTCTTGGGCTTTTTGCACATCGCAGGGGTCATATTCATAGCTAATTGATACGGGCACCAGTTTTAGCTCTTCAATGGCCTCGCCAAACACCATGTCTCGCTCAGAGGCACGCCTTGCCATGGTTAACATCTTGATGATGGCGGGCTCGGTATGGTCGATGCCGTTTTTGGCGCGTCCTTCGCGCTGGGCCATCCAAATCGAGTGCCGATCTTCGGTAATCGTATGGCGAATATAGGCGGAAAGCTGATGGTAGGCGGCGAGCATCGCGCGCTTACCCCGCGCACTGCGCGGCACAATAAAGCTTTTATTGAGCCGCATTAGATCGGTGACGTAGGGCTTTTTCAGCAGATTGTCACCGATGGCAATACGCACTGTATCGCGGTTCGCCTGGTACAGCGCATAATTAACGAACGCTGGATCCAAGGAAATGTCGCGATGATTGCCAATAAATAGGTAGGCGCCCTGTGGTTCGAGTTTGTCGAGCCCCGTGACTTCAAATGCATCCGTAGTGGTACGAATCATGCGCTCCATATAATGAGCAATACGCATTTGAAATTCGTAAACCGTCGACACATCTTTAACTTCACGACGTATGGCGCGGCTGGCAAAAGCACGTGCCAATGAAGGCGCCCAACGCGCTAAGCGCGGAAGTCGAAAGCGTGTGAGCGCATCCAGCAGCTCGTTGTCCCGTGAAAGCCTAGCCAGTACATCGGCCACTTCATGATCCATAAAGGGCCGAATCTCGGCCCACGGGTCTGTCTCGGTAGAAGCGTTGAGAGCGTTGTTGTGATGAGTCATGCGAACCGTTGGATAAAAAAATAAGTATCGATTAATAGCATCGAGGAGAGAAGGTAATCTAGCCCTGAAAAGCTATCTAGTCCTGAAAAGCTATCTAGCCCTGAAAAGCTATCTAGCCCTGAAAAGCTATCAAGCCTTGAAAACTATAGAACCTCTATTGCGCGGCGGGTTCCCGCTGCGTCTCGCCACCGAGCCACTCTAACAAGCGAGGAACATCCGTAGATAGCGCTTGTGCCATTAAAATAAAGTCCGTTTCCAGGCGAGCAAGGGCATCGTCACCGTCGTCAGCGTGATCAGCTTCTTCAATTAATGCATCGCCAAAGCGCAGCGACTTCAGCGCCAAGTCATCATGCAGCACAAAGCTTAAACGGCCTTCCAGGCTGATAGCGAGCTTGCTGGCTTGGCGGCCACTTTCCAGCAGTTGCTGGATCTCATCGCAACA
>JAMCZP010000278.1 GCA_023485185.1 Gammaproteobacteria bacterium
CCTTTGCCCCCCTCTTCCAACAGCTTGGCAATCACCACAGAGGTGAACGGCGTTAACTCAGAAGGTTTTAATACGGCGGCGTTGCCTGCGGCAATGGCCGGAGCCAACTGCCAGGCACAGGTAAACATCGGCGCGTTCCAGGGGGTAATCTGCCCCACTACGCCATAGGGCACGTGGCGCACATAGTTAAGATGCGAGGTAGGCACCGGGATCACTTCACCATGCTGTTTATCGCACCAGCCCGCATAGTACTCAAACATCTCGCGCACTTTGCCCACTTCAGCCCGACAGTCACGAATCGGTTTACCTGCGACGACGCTCTCCAACTGCGCCAGCGCCTCTTCATGGCCCTCCAAACCGCGCAAGGCGGCATTCATACGCCGCCCACGCTCGCTGGCGGTTAGTGCCATCCACTCACGCTGACCCCGCACAGCTGCTTGAGTGGCGCGTTCAATTAGCCCAGCGCCCGCATCGCGATAGCTCACTAGCGCTTCGCCAGTGGCAGGATTAATCAGGGTGATCTCTTCGCCTTCTCCAGCGACTAACGCGCCATCAATCCAGTTACTTAACAGCGTGTCAGTGGCTAAACCGAAGCCTTTCAGTAGTTCTGCAAGGTGGTCGCAGGCGTGTTGGCTGAGTGAGCTCATTGGTTGCTCTCCGCTTGGCTGGCACGGGCTAAAATTGGCGTAGTGATATGGTTGAAGTCATCGCTGTCGGTGGGCTGTTCGGGGCTTTCGTGCCAAGCATCGACCACGGCTTGTAGCAGAGGTAGCGGAATGCCCAGTTGCTCAGCAGCGTCTCGCGCTAGGCGCAGATCCTTACGCATCAAGCCGGTGGTAAAGCCAGAGTCAAAACGCTCGCTCAACACCCACTCGGGGAAGTTCACCTCGCTAATCGCGCTACGCCCGGAGCCACTATTGAGGCCCGCCAAACAGGCCGCGGGTTCAACGCCCGCCTTGGCTGCCATCGCAACGGCTTCGGCAGTGGTTATCAAGTGCGCTGCACACAGGTAGTTATTGGCAAGTTTCACCACATGACCGCTGCCTGGGCCACCCACATGGGTACGCTTGGCCGACATCGCCTCCAGCATCGGCATTACCCGCTCAATGGTCGCTTCATCGCCGCCCAACAGCATCCCCAGCTTGCCACTGGCCGCGCCTTTCGGCCCACCGCTTACCGGGGCATCCAACCAAAGAAGGCCTGCGGCGGTGACTTTTTCGGCTAATTCACGACTCACGGCGGGGTCGCTGGTTGACGTATCGACAATCACGCTGCCTTTCGGCGCCAGCGTAAGCAGGCCCGGTGATTGCTCAATCACTTCACGCACATGGGCTGACGTAGGCAGCGACAGCAGATAAACATCACTTGCGGGCAGGGCATCAGGAGCAACAACGGCTAGACCAAGGCCCTCAAGCCGTGAGCGTGCAGCGTCGAACAGATCGCTGCCCGTGACGGCAAACCCTGCGGCTTTAAGGGTAAGCGCCATATTGCCCCCCATCTGACCAAGTCCAATGACGGTAATGGTTAAAGACATCTTAAAACTCCCTAAGCGTTTTGTTAGTGGCGTAACGCTATGTTCGGTATCAATATTGGGCGTAGACGCTCCCCTACCCATTGGGCATCAGAGGAGCGAATAACGCAGTTAGTTAAGAAGAATCGCTGAATGACGATAATGAGTTAGACGAGTAGCGCTCTTACCAGCTCTACCCAGTAGCGCGCCCCTAGCGGTAACAGCGCGTCGTTAAAGTCATAGTGAGGGTTATGCAACGAAGCAGAATCCTCGCCGTTGCCCATCCAAATGTAAGCCCCTGGCCGCTCGGCCAGCAGAAACGAGAAATCCTCAGAAGCCATGCTCGGTGGCGGATTGCGGATCACATTGCCTTGGCCTAATAAGCCTTCCAGCACCGTGGCGCAGTGCTGGGCATGCTCCGGCGTATTAATGGTGGCGGGGTAGCAGCGCTGGTAATCCAGCTCAACGGTTAAGCCGTGAAACTCGGCTAAGCTGGCAATCGCCTGTTTGAAGCGCGCTTCCAAGTGCTCTTTAAGCGCCATATCGAAACAGCGCAGCGTGCCACGCAGCGCTACCTGCTCAGGAATCACATTAAACGTATCCCCTGCGTTAATACTGGTGAAACTCAGCACCGCCGATTTATCCGGGGGCGTTTCGCGGCTCACTAACCCTTGCAGTTGGCTGATCAATTGGCAACTTGCCAGCACCGTATCAATGCCCAAATGCGGCATCGCCGCGTGGCAGCCTTTACCGGTTAATGTCAGGCTGAAAATATCAAAGGCGGCCATCACGTCGGTATCGTGTACCGCCGCGACACCCACCGGCAGCCCAGGCCAGTTATGCAGCCCGTACACAGCATCCATTGGGAAGCGTTCAAACAGCCCTTCTTCGACCATCACCCGGCCGCCGCCGGCGTTCTCTTCGGCGGGCTGAAAGATAAACACCACCCGGCCTTTGAAATCCGGCTGCTGCTTTAGCGCCCAGGCAGCGCCTAACAGCATCGTGGTATGGCCATCATGGCCGCAGGCGTGCATTTTTCCAGGCGTTTGCGAAGCGTAAGCAAGCGCCGTCTCTTCGCGAATATCCAAGGCGTCGATATCGGCCCGCAGGCCGATGGTCTTGCCTTCACCGTGCAGGCCATCCAAGGCGGCAACCACTCCTGTGCCCGCGATGCCCGTGGTCACCTCAAAGCCCCACTCTGTCAGTAACGCTGCAATGCGCGCGCTGGTGCGGTGCTCCTCAAAAGCCGTTTCAGGGTGCTGGTGGAAATCGTGGCGCCAAGCGGCGAGCTCAGCATTGTCCGGTAACTTAACAGAAGCAGTCATCGTCCTATCCTTAAAGCATGATGTGGGCGACAACGGCAGAGCCGATAAAGGTACCGGTGAATACCAGCAAGGCCACGATCACCAGCTTCCAACCGGTTTGCTTGAACATGGCAAACTCACGCCCGGTGAGCGCCAGCCCGGCATAGGCCAATACCGGCGTGACCACCGCCAGAAAATCTACCTCCGCCAGCCGTGCGATTATCCAGCCATTACCGGGAAAGAACGGC
>JAMCZP010000130.1 GCA_023485185.1 Gammaproteobacteria bacterium
GTAGCATTTGTCTTTTTACGTACGATTCCCCAAGTGGATGGCTATCTCACCCCCACCCTGGGAGCACTATTCATTGTTGGTACCTTTGCGGCCAGCCAGCGGTGGCTAAAAAAACCACGACAAACAATTTAATAACAGTACGCAGGCGGCTTAACAGCCGCCTGCACGCGTGGAGAATCCATGACACCTATTATTGAAGTACAACGCGTTAACAAAGCGTTTGGCGGCCTACAGGTAATTAACGACTGCTCCATTCAAGTGGAAAAGGGCTCTATTACCGGCATGATTGGCCCCAACGGCGCGGGCAAGTCGACACTTTTTAACCTGATTGCCGGCGCCTTAATACCTGACAGTGGCCGCGTGCTACTCGATGCTGAAGATATTACTTCGCTTAGCGCCAACCAGCGCTTCCATAAGGGGTTGCTACGCACCTTCCAGATAGCCCACGAGTTCAGTCAGATGAGCGCGCTGGAAAATCTGATGATGGTACCGCCCCAACAAGCAGGGGAAAGCCTGTTTAGCGCTTGGTTAAAGCCAGGCTTAGTGCGCCAGCAAGAGGAAGAGGTACGCCGCCGTGCGTTAGAGGTGATCGACTTTGTTGGCCTGCACCATGTACGTAACGAGCTTGCCGGTAATTTATCCGGCGGTCAGAAGAAGCTATTGGAACTGGGTCGCACCATGATGACCGATGCCAAGGTGGTGCTTTTGGATGAGATTGCGGCGGGGGTCAACCGCACGCTGCTGGGCGATTTGATCGGTAATATCGAGCGGTTAAACCGAGAGATGGGTTACACCTTTTTAGTGATTGAGCACGATATGGAGATGATCGCCCGCCTGTGTGACCCGGTGATTGTACTGGCTCAGGGCAGCGTGATGGTAGAAGGGCACATTAGTGATATTCAGAGTAACCCTGCGGTGATCGAGGCCTACTTTGGCACCGATGCGGCTTAAGCGTGACGCTTTTACTACCCATCGATTAATACAACCAACGAATACAATGATGTCGCTATAAGCGACCCTGATGAGATATGTCCATATGCCATTGATTGACGCACGGGATGTGCACGGCGGCTATGGCGGCATGAACATCCTTAATGGGGTGAACATGACGCTTGAAGCCGATGAAGTCGGCGTTATTGTCGGTCCCAACGGGGCAGGCAAATCGACCATGCTGAAAGCGGTATTCGGCCTGCTGCATGTTAATCAGGGTGAGATTCTGCTCCACGGTCAGCCGATTCATAACTTGCCGCCCAACCAGTTGGTACAGCGGGGTATGGGATTTGTCCCTCAGGAGAAAAACGTTTTCCCCAGCCTATCGGTACAGGAAAACCTGGAAATGGGGGCGTTTTTAAAGCCGCAAAACGTCAAGCGCATGCTGGCTCAAGTGTACGAGTTTTTCCCGCCACTCTATGAGAAGCGCCGCCAGTCGGCCGGCGAGCTTTCTGGTGGCCAGCGTCAGATGGTCGCGATGGGCCGTGCGTTGATGGCCGAACCCAGCCTGCTGTTACTTGATGAGCCCACCGCTGGGCTGTCGCCGCTCTACATGAATGAAATTTTTGACCGCGTCAAACAGATCAACGCCGCTGGTGTGGGTATTTTGATGGTGGAACAGAATGCAAAACAAGCATTAGCGATTGCCGACAAAGGCTTTGTGCTGGCCGCAGGCCAAAACCGCTTTACCGATACGGGTGCAGCCCTTCTTGCTGACCCAGATGTCGCTAAAAGCTTTTTGGGCGGCTAGCCCCAGGGAGAGAGATGTGAACGAACTGGTTTTTTTCATCAATAATGTGGTGATCGCGGGCAGTGTCACGGGCTCGATCTACGCCATTGGGGCGATTGGGGTAACGCTGATTTTCAGCATTATGCGCTTCGCCCACTTTGCCCACGCCGATATGATGACCTTTGGTGCCTTTATGGTGCTTCTGCTCACGACTGCCTTCCCCGCAGCGGGGGCAAGCGTCGGCGTCCCTACCGGCATATTAATGCTTCCACTAGCGATGTTATTGACCGCAGGCTTAGCGGTAGGCGTCGATAAAGTGTTCTATAAGCCACTGCGTGCCCATGGGGTCAAACCTATTGTACTGGTGATTGGCTCGCTGGGCGTCACCCTGATCCTGCAGGGTCTGATTCGTTTATTCGTAGGTACTGGTGGGCAAAGCTTATATGTTGATGATCGCAAGGAAATCTTCCGCATCGCCTTACCGTTTGAGGGCGCGCGGGCACCGATCGTGATTACCGAACCGCAAATTTATCTATTTGTGATTACGCTGGTCGCCGTTGTCGCTTTGCATCTCTTCCTCAATCGTTCACGGTTAGGCAAGGCGATGCGTGCCATGTCAGACAACCCCGAACTTGCCCAGGCCTCAGGCATTAACACCAATACCATTGTGGCCGTTACTTGGGTGATTGCTGGTGGGTTGGCAGCCATTGCCGGAACGCTGCTGTCGTTAGACGTTACCTTCAAACCCGACTTGAGCTTCTTTCTGCTGCTACCGATCTTCGCGGCAGCGATTGTAGGGGGCGTGGGCCACCCTTATGGCGCTATTGCCGGGGGCTTTGTGGTGGGCTTTGCGGAAACCCTGGCGGTGTTCAATTGGAACGTGCTGCTACGCCCCTTCCGCGATAGCCTGCCCACGTGGCTTGAGCTACCGTCAAATTTGGCGTTTGTGGGCACCGAGTACAAAATTGTAGTGCCTTTTTTTATTCTGGTCGCCATTTTGGTGTGGCGCCCCACCGGTCTCTTTAAGGGCAAGGTGATCTAATGAGCAATTCAGCCAACACACGTAACCCTGACTACACGCCCCGTGACGCTACTCAACAACGTCGCTTTCCGCTACGTGAGCTAATCCTGTTTGGCGTACTGCTGGTCGCCGTGCTGGCGGTCTACGCCATCATGGGCGCGGCCTACAGCACCCGGATGCTAGTCGAAGCCGCTTGCTACGCCATTCTTGCCTTGGGCTTGACCATTCAGTGGGGTTATGCCGGGCAGTTCAACGCTGGGGTCATGGGCTTTGTAGCCCTGGGCGGCTTCTGCGCCATGCTATTCAGCGTACCGGTTAACGATGCATTCTGGGGTACCGAGCTACCTGGTGAACTGGGCCGCGTATTGCTCTACGGCTTGGCGGCTATTCTGGTCGTGGTGGGCGCCACCAAGCTTGACCGCCTAGGCGTGCCGAAAAAGCTGCGCACCTTTATCGCCGTGATTCTGGCGCTGGTACTCTATTTAGTCATCATCAGCCTGCTACGTGAAGTGACCAGCGAGATCCAGTCCCGTGCAGGCTTTGTAGGTGGTTTTGGGCTACCCGC
>JAMCZP010000006.1 GCA_023485185.1 Gammaproteobacteria bacterium
GCGAACCGCTATTCAAGCTTGGATGCGCGCCACCCGTGACAAGATTGAGTATCGCGTCGAGCCGGTCAGTGTTTCCCAACAAGGCAACACGATGGTGGTTACCGCCACGGTGACCGGCAACTTCCCCAGCAGCCCGGTGCAACTTGACCACACTTTCCAGCTTGCCGATACGCAAATCCAGTCATTGGAGATCCTCTAATGAACCTGAACTTGAACGGGCGACGTGTATTGATCACCGGTGGAAGCAAAGGGGTTGGCGCTGCCGTGGTGTCACTCTTTCGTGAGGAAGGCGCGCAGGTACTGACAGCCGCCCGTACTCGCCCCGCTTCTCTGCCCGATGAGCTGTTTGTAGCCGCTGACCTAACGACGGCCGAAGGCTGCGCCACGGTGGCCGATGCGGTCAACGATCGCTTGGGCGGAGTCGATATTATCGTTCACGTACTGGGTGGTTCATCCGCCCCCGGCGGCGGGTTCGCTGCCCTTGGGGAGGAGGAGTGGCAGCAAGAGCTCGACATCAACCTGTTTCCCGCCGTGCGGCTGGATCGCGCCCTGCTGCCCGGCATGCTGGCCCAAGGCGATGGGGTGATTATCCACGTGACCTCCATTCAGCGTGAACTCCCCCTGCCCGAATCAACCACGGCTTATGCGGCTGCCAAGGCGGCGCTATCCACTTATAGTAAGAGCTTGTCAAAAGAGGTGTCACCCAAAGGGGTGCGCGTGGTACGGGTTTCACCGGGCTGGATCGAGACGGAAGCCGCCGTTGCGCTAGCCGAGCGGATTGCCCAAGAGGCAGGCACCGATTACGCAGGCGGCAAGCAGATCATCATGAATTCGCTGGGTGGCATCCCGATTGGCCGCCCTTCGAAGCCTGCAGAAGTGGCCAACTTGATTGGGTTTCTGGCATCACCGCTGGCGGCCACTATTACGGGAACGGAGTACGTGATCGATGGCGGCACTGTGCCTGTTGTTTGAGATTAGTTGATACCACCCCCTGTAATGACTTACCGATCAGCGATGACGTTTAGCAATTATGTACAAGCATTGAGAGGTAGCGATGGCATAAGCTAGGTGGTGTGACTAATCAGGAGGGGGCGGCATGAGTAACGCAAGCCGGTTTCAATTCATCAAGAGCCAGCACGTGCCAACGCTGACGGTGCTTCATGCGGCCATTGAGGATTTCAG
The DNA here is from genome assembly GCA_023485185.1 of Gammaproteobacteria bacterium. The sequence goes on from JAMCZP010000006.1 coordinate 1,183, forward strand.
CTACGACCGCCATGCCCACGAGGAGTATGCTTTCGGTGTCACCCTGGCGGGTCGTCAGGATTTCTTCAGCGGCGGGCGGTTTCACCGCAGCCCTCCTGGCAACGTTATTCTGTTTAATCCCGAACAAGTTCACGATGGCGAACCCGGTGGTGAGCACGTGCTGGATTATCTAATGGTGTATGTACACCCTGAACAGGTTAACGCGCAGTTTGCGGAAGTTTTGGGTCATGAAAAGTCGGTGAGCTTTCGTTCACGGAGCACGCTGATTCAGGATGTTCCGCTGCGCAACGCCATTTTGGAACTGGCGCGCTTGGTCACGTCTCACACCGGTAGCTGTATCGATCAGGAGAATGCGCTTTATCAGGTCATCGAGCGGACCGTGCAGCTTGGTGGCATTACTCAGCCAAGCCAAGTGACCACCCGTCCCGATGCGCTGCTGGGGCTGGCGAAAGCGTATATTCACGCCCACCTGGATAGGGATGTCTCCCTTGATGACATCAGCCAAGCGGCCCACCTTTCCAAATACCACTTCTTACGACTGTTTCGTCAGCAGTACGGCATCACGCCGCATCAGTATGTGATCAATTGCCGAATCAATGCGGCCCGTTCTGCCCTGGATGTTGGTGCCTCGTTAACCGAGGTCGCTTTGCGCTATGGATTTACCGATCTCAGCCATTTCAATCGCCGCTTTAAGCGTATTTATGGCATGACGCCCCACCAGTACCAGCGTGATATCGCGCGCTAACACCTAACTACCAAAATAGAGGTTTTACCATGCTAGCAATTGTCGCCTATGCCCTGGGCGCTATGTATTCGCCTGGGCCTGTGAATCTGCTTGGCTTGAACGTTGGTATCAGTGGCCAAGCCAGGCAATCGGTGGGGTTTTGCCTTGGCGTGGGCACCGCAATGCTGGCGTATTTATTGGTATTGGGCTGGGCGGGCGCTGCATGGATCGACGATGACGCGCTGGTGGTAGTCAGCGCGCTAGGCTGCAGTTATATCGTTTATCTCGCGATCAAGCTTGCCCGCTCAAGCGCGGATTTAAGTTCGCTAGACAATGCCCCTCGGCTACTCAATTTTCGCGATGGGCTGGTCATGCAGTTGCTGAACCCCAAAGCTCTGATGGCTACCTTACCGATTACCACTCTGCAGTTTCCGGCCGCTGGCATTCATGGGCTTAGTTTAGTGGTGTGGGCGTTCGGGCTGGCGCTGCTGGCCGCAGGCGCCCCCGGTAGCTATATCGCGATTGGCAGCGCCGTAGGCAGCCGTGTTAAAAGCCCTGCAATCGTTAAGGGCTTTAATTGGTTAATGGCTGGTTTGCTGGTGGCCGTGGCGATTTCGATAGGCATTGAGCATGTGTGGTTGCCGCTTACTGGCCGAAGCTGATGCCCAGCCGTAGTGCTTGTAGGCCATCAAATTCGACCGTGACTTCATCGGAAAACAGAGGGTGGCCCTGCACTGCTAAATCCAGGGTTGCTTGAGAGCCGCGATAAGTGACGGTGACGGCGATATCTGCAGAGGTGCTAACCGGCGCCAGCACATCATACTCAATGTTATCGATGCTAACAGCGGAAAGGCCGCGGCTATCCAACTGTTCTTGGATTTCCCGCTCAACGACAACGCCGTAATAGAAATAAATGCCCGCGTAGCCAAGCGCTACTATTACGATTAGTGAAAAGAGCTTTCCCATTTTTTCTCTCAGTTTTATAGAATCTTGAAGAGTTATCGCCAACGATTATTAGGGCGCGTAACCATCGATAAATGCTATTTGATATGAAGCTTATTTACGCCATTTTTTGCCAATGCGACACGTCTTGGATATTCAAGATATTGTTGTGTCTAGCTCACATACGGCGCCTGAGAGAAGCGTAGACCTTACCTTTATCGCGCTTTCCAACTGCAATGACATAAATAAATAGCTCATCGTCAATGACTTCATATACAAGCCGATAACCTGCGCTGCGCAGTTTAATTTTGTAACACGCGTCAAAACCGCTTAATTGGTCAGCGGCTACTTTTGGGTTTTCTAGCCCGGATTTCTCACAGGGTATAAAAGAAAGCGGCTGAAAGTGCTATGATTTCAAGAACCTAACCAATCCATCAAGCACCAACAGCCGCTTCCA
>JAMCZP010000219.1 GCA_023485185.1 Gammaproteobacteria bacterium
TGTTGCCGTCGGAAATGCCGAGGTAGGTCACGATTGAGTGAATTGCCTTAAGGTACGCGGCGGCTTCCTTGGCGTTGCGCATATCCGGCTCGGAAACGATTTCCAGCAGCGGTGTACCCGCTCGGTTCAAATCGATACCGGTCATGCCGTGGAAGTCTTCGTGGAGCGACTTACCGGCATCTTCTTCGAGGTGGGCATGGTGAATGCGGATACGCTTAGTACTGCCATCCTCTAAGGTGATTTCTACGTCGCCAGGGCCGACGATGGGGTGATACATCTGGCTGGTCTGATAGCCCTTGGGCAGGTCTGGGTAGAAGTAATTTTTACGGTCAAATACCGATACTTCAGCGATGTCAGAATGCACCGCCAACCCAAACTGAACGGCCATGGCCACGGCCTGCTCATTGAGCACCGGTAATACGCCGGGCAGGCCTAAATCTACCGCGCAGGCTTGAGTGTTAGGCTCAGCGCCAAATGCGGTTGAGGCACCGGAGAAGATTTTTGAGCGTGTTGCAAGCTGAACGTGGACTTCAAGCCCAATCACGGTTTCCCATTGCATTAGGCGTACTCCTCGGCAAAGGCAGGACGTTGTAAGTGCCAATCAGTTGCTTGCTGGAATTGATGAGCGACGTTTAGCAGCTGGGCTTCGGCAAAGTGGGTGCCAAGAATCTGTAGACCCACCGGGCGGCCACCGACTAAGCCAGCAGGAACACTGATGCCGGGAATGCCCGCCAGATTAACCGCAATGGTGTAGATATCCTGAAGGTACATAGAGACCGGGTCTTTTTTAGCCCCCAGGTCAAATGCTGGCGTGGGCGATGCGGGGCCCATTAAGACATCCACATCTTCAAAGGCGTCCAGGAAGTCCTGACGGATCAAGCGGCGAACCTGCTGTGCCTTGGTGTAATAGGCGTCAAAGAAGCCTTCTGACAGCGTGTGCGTGCCGATTAGGATGCGTCGCTTTACCTCTTCGCCGAAGCCCTCTGCGCGGGAGCGGGTGTAAAGATCGATAAGGTCGCTGGGGTTGTCGCAGCGGTGACCAAAACGCACGCCGTCGTAGCGAGATAGGTTCGAAGAAGCCTCTGCGGGCGCGATAACGTAGTAGGCCGGAATCGCGTAGTGGGTATGCGGTAGGCTGACTTCCCGCACTGTGGCGCCCAGTGACTCGTAGATTTTCACCGCTTCACGGACCGCTTTTTCGACTTGCGGGTCTAAACCGTCACCAAAATACTCCTTGGGAAGGCCGATTTTAAGCCCTGACAATGGAGCATTCAGACTTTCCACATAGTCCGGCACGCCGCGGGCAACGCTGGTGGAGTCACGTCCATCATGACCTGCAATGAGGCCTAGCAAGTGCGCGCAATCTTCGGCGCTGCGCGCCATCGGGCCTGCTTGGTCTAGGCTCGAAGCGTAAGCAATAATGCCAAAACGAGAAACGCGACCGTAGGTGGGTTTTAAACCGGTGATACCGCAGAAGGCGGCCGGTTGGCGAATAGAGCCACCGGTATCAGTGCCTATTGCTGCAGGGACTAGGCCTGCCGCTACTGCTGCGGCACTGCCGCCTGAACTACCGCCGGGCACTGCCTTAAGATCCCAGGGGTTTTTGACCGGTCCGTAATAACTATTTTCATTGGAGGAGCCCATGGCGAACTCGTCCATATTTGTTTTGCCCAGGCTGATGGTGCCTGCCGCGTTAAGCTTTTCCACCACGGTGGCATTGTAGGGCGCGATAAAGTTATCCAGCATTTTCGAACCGCAGCTGGTTTTGACATCGCGCGTACAGAAAATGTCTTTTAGCGCCAGCGGTATACCTGCAAGCGGCCCAGCCTTACCATCTGCGCGGGCAGTGTCGGCTACTTCAGCCTGTTTAAGCGCCTGCTCGGCTGTCACGCTGATAAAGCTATTCAGCTTGCCATCAGCCTTTTCAATGCGCTGTAAATAGTGAGCAGTTAGCTCGCGGCTTGAAAACTCGCCGCTTTTCAAGGCGGCAGCGAGTTGCGTTAAGGTTTTCTCATACATGACCCGGAAGCTCCGTTCAGGGGAGAAAAAAAGAAACAAAAGTGGCAGCTTGGGTGTTCTTGAGTCGCTTTTATTCCGCGACGCTAATTTGTAACGCTACTCAACGACTCGGGGGACGAGATACAAACCGTTTTCCACTGCCGGAGCACAGCGCTGGAAGGTGTCGCGCTGATTGGTTTCTGTTACTTCGTCGGCACGCAGCCGCTGGGTCGCATCCAATGGGTGAGATAGCGGAATAACACCTTCAGTATCAATGGATTGTAGCTGATCAACCATTTCAAGTATGCGGCTTAAATCGTCTACAAAGCCGCTGGCTTGGTCATCGCTGATGGCGAGCCGGGCCAAGTGGGCAGCCCGGCGCACATGAGAGTCTTCAATCGCCATGATCGAGATTTCCTCGCAAATGTGATGGAACATATTCCACATTAAGCGGTATACATACCGACATCAAAAAAACGTCTTGTGTCGCAGACGTGGAAAATAGCCGCAAAAGGTACCACATATTGGCCTTAACGGGCAGTGTTAAGCACGACTCGTGCTTGCTGCCAGGGGGTTGCGGTGATACCGTTTGCATCCGCACAGGGTTCCCGGTCTGCACTAGGTAACAACATCCATGTTTAAACGTTTGAGGGGGCTGTTTTCCAGCGATCTATCGATCGACTTGGGTACGGCCAATACACTGATTTATGTACGCGGTCGCGGTATCGTGCTTGATGAGCCGTCCGTGGTTGCTATCCGCCAGTCTGGCAATATGCGCAGCGTCGCGGCAGTTGGTACCGATGCCAAGCGAATGCTGGGTCGTACGCCTGGCAATATTACAGCCATCCGCCCGATGAAGGATGGCGTCATCGCCGACTTTACGGTGACTGAGCAGATGCTTCAGCACTTTATCCGTAAGGTCCACCAAAGCACCTTTTTGACTCCCAGCCCACGTGTGTTGGTGTGTGTGCCTTGCATGTCAACGCAAGTAGAACGGCGTGCCATTCGCGAGTCAGCAGAGGGTGCTGGTGCCCGCGAGGTGTTCTTGATTGAAGAGCCCATGGCGGCGGCTATTGGCGCGGGTCTTCCGGTTGAGGAAGCGCAGGGCTCAATGGTGGTGGATATCGGTGGTGGTACCACTGAAATCGCGATTATTTCGCTCAATGGCGTGGTCTATTCCGAGTCAATTCGGGTGGGCGGTGACCGCTTTGATGAAGCGATTACCGCTTACGTGCGTCGCCACTATGGCAGCCTGATCGGTGAGGCGACGGCCGAACGCATCAAAGAAGAGATTGGTTGTGCCTACCCCGGTGGCGAGCTACGCGAAATTGATGTGCGCGGCCGCAACTTGGCAGAGGGCATTCCACGTAGCTTTACGCTCAATTCCCACGAAACCCTTGAAGCCTTACAGGAGACACTGGGTTCCATCGTGGCCGCGGTCAAAAGCGCTCTTGAGCAATCGCCGCCAGAATTGGCGTCGGATATTGCAGAGCGTGGTCTGGTGCTCACCGGTGGTGGTGCTTTGTTACGCGATCTGGATAAGCTGATTGCTGAAGAGACAGGCCTACCGGTCATTGTTGCCGAAGACCCATTGACCTGCGTTGCACGCGGCGGTGGTAAAGCGCTGGAAATGATTGATCAGCACACCTTTGAGTTGCTGTCGAGCGACTAATCGCAGCGGTTAATTGCGGGGGGATTGCCTATTAAACCGCTGTTTTCGCACGGGCCACTGCCGGGCTATCGGCTTTTCTTTTGCGTGTTGGCTGCCAGTGCTTTGATGTTTGTCGACCAGCGTTTCACGCGTATGGAGCATGTGCGTGCGCAAATGTCGATGGTCGTAGCTCCTATTCAGTGGGTCGTTAGTGTGCCTAGCGACTTATTGAATTGGGGTTCGCTTGCACTGTCTGATCAGCAGGCACTAGTCGATGAAAATCGCCGTTTACGTGAGCAGATTCTTACGCTTTCCCACCGTGGTCAGCGGATGGCGAATCTGACGGCGGAAAACAGCGAACTGCGTGACCTGCTTAAAGCTGCCGAGCGGCGTAATATTCCTTACATCACGGCCGAACTTTTATCACTGGATAACGATCCATTTAGCCATCAGATGGTGGTTAACCGTGGGCATCGCAATGGTGCCTACGTGGGGCAACCGGTGATTGATGCTTCAGGTTTAGTGGGGCAGATTACCGCCGTTTCAGCCTACTCTAGTCGCGTATTGTTGTTAGCCGATGCGAGCCATGCTTTGCCGGTTCAGCTTAATCGCAATGGGCTGCGCTTTATTGTCCAAGGTGCTGGGCGCTATAGCAGCGTTAATGTGATGCATGTGCCTGATACGGCGGATATCCGTGAAGGTGATTTGCTTACCACGTCCGGCTTGGCAGGGCGCTTTCCACCGGGCTATCCCGTGGCGCGTGTCACTGAGGTCTACCACGATCCCGGTCAGCCTTTTGCTCGCGTAACTGCAGAGCCCATGGCGCAACTGCAGCGCTCACGTCACTTCTTATTGCTTTTCCCGCCACCGCGGGAAGAAGTCGCAGAACATGCGTGGGACGATACGCTGGATATCTCGGCGGATGCATTACGCTCTTCGCTTCGCCTTTCAGATCAAGCAGTGCCAGATCAGCCATTGCTCGATCAAAATGCATTATCCCCAGAGGTGCCCTGATGGCGCGCGCACCCATTGTCCCACTGTTAGTTATTTGGCTTAGCCTGGTCCTAGCGCTGTGTTTGCAAGTGATGCCTCTGGCCGATGGTTGGCAGGTGTATCGTCCTGAATGGCTAGGATTAATGTTGATTTACTGGTGTATGCGTACACCTGATAGAGTCGGCGTTTTTCACGGTTTTGTGCTGGGCATTTTAATGGATCTCATTGAAGGCACTGCATTAGGTCAGCATGCGATGATTTATGCGTTGTTAGCGTTTTTATGTGCGCTGGTGTATCCCCGCTTTCGGGCATATTCACTGGTTCAGCAATCAGCATTAGTGCTTGTATTGTTAGGCTTAGTGCAATTAGTTGCGCAATGGTTACGTACTATCGTGGGCGATTTTTCGATTCATTTGGCGTTTTTGATTCCTTCTCTGGTTAGCGCTCTGCTGTGGCCGTGGTTATCCACTATGTTTCAGGCGTTAGAGCGACGGATGGCTGCCTCATGAGCGTGGCATCTCCTGTACTATGTTTGGCATCTGCTTCGCCGCGTCGTCGGGCGCTACTGGCCTCTATCGGTGTGCCAGTCACGGTCAAACCCTGCAACATTGATGAGACTCCGCTGAGTGGGGAGTTGCCTGATGCTTATGTGCTACGCTTGGCGATTGCGAAGGCTCAGGCGGCCGCTTCGCTCACTGACTTGCCGACGTTAGGCTCGGATACCGCTGTGGTGGTAGATGGGCGTATCCTGGGTAAGCCACACAATGCTATGCAGGGGGCCGACATGTTGCGCCTGCTTTCAGATAGGAGCCATCAGGTGCTGACAGCAGTAGCGGTCACTGGACCAGAAGGCATCCTTTCCTGCTGTGTGGCAACGCAAGTGATCATGCGCAAGATTGATGAAAATGAAATCGCTGACTATTGGCGTACCGGCGAGCCTGCTGACAAAGCGGGTGGTTACGCAATACAAGGACTAGCGTCCATATTTGTAAAAGAGATTCAGGGTAGCCATTCGGCAGTGGTGGGATTACCACTGTTTGAAACAGCGCAATTACTGCGTAGACAGGGAGTTCCTATCTGGGAGCGTGCTTAATCTCCCTTGCCTTGAAGGCTTTGCTGCCTGTGTCGCTGGTAAGGAATACGTCAACCAACAAGGAATTTTGCATGAGCGGTGAAGTTCTCATCAATTTAACGCCAATGGAAACCCGCGTTGCGCTGGTGGAAAATGGTGTTCTGCAAGAGGCACTGATCGAGCGTTCACGCCGACGCGGTATTGTGGGCAATATCTACAAAGGCAAGGTGGTGCGTGTGCTGCCTGGTATGCAGGCTGCCTTTGTTGATATTGGCTTAGAGCGCGCGGCGTTTATTCATGCCCATGAAGTAATGCCGTCGGGCACCCCGATTGATGCACAACAAACCATCGGGCAGCTGCTTCACGAAGGGCAGGCGTTAGTGGTGCAAGCCACGAAGGACCCCATCGGTAGTAAAGGAGCGCGCTTAACCACTCACTTATCGATACCTTCTCGCTATTTGGTCTATATGCCGGATTCACCGCATCATGGTGTCTCTCAGCGCATTGAGGATGAGCGAGAGCGCGAGCGATTAAAAACATTACTTGATGAGAGCGTCGCCGAGCAAACGTTAGAGGTGACCGGTGGCTTTATCGTTCGTACTGCGGCTGAAGGCGTGGGCGACGAAGAGATTAAAGGGGATATGTACTTTTTGCTGCGGCTGTGGCGGAAAGTCAGCGAGCGTAAAGTGACCGCTACTCCGCAAAGCGTTATTTACGATGATTTACCACTATTTATGCGTACGCTGCGGGATGTGATGCGTGACGACATTGAAAAAGTGCGCATCGACTCGCGAGAAAACTTTGTCAAGTTGGTTGAGTTTGCAGAAGAGTTTATGCCCGATGCCGTTGACCGGATCGAGTATTATCCTGGCGAACGCCCCATTTTTGACCTGTATAGCGTCGAGGATGAAATTCAAAAAGCGCTAGGGCGTAAGGTGCAACTGAAATCAGGCGGTTACTTGGTGATTGATCCCACCGAAGCCATGACCACCATCGATGTCAATACCGGTGGGTATGTGGGTCACCGCAACCTTGAAGAGACTATCTTCAAAACCAATTTGGAAGCGGCCACCGCGATTGCTCGTCAGCTTAGGCTGCGCAACCTGGGTGGCATTATCATTATCGACTTTATCGATATGATTGATGTTGAGCACCAACGCCAGGTATTGCGGGTTTTAGAGAAGGCCTTAGAGCGCGATCATGCCAAAACCAAATGCACGGGTGTTACCGAACTTGGCTTGGTGCAGTTAACCCGCAAGCGTACCCGTGAAAGTCTAGAGCAGACGCTATGCGAAGCGTGTCCCACTTGCAGTGGCCGGGGTACGCTTAAAACACCTGAAACAGTTTGCTATGAAATTTTTCGAGAAATTTTGCGTGAAGAGCGTGCTTACAGCGCTGAAACCTACATGGTACTTGCCTCACAGCCAGTAGTAGATCGTTTGTTGGATGAAGAATCAGCGGCGGTGGCAGACCTTGAAGCGTTTATCAATAAAACGATACGTTTTCAGGTTGAGCAGCACTACTCCCAAGAGCAATACGATATAGTATTGATGTAAGCCATGTTGACTCGTTCGCTAATGCGTTGGAGTTTAGTTGTAATGGCTTGGCTATTGGGCAGTATCGCCGTGGTACTGCTACTGCTGCGCCTAGCGATTAGCCAAACGGACGCACTTACCCCCCGAATAGAAGCGCTGTTAGAAGCGCGTATTGGCGTGCCTGTCACTATTGAGCGCTTATCGCTCGCCCTTGCCCGTAATGACCTTCTGCTGCGTCTTGATGGCTTAAAGGCTGAAACGCCCGATGGCCAGGCGCTGTTTTCGTTAGACCATGCTGGGCTGCGGTTAGATTTCTGGGCGACGCTTGCCAATCTGGCGCCTATCTTTAACGATGCTCGGATTAGCGGTACTGAATTTCATCTTTATGAAGGCATTGGTGGGGCATGGCAATGGCCTGAACCTGCTGAATTACCGTCGCTGATTGCTCCTGAACCTGACGTTGACCTCGCCACGCTTGATGATTGGGTAGGCTTAATATTGCGCCAGCGTGTGTGGGTAAACGATACCCGCATGGTGCTGCATGGCAGTGAGGACACGGTCATGCTGCATGCTCAAACGCTATTACTAACGGGCGATGAGCGGCGCACCCGGCTGCAAGGTGCTATTAATATTGCTGAGTCGATACAACAGGCGCGGGAGATACCTCTGCCTGCAGCTGAAATAAAGCTTGAGATGCAGCCTGGCCGTCTTGGCTTTAGCGACTTTTCTGCCGCGTTGCAGTTGGATATACAGCTTGATCAATTAGTTGTGCTCGCTGACATGTTCCGCCCTGACCATGTGGCATATCTAGAGCAGGCTGGGGGGCGTGCGCGGCTTTGGGGGCGCTGGGGAGGTGGGCGTCTAGAAGAGGCACGTATTTCCGTGGATGTGCCGCAGTTAACGTTGCGTCACGATGTTCAATACGCTGTGCTACGAGATATTGAAGCTAACGGGCTGTGGCAACGCGATGGCGATGGTGGCGAGGCCTGGTTAAGTGGCGATGCCCAAAGCGTAGAGTGGGCACAGCCGGTAGGTGGAAGTGATGGCCCGGCCTTACCTCGTCATTGGTCTGCTTCCCATCAGCCTGGGCGATGGGAAGTTCGCACGAGCGCCTTTGAATTAGCCTCACTGACTGCTTGGCGTGATTATGTGTTTCTACCTGAGTCGGTCACTCGCGTATTGCAAACTCTCTCTCCGCGCGGGCAGGTGCAAGGACTGCATGTAGGCCAACGCGACGGCCAATGGGGTGTCGATGCGGCGATCACTGGCGTAGAAGTGTCACCATGGCAGAAGGCGCCGGGCGGCGGCCCTTTAGATGCCTGGGTGCAGGCGCGCAATCTGCGTGGCCGGGTGCTGTTTAGCAGTAACGGCGACAGTACTCTCTATTTTCCTGATGTGTTTTCCGCCCCAATGCAGCTACGCCATGCCGAAGGAGAAGTCGAGTGGGTGTATGACGGCCCCAGGGCCATGGTAAGCGGAAAGCGGTTAAAGGTGGATTGGGATGGCGCACAGGTAACGGGTGGTTTTGGTTTGGTCACTGGCCAACAGCGCGGCCACTTTGGATTGGATATCGATTTTAGCGATGTAGATGCCATAGAGCGGCCCTTAGCCCAGTGGTTACCATTGGGGGTAATGGAAGAGGGGTTAAGCACTTATCTGCTCAATGACATAGGCGGCTATGTTAGTGAGGGCTCTTTAAGGCTTAGTCAGCCAATCGGGGAGTCAAGTACGGGGGCAGATTTTACCGCCACATTGGCGCTTGCCATTAATCAGGGCCATATGCCAATCGCTCCCGGCTGGCCACGCCTGGAAGATGTAGAGGGCCGTTTGAAATGGCAGAACAAGGTACTTGATGCCGAAATAGACCATGCCCAAAGCCATGGCGTTACTGCTTCTCAGGGTGAGGTGAAAATGGAAGATGAGGTGCTTGATCTTTCAGGGCAACTGCATGCTGATGGGCAAGCGCTGACGGATTTTTTGCAGGCAATGCCGGACATCGACCTTTCCCAGCTTAATGATCTAAGTGTGACAGGCGAGGTGAATGGCGATATTGCTTTGTCGTTGCCATTGGAAACACCGGAAGCGTTACAGTTGGAAATTAATGCTCAGCCGCGCTTTTCAGAAATTGTCTACCAGCCGTTGGAATTGCGAGCTCAGGCAGTTGAGGGTGATCTCACTTGGCTGCAAGACGGTGAGAATCAAGGGCTAATGGGTAACGCCACTGGTCAACTATTGGGTGGGGAGATAAACGCTGATATTGATACCCGCCGTAACCGCGTACAGTTGCAGGGCAGTGTCGCTTCAGCCGCGCTGTTTGATCTCGCCGATTTAGACGATAGCCAGTGGCGCTTGCCGCTGGAAGGTCAGTTGCAGTGGCAAGGGTTGGTTAGCCTGTTACCCACCCCAACGGTCCGTCTGGAGAGTCGTTTAATCGGTATCACCAGCCATTTGCCGGAGCCATTTGCAAAATCGGCCCAGCAACCATGGCCCTGGATAGTCACCGCCGATATAGACGCTGGGCGTGTTGAAAGTCGTTTGTCCGATATTGCTTTTGCACGTGCGCAGCAGCGCAATGGTGCGATTGCTGGGGCATTACACTTAGGCAGTGAGGCGGCATCTCCCCCTGAATGGCCCTCTCAGGCTGGCTTTAGTATTGCCGCCGATGTGCCGCGCATCGACCCGTTAGCTTGGCAGGAAGCGTTGGCGCCACTCTTTACAGGAGCAGGCTCTTCGCTGAGCAGTGGTAACAGTCAAATGCCCATTGTTGTCTCACTGGCAACGCCATGTGTGGTCTATCAGAGCGAGTGTTTAGGTAATATCAGCGCAGCGGGGAGCGTCAATAATAGCCGCGCTGATCTAGATGTAAGCGGCAATATTGTTACTGGGCACTTAATTTACAATGATGCTTCGTCTCATCCCTTGGATATAGTGGTTGAGTCGATTGCACTTGATCGCTTGCTAGCGTTGGGGAATGTTGAACACGATGCAGATTCCCCAGTCCCTGGTTCATGGTGGGAAGAAGTGGAAACCCAGCGCGATTCACCCGTGGCCATTCCCGACTGGTTGGCCGATGTGCCTGATGGGCGTCTGCGGTTAGCTGACATTGCCATGGGAGAGCGCCGTTTTGGCCCCTTAACGGCTTATTGGAAAACTGATGGAGAGCGCTTTTCGCTCACTCCAGTAGGTTTGACGATGGGGCAGCTTTCCGCCCGCGGCGAGCTACATTGGGAGGGGAGTTCACTCTCTAGTCACACTCGTGCCGATATCTCTATTCAAGGTGGTGACGTAGGGACTGCGCTAGAGCGTCTTGATCAACCGGTAGTGATGCGCAGCCGGAGTACCGATGTGGTCGCGTCACTTGATTGGCCGGGGGCGCCCTGGCAATTGGATCTGAGTCAATCCGATGGTTATATCCGAACCGATATCCGCGATGGACGCTTTGTAACGCTTGAGTCGGCCCCGGTACGTCTAGTTGGTTTGCTCAATTTTGACAATATTTTACGCCGCTTGCGCTTAGATTTTTCCGATGTGACCGGTCAGGGAACGGCTTTTGACCGCGTGCAGGGCACTGCCGATGTGGCGGGTGGGCTGTTGACATTGCGTGGGCCGTTGCAAATTGACGCTCCTGCCGCCACCCTTACCCTTACAGGTGATGTCGACCTTGTGAATCGTGAACTTGACCAGCGGCTTGGCGTCATACTGCCAGTGACCGAAAGCTTGCCCATCGCGGCGATTGCCGTTGGTGCGCCCATTGTAGGTGGCGCGCTGTTTCTCGCTGACCAGTTATTTGGCGACGCCTTAGATCGAGCCACGACACTCCATTATCGCGTGCGAGGCCCCTGGACCTCGCCGCAGGTTACTTTAGAAGGCCCTCAATGACCGCATATAAAAACGATGTAGATACCGCTGCTGCCATCCTGTTAACGCCCGGCGGACTAGACTTAGATGCGCTGGAAACGGGGCTAGGCTATGCCATGGGCGTGGGTATTGATTACGCCGATTTATACTTTCAACGTACCTGGCAAGAAGGCTGGGTATTGGAAGATGGCGAAGTTAAAGAGGCTAGCTATAACATTGACGGTGGCGTCGGTGTGCGCTCTATGGCGGGTGAAAAAACCGGCTTTGCCTACTCCAATCAAATTACCGCTGATGCACTAATGGATACTGGCCGCACGGCAGCGGGCATTGTGCGTAGTGGCAAACGGCTTCCCGGACAGGCGGTACACCAAGTATCAGCTGCATCACGCTACGCGGGTATTGATCCCTTGGCGGGGCTTAGTGCTGAAGATAAGGTGGCCATGCTGAAGCAAGCTGATCATGTGGCGCGTGCAGCAGACCCCAGTATCAGCCAAGTCAGTGCCTCGCTTTCAGGCACCTATGAAGTCGTGCTGGTAAGGGCAAGCGACGGAACATTGGCGGCGGATATTCGTCCGCTAGTGCGTTTTAATGTCAGCGTTATTGCGGTCAAGAATGGCCGCCGTGAACGTGGCAGTGCCGGTGGTGGTGGCCGCTATTCGATGGCCAAACTGCGCGATGATCAAGTCGCGGAGCACTACGCTAAAGAGGCTGTTCGTCAGGCCCTTGTCAACCTGGAGGCAATTGATGCGCCCGCTGGACAAATGCCCGTTGTGTTGGCGTCTGGATGGCCAGGCATTTTGCTCCATGAGGCCGTTGGTCATGGCTTGGAGGGTGATTTTAACCGCAAAGGTAGTTCTGCTTTTGCTGGTCAGATGGGTAAACGCGTTGCCGCTAAAGGCGTCACTATTGTCGATGACGCAACCATCGCAGACTCTCGTGGTTCGATGAGCGTCGATGACGAAGGTACGCCGGGTCAATATACACCGCTTATCGAAGACGGTATTTTGACCGGCTATATGCAGGACAAGCTGAATGCCCGCTTGATGGGCATGGCACCAACGGGTAATGCTCGCCGCGAGTCCTTTGCGCATCTACCGATGCCCCGTATGACCAATACCGTCATGCTAGCGGGCCAGGATGAGCCCAGCGACATCATTAAAAGTGTAAAGCGTGGCATTTATGCGGTGAGCTTTGGCGGCGGCCAAGTCGATATTACCTCTGGGAAGTTCGTGTTCTCCGCAAGCGAAGCCTACCTGATTGAAGACGGTAAGGTGACGGCACCGGTAAAAGGCGCCACGCTAATTGGTAACGGGCCAGAAGCGATGCAGCGCGTATCAATGATTGGCCACGACATGGCGCTTGATACAGGTATTGGCGTGTGTGGCAAAGAGGGGCAGGGGGTGCCGGTCGGTGTTGGTCAGCCCACCCTGAAGTTGGATGAGCTAACCGTTGGTGGTACGCAGTCTTAAACGATATTCAAAGCGCTAACGTTTCACGTAGGTGCTTGAATAGCTTGCGCGAACTGGTGGGTGGTTTACCCTGTTCGCGCTCACGCTGAGCGTTGCGTATCAGTTGACGTAGCGTTTGGCGGTCGGCATCGGGATACTCGGCCATGAAAAGATCAACAGCATTATCGCCCTCATCAATTAAGCGTTCCCGCCATTTTTCGAGGCGATGAAAAGCATGGTCGCGTTGCTCCTGTTCTTGATCAATAGAGTCGAAGACGCCTTGAATGGCAGTGAGGTCTTCTTTACGAATTAATTTGCCGACGTACTGCATGTGCCGACGACGGCCTTCATGAGAGCGTATGCGCGATGTTTCCTCGATAGCACGCAGCATATCGTCTGAGAGAGGAAAGCGGGCGCGCTCGGCTGGTCGCATCGCAATTAAAGTTTCCCCAAGTGCCTGTAAGGCATGCATTTCGCGTTTGAGTTGCGACTTGCTAGGGCGTTCTTCCTGGTCTTCTGTTTCAACAGGATCGGGACGTTGCTTTCGCATAATGTGACTCACTGACTAGATTCGTTGCAGCATTATACCAGCTGCGAGTACAACATTGATTAGCCGATGACACTCTCTTGAAAGACGTTGGTTGAGAGACATTCGGTTGATAAAGGAGGTTATATGGCACAGGCATTTGATGCAGCGGCGCAGCAGTCATTACTGACCGCGCGGGCTGAAGAGGCGCTAGCGTTGGCAAAACACTTAGGCGCGGATGCGGCGGAAGTAGGTGCAAGCGTTGATCAGGGCGTTGGTGTCAGCGTGCGCTTGGGTGAAGTTGAGACGGTTGAATTGTCGCGTGATCAAGGCATTGCTGTCACATTATATGTCGGCCAGCGTAAGGGCAGTGCATCATCTACCGATGCTAGCAGTGCCTCCATTCAGGCAGCCGTTGAGAAAGCGTTCGCCATCGCCCGCTACACCGGGGAAGACCCGGCGGCTGGGCTGGCGGATGCTTCACTAATGGCCACTGAACTGCCTGACCTAAAAGTGCACTACCCCTGGTCATTAACAACCGATGAGGCGATTGAGCTGGCGCTTGCCTGCGAGCAGGCTGGGCGTGAAGTTGAAGGGATTACGCAGTCCGATGGTGCCTCGCTCTCCAGCGGTGAAGGGGTGCGCGTCTACGCCAATAGCCATGGTTTTTTGGGTACCCAAAAAGGTAGCAGTCACTCTCTCTCGTGCATGCTGATTGCCCAGGATGCGGGCGGTATGCAGCGCGACTATGATTATACTTCTGGGCGTGATCCCCGTAGCTTACGTGATCCTGCAGAGGTGGGCCGAGAAGCGGCTGCTCGCACACTACGTAGGCTGGGGGCCAAGCGTCCCCCTACGGGTACATTTCCAGTGCTGTTTGACCCTTCGTTAGCCGGTGGCTTGATAGGGCATTTACTTGGCGGGCTCGCCGGAGGGGCGTTATATCGGCAGGCGTCGTTTCTCTGTGACCGACTGGGGACGCCGCTATTTCCGGACTGGTTTAGCTTAGAGGAGCGTCCGATGGAAATCGGTGCCATGGCGAGCACGCCGTTTGATGGCGAAGGCGTACAAACCCGTAATAACCGGTTTATCGAGCAAGGCCGAATTGCAAGCTATATGCTCTCTTCTTACAGTGCGCGGCGATTAAATATGCAAACCACGGGGAATGCCGGTGGAGCACGCAATGTTCGCCTGACGGTACCCTTACAGTCCCGTAATGACTTACTGAAAGAGATGGGGCGAGGTATTTGGGTAACGGAGTTAATGGGCCAGGGTGTCAACGGTGTTACCGGTGATTACTCACGTGGAGCAGCCGGGTTTTGGGTGGAAAACGGTAAGGTTCAGTATCCAATTGAAGAGTTCACTATCGCTAGCAATCTCGAGCGAATGTTTTCAGGATTGGTGGGGGTAGGCGATGACACTGATACCCGTGGCAGTGTGCACACGGGTAGTTGGTTAATTGATGCGATGACAGTTGCTGGTGACTAAAAAGAAAAGCTTGCACGTAAAAGCGTAGTCTATTGATCTTCTTCAAATCGCGCTTCGAACAGCGCTTGAATGGCTTCAAGCGCTTGTTCTGCATCGTCACCTTCAGCATTAACTCTCAGCTCAGTACCGCAAGGTGCGGCGAGCATTAGTAGCGACATAATATTGGCAGCGTCGGCGACCTGTTGTTGCTTATAGACACGTATTTTAGCCGTGAATTGTTGTCCGCATTTGACTAGTTTGGTGGCCGCGCGGGCATGTAGTCCGCGCTGATTGGTAAGTATGAGTATTCTTTCTGGCACCCTGGTTCCTTTTCGCCGAGTGGTGTCATTAATGGGCAGAAGCGCTTAAGAAGTCTCTTGCCGCTTATCGATTTGGGTGAGATTGGTCAACGGAAGCGCTGACTGATCGCTCAACGTGTACTGCAAGCCTAATTCGCGATGCCTCAGTTGCACCTCGCCCATGCGGGGTGCCAGTCTTTTGGCTAGCTGTTCGACCATATACACCGAACGATGCTGACCGCCAGTACACCCAATGGCAATGGTCATATAACTGCGTTGGCTATTCTGGTAGGCGGGTAGCCAACGTTCTAGCCAAGCCTGAATATCATTGCTCATATCATCGACAATGGGGTAACTGCTTAAAAAAGCCACAATGTTAGCGTCGCGGCCGGTAAATTGACGCAGTGTTGGATCCCAGTAAGGATTCGGCAGGCAGCGCACATCGAAGACCAAATCTGCATCCATGGGAACGCCGCGTTTATAACCGAATGATTCAAATGTCAGCGTAAGCTGGTCACGTCGCTGGTGGGCGACCTGATCGGTAATCCGGCGACGTAAATCGTGTACCGACAAACGTGAGGTATCTATCAGCAGGTCGGCCAAATCACGAATATCGTGTAGCGTTTCCTCTTCTTTATTAATCGCCTCTTCCAGCGTCATCTCGCTGTCGCGGGTTAGCGGGTGCCTGCGCCGCGTGGCTGAGTAGCGTTCAAGAAGAATGCGTGCATCAGTGGTCAAATAGATGACTTGAAAATCTATTTGACGCTGGCGTAGCTCTTCTAGCTGGGCAGGGAGGCGTTCTAATGCGCCTGGCAGGTTACGGGCATCGATGCTGACCGCCAAATGCGTGCGTTCACCTTGGTCGCGTAGTTCATCCACCAACGACCCCAGCAGCATGGCGGGGAGGTTATCAATGGCGTAGTAGCCAAGGTCTTCCAGCGCTTGCAAGGCGATGGATTTACCAGACCCCGAACGGCCGCTAATGATCACCAGTTGCATTAAGACTCTCTTTGCTTTGAGCAGGCTGAGTTGATGGTAGCTACTAGACAAGCAGAGCGTTGTTAGGGGGCTGACTGCTCACGAATTTTAGCAGTAATAAGATCGAGTAATTCGCGCTGGCTGCCGGCTTTGCGCAGTTGCTGGCGAGTGTCCGCATCATTCATGATGGTAGCGACTTGACCTAACAGGGAAAGGTGCGTGTCATCTGCCTCTTCGGGTACGAGTAACACAAACACCAGATCGACTGGGTCGCCGTCGATAGCATCAAAATCGATTGGCTCCGCAAGCTTCAAAAAACCAGCAATAGGCGTTGAGCAGTGAGGGCTACGCGCATGAGGGATAGCCACACCATTACCTATACCTGTGCTTCCTAAGCGTTCTCTACCAATTAATCGGCTAAACACTTCTTGGCTATCAAGGCTGGGCGTGTTTTGGGCAATAAAGGTGCTGAAAAACTCCAGCACCCTTTTTTTGCTGCCCCCGGGCACATCGTATAGAACGCGTTCCGGGGGGAGTATGGTTTCCAACGTCATTGAATTAACGCACACCTGCGCCTTGGGCGCGAGCTTGTGCTTTTTCCTTGTGTTTAACGAGTTGACGATCAATTTTATCCGCTAAGGCATCAATCGCGGCGTACATATCACTGTCTAAAGCTTCTGCATGTAGATCTGCACCTGCTGCGTGCAGTGTACAAGCGGCTTGCTGTCGCTCTTTTTCCACAGATAAGGTGACTTGCACCGTGGTTATATTGTCGTAATGACGCTCGACACGTTCAAGTTTTTCATTGACATAGTCACGCAAGGCGTCAGTCAGATCTACGTGATGACCAGTGATATTAACTTGCATTGACGTACTCCTTATCCATCGGACTGTACTTCGATTGTAACCCTTTTTCCCGCGTTGCAAAGCCCTTGTAGAGAGTTTCCTCACTATTGT
>JAMCZP010000291.1 GCA_023485185.1 Gammaproteobacteria bacterium
CACTTCATTTAAGGCCTCGCCATTGCCCACCGCCACGCCATTGCGATAAAGCACGGCATCGAGTAAGAAGCGTTGTTCAACCTCAAACTCCCCCGCCAAGACTTCCCCTACGCGAGTTTCAAGCTCATCCGGAGAAATATCGGTTAAAAAGCCGAGCCGGCCACGGTTAACGCCTAGAATTAATGTTCCGCTTCGGCATAGGGCGCGTGCGGCTCCTAATAAGCTGCCATCGCCACCCACTACAATGACTAAGTCACAAAGTTCACCCAACATTCGGCGACTTGCTTCCGGCTGGCCATGATGCGGCAAAACCGTGGCGGTACGATCCTCTACCAACACTTTGTAATCATGCGCGACAAGATAGGTCACTAGTCGCTGAAGGGAATCGACCACTTTTTCGCTACCCAAGCGGCCAATCAGACCAATCGTTTTAAAAGGTGTGCCTGATCGGCCGTTTGAAGACGACTTGGATAGTGATTGTAAGGTGTTACACATGGGCCGACTCTCGCTAGCATAAGCCACCATTATGGAGACACCTTACCTAACGGGCAAATAGCCTAATTAACGGCTACTTGGCGACGCTGGCACCACCAATGGTTTAACCATAAAGAAGCGGCCATAATAAGTGCGCCAAGCAATAGACGCGGAATATCTGCATCACGGTTCCAAATGATTAGATTGACGATTAAGCCTGCCGGCACCAAGGCATTATTCATAATCGCTAACGTACCCGCATCCACCTTGGTGGCCCCTTGGTTCCAAGCAAAATAGCCCACGCCTGAAGCCACTAAACCAAGCCACGCCAATACACCCCACTGCAGCGATGTGGTTGGCAGTGCCGCACTGTTACCAAAGAGAAGATAAGCGGGCAGTGCCACTAACATAGCGCCAATAAAGAACCAGCCAAAAACATTATGCCAAGCTAACGTCGGTGGTAAATCAGCCGCTAGACGACGATAGCCCACTTGCCCGAGGGCAAAGCAAAGATTAGCCCCTTGGACGACTAAAAACCCCGTCCAGAAACCGCTATCAACGCCGTCGTAGCGTATAACGCCCGCACCTACTACCGCTAGCAACGCGGTGACCAAGTAGATCGGGGTAAAACGGCCAAACAGCATATCGTCCAGCAAGGCAATATAAATAGGTGTGAAAATGGTAAAAAGCAGAACTTCAGGTACCGACAGCAGCAGAAAGGATTGATAGAAGAAGGTGTACATCACACCCAGTTGAATGGCGCCAAGACCCATTAAAGCTAAGCGCTGCTTACCACGCAGCAGGCTGGGGCGTAAAAAAGGCAGGAACACCAGCATGGCAAGCGTCACTCTTAACAGCACTGCAAAATAGCTGTCGACCTGCCCTGCTAAATAAACCCCTATCAACGAAAAAGAGAATGCCCACAGCGCCGTAACGCCAATCAAATAACTCATTGTAAACCTCATTTTACAAAATGGTTTACGCGAATTATACGCACCTGGCCAGAAGTACCAAGCAGTAACCGCAATGACAGAAAATTAGTTAACGACGCTGAACCCATAACCAAGCATAGATAGCGCCCGGCACCCAGCCCACTATCGTCAATAGCATACTGATCATTACCCGTTTACCACCGCCGTTGGTTAGTCCTACGGCGAGTGGTGGGAGCAAAACTGCCAATGCCCGATAGGCAAGCGTTAAGCCAGCTGGCTCCGGCGCGGTTTGCTTTGCTAGTTGTAGCGGCGTGACAACCTGCACCGGGGCAGACGTCACCTTTGGAGGCGGGGTATAGTGTTTCACCGCGCTTGCTGCTGGCTGCGCTGCTGCTTTTGCCGCCCGCTCTTGGGCTAATCGATGAGCCTCTTTATCGATTTTCTGTTCTAACGTTTCTGCCCCCTCAGCTAAGTCATTGTGATGACGCTCCCAATCTTCCCAATCGTGGGGCGTGCCAGATTTAGGACGCTGGTGGCCAGAGTCACGTGCCCGCTCCCAGGCCTTCTCTTCCAACGTATTTGGACGGTCAGGATCACGGTCCAGACCCACTCCTTTACGGTTTAGATATTCACGTGCATCCATCAGAGGCTCCTTAAAGCGTTGAATAAAGCCAGGGTGCTAACTCTACGTTGTTCGGGTAAATCACCTACAGTAAAGAAGTCGATACTGCATTAGGGCCAACAAAAGCTGATTATCAGACAATAGCGCCTGTGATGCACTTATCCATCCATAGCTGAAAATATCTACCCATAGCTAAAAAATGGCTTGAATACGTTAGCTGAACACGATGCGTAAGGAGTGCTTTTTATGAATACAACAACACCCCACATCGTCCGCGACATCATGTCCCGAGATTGCTACCGCGTCTCACCGGATGCTTCAATTACTACCTTAGCCCAGGGATTAGCCGTCCACCGTTTGCCAGGGGCGCCGGTCGTTGATAGCGCTGGGCGCCTAGTTGGCTTTATCTCAGAACAGGATGTCTTGGGCCGTGTGCTGGATAGCATCTATCATGATGACGAAGCCCCCTTAGTCAGAGAGCTAATGCGCCATGAAGTCCTCAGCGTGTCACCCAATAAAAGTATTACCGACTTGGCTCAGGAAATGCTAGGTGCCAAACCCAAGGTGTACCCGGTCATTGAACAGCAGCGGTTAGTGGGGATTGTTACCAGACGTGATATCCTGATCGCCCTGCTGACTATTCGTCGCCACTAAATATCCAACAACTTATTGATTGACCAAAAAAAAACCGCTACTCAATGAGTAGCGGAAGCAAGGGATCAAAACAAAGAGCCAGAACAACAAATTTAGCGACTGCTATCGCGATGTTGTCTGTACTAACTCAGACAAGCTGTGAAGAAAAAGTTCGTAAAAAATTAAAATTTTTCGTACTAAGCAGCTTGCGGCGTATAATTAAGTGACTATTTTATTCACTGAGACCGCTTGGGAGCACAGCGAATGGCGCTGTATTTATTAGTGTTGGGAGTATGCTTGTTGGTGCTCGGCTCCGTCATGCTGGTACTAATGACCTCAAGCACACCACGGTATCGCACTGAGCCCAAGGATTTAATTGCCCTGTTTGATAAAGCGTTAGCCAGTCAGGTAAGCGAAACCGAGTGGAATACCATTATTGGTTACCCGATCCGTCATAATGAGTACCTAGACGGCATTAGGCGGCGAGCAGCCCACTTAATGGATCAGCACGGTAGACGCTGGTTGATTGCTCAAGGTAAGCCGCTACTCAATCAAGAGGGGCAGGCAGAACTTAAAGTGCTTCGCGATCATTTGTCCGCCCATACTA
>JAMCZP010000166.1 GCA_023485185.1 Gammaproteobacteria bacterium
ATAGTGTTTTTTTAAACCATTGTCAGCTTCGTTATCGATTGGGTCACGGGTCGACTTTTGCTCAAAATCTTTATCAAAGCCGCCGCCTTGAACCATAAAGCCATCAATTACCCGGTGAAACAGGGTGCCGTCATAAAATCCGTCGCGAACATACTGCTCAAAATTCGCCGCGCTAATCGGCGCTTTTTCATGGTTAAGAGCGATGGTGATGTCACCGTGGTTCGTCTGTAATACGATCATTGATAAATTCCTGTTCAATAAAGGCGTTCGCCTTGGCGCTGTGCATCGGCGTCACGTTATAATAGCTGTTTTGTCCTGCACCGCGAAGGGCCATAAGGGTATCCTAGGTCTACACGGCTCAGCACGCCATCCACCACGAGGTAATTAACACCACCATGACCAACGAGACCACCCCAGCGCCGAACTTCATTCGTAACCAAGTACGCGACGAGATCGAGGGCGGCCAGGTCACTAAAATCGTGACACGCTTCCCCCCGGAACCTAATGGCTTTCTACATATCGGCCATGCGAAGTCGATCTGTCTGAATTTCGGGTTGGCGGAGCAAATGGGTGGCGAGTGTCATCTACGTTTCGATGACACCAACCCTGCCAAAGAAGAACAGGCGTATATCGATGCGATCAAAGAAGATGTCAGTTGGTTGGGCTTTGAATGGTCCGGGCCGGTGCGTTTTGCCTCTGACTACTTTGACCAGCTCTATGCCTGGGCGCAGCACCTGATTCGTGAAGGCAAGGCTTACGTTGACGATCTTTCTCCGGATGAGATTCGTGAATATCGCGGTACTTTGACGGCGCCGGGTAAAGCCAGCCCCTACCGCGAGCGCAGCGTGGATGAAAACCTTGATCTGCTTGAGCGTATGCGTAAGGGTGAATTTGGCGAAAGTGAAAAAGTGCTGCGCGCTAAAATTGACATGGCCTCACCCAATATCAATTTACGCGATCCGATTCTTTACCGAATTCGTCACGCAAGCCATCATCAAACCGGGGATAAGTGGAAAATCTATCCCTCTTACGACTTTACCCATGGCCAGTCGGATGCCATTGAAGGCATCACACACTCAATTTGCACGCTGGAATTTGAAGATCACCGCCCGTTGTACGAGTGGTTCTTGAATAATTTACCGGTACCTGCAAAGCCGCGCCAGATCGAGTTCGCACGTTTGAATCTCGATTACACCCTGACCTCCAAGCGCAAACTTAAGCTGCTGGTTGACGAGAAAATTGTCGCTGGCTGGGATGACCCGCGTATGCCGACTATTTCCGGTATGCGCCGCCGCGGCTATACGCCAGCCTCTATCCGTAAATTCTGCGAAATGATTGGTGTTACGCGCGCTGACGGTGGCTTGGTTGATATCGCTATGCTGACCCACGCCATTCGCTCGGATCTTGAAGACAATGCCCCGCGTGCGATGTGTGTGTTAAACCCGCTGAAAGTTGTGTTAACCAACGTACCTGAAGATCACCAAGAGATTTACGAAGTACCGGGTCATCCCGCCCGTGAAGATATGACCATGCGTAAAGTACCGTTCACTCGTGAGCTCTACATCGATCAAGAAGACTTTATGGAAGAAGCCCCTAAAAAGTTCTTCCGCTTGGCGCCAGGCAAAGAAGTACGCCTGCGCAATAGCTACGTGATCCGCTGCGATGAAGTGATTAAGGACGCCGCCGGCGAAATCAGCGAGCTGCACTGCTCGGTGGATTTCGACACCCTGGGCAAAAATCCCGAGGGACGTAAGGTGAAAGGCGTCATTCACTGGGTCAGTGCTACCCATGGCGTGCCGATGGAAGTTCGTCTTTATGACAATTTGTTCACCGTTGAGCAACCCGATCGCGATAAAGACGCTGACTTCCTTGAGCACCTAAATCCTGAATCGCTAACCGTATACCAAGCGATCGGTGAACCCAGCCTTGCCGAGGCGCTACCTGAGTCACGCTTCCAGTTTGAGCGTGTCGGCTATTTCTGCGCGGACCGTCATGACTCAACGCCAGAGCATTTGGTGTTTAACCGCACGGTCGGATTGAAAGATAGCTGGGCGAAAATCAAACAGAAGGGTTAAGGAAAACGTCATATGCATATTTACAATACACTGACGCGTCGCAAAGAACCTTTCACCCCGCTGGTCGCGGGAAAAGTGAGCATGTATGTCTGCGGCATGACGGTGTATGACTACTGCCACCTTGGTCACGCCCGCGTTATGGTCGCCTTTGATGTGATCACGCGCTATTTGCGTGAACGTGGTTATGACGTTAACTACGTGCGCAATATTACTGATATCGACGATAAAATTCTCAAGCGCGCCGACGAGAATGGCGAAAGCATCACCGCGCTGACTGAGCGCATGATCGCTGCTATGCATGAGGATGAGGCGCGGTTGTCCGTTTTACCGCCAAGCCATGAGCCGCGAGCGACTGGCCATATCGGTGATATCGTGGCCATGATTGAAACACTGATTGAAAAAGGCTTTGCTTACGCCGCGGACAATGGGGATGTCTACTACCGGGTGCGCAAATTTGCCGATTACGGCAAGCTTAATAATCGCCAGCTTGACGATATGCGCTCCGGTGCGCGGGTTGAGGTGGATGTCCATAAAGAAGACCCCCTTGACTTCGTCCTCTGGAAAGCCGCAAAGCCAGAGGAAGCGCACTGGGCGTCACCCTGGGGTGATGGGCGGCCTGGCTGGCATATCGAGTGCTCGGCCATGTCGACCTGCTGCTTGGGAGACACCTTTGACATTCACGGCGGCGGGCCGGATTTAACCTTTCCGCACCATGAGAATGAGATTGCCCAAAGTGAGGCGGCTACGGGGAAAACCTACGTTAATACCTGGATGCACGCAGGCGCTGTAAGGGTCAATCAGGAGAAGATGTCTAAATCATTGGGCAACTTCTTTACCATTCGCGATGTGTTGGCCGAGCACGATCCTGAAGTAGTGCGGTTTTTATTGGTCGCCAGTCACTACCGTAGTGCGATTAACTACTCAGTAGACTCGTTGACTGAGGCGAGAAAATCATTAACGCGTTTATATACGGCGTTGGAAGGGGTAGCGTTCGTCACGACCACCAGCAGTGAGCCTTCGGCCTACCGGCAACGCTTTACTCAGGTAATGGATGATGATTTCAACACGCCTGAAGCTTTAGCAGTGTTGTTTGAGCTAGCCCGTGAGGTCAACAGAGCCAAGCAGGAGAATCCTGACCAAGCGCCTAAGCTTGCGGCTGAACTAAAACGGCTTGGCGCTATTTTGGGCCTTCTTCAGCAGGTACCGCAAACGTTTTTAAAAGGCACCCAGCAACAGGGTATGCCGCTTAGCGAAAGTGAGATAGAAACGAAAATTGCTCAGCGCATCGAGGCTAAAGCGAATAAAGACTTCGCTCAGGCGGATGCGATTCGTGATGAGCTCGCGGCGCTGGGGATTATTCTGAAAGACTCTCGAGAGGGTACTTCCTGGGTGTTAGAGGCTCCTTAAACGTGCTTAAACGCTGAAGGCATTTATAGTGTAAACGCGGAAGGCTCTTATACTGGTTAAGAGCCTCAGTTGTTAAAAAGCCCACTTCAAAAGGAATTAAAAATGCGCTTTTCAGCTAATTTGTTCATCGCTAAGCCTCTTATCATGGCTTGCGCACTGTCTATTGCTGCTATTTCTCAAGCCAACGCCAACGACCCGATAGTAGTGTCATCCAAAATCGATACGGAAGGTTCGGTATTAGGTGAGTTGATTATTCAAACCCTGGAACGTCATGGTATTACTACCGAAAATCGGTTGCAGCTTGGCGGTACTAGCGTAGTACGCACGGCCCTGGAAGCTGGCGAAATCGACCTTTATCCAGAGTATACGGGTAATGGTGCATTCTTTTTTGATATGACCGACAGTCCGGTCTGGAATAATCCCGACGAAGCTTATGAAACGGTACGTGAACGTGATGCTGAACAAGGCCTGATTTGGCTGCAGCCCGCGAGCGCTAATAACACCTGGGCGATGAGTATTCGCGAAGATGTGGCCACCGAGAATGAGCTGGTGAGCTTAGATGATCTGGCTGCTTATTTGGCTGATGGTGGTGAATTCAAATTTGCCGCAAGCGCGGAGTTCGTTGAATCGGCTCAGGCGCTGCCCGCTTTTCAAGAAGCCTATGGCTTTGAATTAAGCGATGAACAACTGTTAGTGCTCTCTGGTGGCAATACCGCCGCCACCATGCGGGCTGCTGCACAGCAAACCAGTGGTGTTAACGGCGCCATGACCTATGGCACGGACGGTGGCTTAAGTGCGCTTGGCCTTGTTGTCCTTGAAGATACCAAAGGCGTTCAACCTGTTTACCAGCCTGCTCCTGTGGTGCGGGAAAGCGTATTGGAAGCACACCCTGATATTGAAGCGCTACTCAATCAGGTTTTTGCTACACTCGATGAGCTCACCCTGCAAACGCTCAATGCGGATGTTGCCGTCAACGGACTCTCCCCGACCCAAGTAGCCAGCGACTACCTTGATTCCCTGGATAACTAATTAATGTCGCTATTGGATGCGCTGCCCACCCCACGAATGCGTTGGGAGGTGCGGAACCCTAATGTGGTGCTTATAAGTCTCAGCCTCGCGATGCTTGGTGCATTTTGGACGTTAGACGTAGTGAGCATGGCACCTAACCGCATTGTGTTGGGAACTGGGCATGGCGCATTAGAGGCCTTCGGCTGGCCAGGCGTGCTGTTCATCACGTTACTGTTTTCGGCCATTGGGATTTTTGCGTGGCAACCAACCTTACCTCACTATCGTGCTTTGCTTACAGTGGTGGTTGGGTTAATGGCGTTGATGCCAGTGGGGTTAATCGCAAGCGGTCTCTTATTGATTGATCCAGAGCTTCCGCAGGCACGTTTAGGTATTGGCACGGCTTACTGGGTCGTGCTCTTTGTCCTGATGCTGTGCTTAGTTGAAATTCGTTTACGCTTACATCTGACGCGTCTCCGGACCACGCTATTGCTTAGTGGCGTAGCGCTTGTATGGTGGCTATGTGCGTCTTTTTGGTTGGATAATCTTGCGCTCGTTCAAGAGTTTAGAGCACGTGATCGCCAGTTCTTAACCGCCGTTGGGCAGCATATTAGGTTAGTGAGTATAGCTGTGGGCGTCAGTGTGGTGTTGGGGTTACTGCTCGCCATGTTGATGCAACGCTATGCCCGCCTGCAGAAGGGGGCGTTTACACTGCTTAATTTCTTACAGACCATTCCCAGCCTAGCGCTATTTGGTTTGCTGCTAGCACCGCTTGCCTGGCTTGCAGCAGAGGTGCCATTTTTGGCGCAACTAGGTGTTAGCGGTATCGGTACAACGCCTGCTTTAATTGCCCTGATTGCTTACAGCCTGCTTCCCATGGTACGCAATACCTATATCGCCCTTGAAGAGGTTAGCAAAGACACCTTAGAGGCAGCAAAAGGCATGGGTATGCGCGCAGGACAGCGTTTTTGGCAGGTTCGCTTGCCGTTGGCGTTACCGGTGCTTTTGGAAGGGATACGTATTACCACTGTACAGGCCATTGGGCTTACTGCCGTGGCGGCTCTGATTGGTGCTGGCGGACTGGGTACCTTTATTTTTCAAGGTTTGGGTCAAGCTGCCATGGATATGGTGCTACTTGGCGCACTGCCGATTTTAATAATGGCTCTGGTGGTAGATGCGGGGCTAGGTGCATTAGCAGAAGCGCTACGCCCCGGAGGGGATGAATGATTGAGCTTTCCCATGTCTCTAAGCGATTTGGTACTGAAACCGCGGTGGATGATATTTCACTGCGCGTACCCAAAGGCAAATTTTGTGCGTTAGTTGGCACTTCGGGTTGCGGTAAATCGACCACTTTGCGCATGATCAATCGCTTAATTGAGCACAGTGAGGGTGACATCATCCTTGATGGGCAGGCGATTGAAGCGTATGACCCGGTAAAACTACGCCGCAGAATTGGCTATGTTATCCAGCATACTGGACTGTTTCCCCATTGGCGCGTGGCGCGCAATATTGGTTTAGTCCCCCGCTTGCTCAAGTGGCCTGCGGCGGAGGTTCAATCGCGGGTAGAAGAGCTGATGAATTTGCTCGGCTTACCAGTGGGAGAGTTTGGGGAGAAATATCCTCATCAGCTTTCCGGTGGGCAAGCGCAGCGAGTAGGTGTAGCGCGGGCACTTGCTGCCGACCCCGACATTCTGTTGATGGACGAGCCTTTCGGTGCGCTTGATCCTATTACCCGTGAAAAGCTACAGGACGAGTTGGCCAAGCTACAGGCACGAATGCAGAAAACCGTTGTGTTTGTAACCCATGACATGGATGAGGCCCTTAAGCTTGCCGATCATCTAGTCGTGATGCGTGAGGGGCGTATTGTTCAGCAAGGCACGCCGCTGGCGCTATTACAGCATCCTGCTGACCCCTTTGTAGAGTCACTGTTAGGTGGCCTTGAGCGGGGGCTTAAGCAAGCCGCATTAACCCGTGTTAGAGATCACATGACATCAATGGGCCCAACCTTGCCTGCCCAGTCACGTATTCCAGCGGATTTTTCGCTGCGCCAAGCGCTCTCCATGATGCTGCGTGACCATAGTGACCGCCTGACGGTGGTGGACCAGCACGATGTCCCCATTGGTGAGTTGACGCTGCGCAGAATTATTAAAGAAGCACAGTTCGATAGAGGCGGCTCGCGTGAGTGAACAGCTGAGCGTAATGCAATCACGGCAGCAGGCGCCAATGTGGTTATGGCCACTGCTCTGGGGCACTTTGCTGCTGATTAGCGTCATGGGGGTGCCCTACGCTGAAGCACTGTTTCGTTGGATAGAGCCCAATGCTCGTCAGGTCATTTATGCGCGTGCCGAGTTTTATGTATTGCTAGGTCGCCATTTGCTAGTGGTGGGAGTTGCAGCGGCTGTCACCATTTTGGTGGGCGTATTAGCAGGGATTGCGGTCACTCGCGAACGCGGCCGTGATTTTTTACCGCTGGTGGCCCAGTTAGCCTCCCTTGGGCAAACATTCCCACCGGTGGCCGTTTTGGCGCTGGCGGTGCCGGTGCTGGGGTTTGGTACCTTACCCATTATGGTAGCGTTGATGCTCTATGGGCTTTTGCCCATCGTGCGTAATACGCTCACCGGCCTGCAAGAAGTCGATAACGAGATTAAAACAGCGGCCCACGCCATGGGTATGACACCGACTCAAACCCTTCGCCAGGTCGAGCTGCCGCTGGCGGCACCGGTTATTCTGGCAGGAATTCGTACCTCGGTGACTATCAATATTGCCACCGCCGCGTTAGGTGCCACCGTGGGCGCAAGTAATTTAGGCGACCCAATTATTGCGGGCATGGTTAATGGCAATATGGCTTATGTCGTGCAGGGTGCGTTGACCATCGCGTTGTTAGCGCTAACGGTTGATAGCCTGTTTGAACTGCTGCAGCGTAAGCTGAGGTCCCGCCTTTCTACGCCCTAGCCGGTGCCATAAACTTACTTATTATGTGTTTCTCTGCGGCTTAAGTAGCATCCCTAAAGTGCTTGTGCTGCGTTACTGTCCTACGTGTTGTGGTAGCCCTGGATGTTGTGTTGGCCAATGGCAGATAAATCCACTGGCAAAAACGGCCAATACCAGCAACACTGCCCTCAAAAGGGGTAAAACAAGGACAATAATGATGACACAGTATCTGCACCAGCCAGCCTTTATGACTGGCGATGAAATTTCGATACCGACGTTTAGTCTGCTCAATCCAGAAGGGGAGTTGCATAGCGGCGCTGTCGAACCTGTACTTGAGCGTGACCATGCCCGGCGTATTTACCAAGCGATGCTTGCCACCCGTATCTTGGATGAACGAATGATGGCCGCCCAGCGTCAAGGGCGACTGAGTTTCTACATGCAGTGTACCGGGGAAGAGGCCGCCGTGGTGGGGGCCACCGCTGCTCTCAATGACGCAGACATGATCATGGCGCAGTACCGTGAGCAGGGCGCCTTGATGTATCGCGGCTTTTCAATTGATGAATTCATGAATCAACTGTTTGGCAACGAGCTGGATTACGGCAAGGGCCGACAAATGCCGATCCATTATGGGTCGCGTAAGCTGCACTACATGACGATCTCTTCTCCCTTGGCAACGCAAATTCCCCAGGCGACGGGCTACGCTTACGGCCAAAAGCTCGCAGGGAACGGCCATTGCACGTTAACCTTTTTTGGTGAAGGTGCAGCGTCGGAAGGTGATTTTCACGCCGCACTAAATATGGCCTCGGTACATCAAGTGCCGGTGATCTTTTTCTGCCGAAACAATGGCTATGCCATTTCAACGCCATCTAATGAGCAATTTGCCGCCGACGGCATCGCGCCACGTGCATTTGGTTATCACATGCACGTGATCCGGGTTGACGGAAACGATGTCTTGGCAGTGTATGAAGCGACCCGTCAGGCACGCAAAATTGCCGTTGAACAAAATCAGCCGGTGTTGATTGAAGCCATGAGCTACCGCCTTGCCGCTCACTCCTCCTCAGACGACCCTTCAGGCTATCGCTCTAAAGATGAAGAAGAGGTATGGCGCGCCAAAGACCCACTGCTGCGGCTACAAAAGTGGCTATTGAACAAGCAGTGGTGGAGCGAAGAGGAGGAGGCTGCTCAGCAAGAGACGCTGCGCCGAGAAGTGCTGGAAACCATGAAGCGTGCAGAGAAGCGTTCATCGCCGCCACTGGAGAGTTTGATCAGCGATGTCTACGCCGATATAACCCCAGCACTACAGCGTCAGTTTGATCAATTAAAACGTCATATACGTCGCTACCCGGATGCCTATCCCCGCGGGGCAAAGTCGCTGGACTTGGATGTAAGCACGGATTCTGATTCCCAGGGAGAGGCGTAACATGGCTACTATGAACATGCTCCAGGCGATTAATAACGCACTGGATATTGCCATGGCAGAGGATGAAAAAGTCATTTGCTTTGGTGAAGATGTGGGTATATTTGGCGGCGTATTTCGTGCCACCAGTCACCTGCAGGAGAAGTACGGCAAAGCGCGCTGCTTTAATACGCCACTTGTGGAGCAGGGAATTATCGGTTTTGCCAATGGCTTAGCGGCTCAAGGCTCGGTGCCCGTCGCGGAAATTCAATTCGCCGATTATATTTTTCCCGCCTTTGATCAAATCGTCAATGAAACCGCCAAGTTCCGCTACCGCTCTGGGGATCTGTTTAATGTCGGTGGGCTGACTATTCGTACCCCTTACGGTGGCGGTATCGCCGGCGGCCTCTATCACTCTCAATCACCGGAAGCTTATTTCACCCATACACCTGGATTAAAAGTGGTGGTGCCGCGCAACCCCTATCAGGCCAAAGGGCTACTGCTTGCCGCTATTCGCGACCCGGACCCAGTGCTTTTCCTGGAGCCAAAGCGTCTCTATCGAGCGGCGGTGGGTGAAGTGCCAGAGGATGATTACCAACTGCCCATTGGCGAAGCCGAAATCACCAAAGAGGGTACCGATATTACCGTGGTCGGTTGGGGCGCGCAGATGGAAGTCATTGGTAAAGCGGTAGATTTAGCCGAAGAGCAGGGTATTGCCTGTGAAGTTATTGATCTGCGCACGCTGCTGCCTTGGGATGCAGATACGGTCGCTGAATCTGTGCTTAAAACAGGACGTCTTGTTGTTAGCCATGAAGCCCCATTAACCGGCGGCTTTGCGGGAGAAATTGCTGCCACGATTCAAGAACGTTGTTTTCTCTACCTGGAGTCGCCGATTGCACGGGTGACCGGGCTGGATACGCCTTTTCCGCTGGTGTTGGAAAAAGAGTACCTGCCTGATCATCTGAAAATTTTTGAAGCGATTCGCGAAAGCGTCAACTTTTAGTGGCTATTAATGCCTAAGAACGCATGGGGAGAGTAACAATGAGCGATTTTTTACTGCCGGATATTGGCGAAGGCATCGTCGAATGTGAAGTAGTTGAGTGGCGTGTGGCCGAAGGCGACACAATTGAAGAAGACCAGCCTATCGTTGAAGTTATGACCGATAAGGCATTGGTTGAAATCACTGCCCCTGAAGCGGGGGTTGTAACCAAGCTGTATGTTGCTCAAGGCCAAATTGCCAAAGTGCATGCGCCCTTGTATGCCTATCAGATCGATGGGGAAAACTCAGCCGTTGTCGATCAGGAGCACGCAGGGGCGGCGCCAGAGACAGCCAATGAAGTGCCGGTTGAACTACCCACAAGCCTTTCAAAAGCAGACGCATCAGCAGTAGCTCCCTCTGCGCCATCAAAGGGTGCAGGTACTGGTGAGTACGGTTTCGGGTATGGAAAAGTGCCTGCAAGCCCTGCGGTTAGGCGTTTAGTGCGTGAGCACTCTCTGCAGCTTACCGAGATTGCGGGCAGCGGCAAAGATGGCCGGGTACTCAAAGAGGATGTGCTGGCGCATCTTGACCAAGCGCCACAAACGCAAACCCCATCCAATCTGGCGACAGAGCAATCTGCCACCAAGCCACAGATCGAAAGGCAGGTAGAACACCAAGCGCCTAGAGTGGAGCCACTTCGCGGCGTACGCGCAGTAATGGCCAAGCGTATGGTTGAAGCGGCCAGCACCATTCCTCATTTCCACTACGGCGAAGAGATCGACGTTACTGCACTGCTGGCGCTTAGAGAGCGCTTAAAACCATTGGCAGAGGCTCAGGGCGAGCGACTAACGCTGATGCCATTCTTTATGAAAGCCATGGCATTAGCAGTAGCCCATGAACCGATCGTTAATGCTCAGCTAAATGCATCCGGGGACGAATTGCACTATTACCCCCAGTGCAATATCGGTATGGCGGTGGATAGTAAAGTGGGCCTGATGGTGCCCAATGTGAAAAACGTTGAGCGCTTAACCCTGCTGGAGATCGCTCGTGAAGTAGGTCGATTAACTACGGCTGCACGGGAGGGGCGAGTTGACCAAGCGGATCTAAAGGGAGGCACAATAAGTATTTCTAATATCGGCGCGCTCGGCGGCACCTACGCGGCACCGATTATTAACGCGCCGGAAGCCGCGATAGTGGCGATTGGGAAAACCCAGTGGCTGCCGCGCTTTGACGACCAGGGCGCGGTGCAGCGCCGGGCCATCATGACGATCACCTGGGCAGGTGATCACCGCTTTATCGATGGCGGCACCATTGCGCGCTTTTGTAATGCCTGGAAAGGCTTTCTAGAAGCCCCGGAAACCATGCTGCTTTACTTGGGCTAACAGGCCATATTTATGCCCCAGGCACCGCTTCAGCAGTTCTATATACCCGAAGAGCAATCGGTATATCTGTTGAGCCACCACGATGCCCGTAAGCTTAAAGATTGGGTGGCGCTGTGCCAGGAGCAGCTCACCCAGTTGGGCTATCAAGATATCGAACTAATTGGTAAAGGTGCGTATGGCTTTGTGTTTGCCGGTAGCACCATCCACCAAGGTGTTACAGCCCATTATGTCTTTAAATTCTCGCGCATTACCCTACCCTCACACTTACAGGAGCGCCTCGAAGAGGAGGCGTTTATGCTCGATCAGGTTGCGCATCCGCGAATACCTGGGCTGATCGCCTACCAGCGCTCCCGGGGACAATCCATTCTGGTGATGGAACGTGCGCCCGGCTGGAATTTAGAGCAGGTATCGCTTAAGCAGGGGCGTCTCTCTCCACGCTTGATTGTGCGTATCGCCGCGCAGCTAGCCGATATTCTTATCACCCTGCGTCGAGA
Source organism: Gammaproteobacteria bacterium (assembly GCA_023485185.1). Next base: position 11,670 of record JAMCZP010000166.1, read on the forward strand.
AACGGGCCTCCAGTCCCGCCCGGTCGTTCATGGCGATATCAAACCCTCTAACTTGGTGTATGACGCCGAGCAGGAGTCTGTTGCGCTGATTGATTGGGGCTCATCGGTATTTGCTCAGCTAGACGCCCAACTACAGTTTGTGGGCGCCAACGTCATGGAGCTGATGTCGGATAATTTGCAGCAAACCAATGCCCGCCTGGGCGATGTGTACTTTATCGGTGAAGAGCAGTTGAACGGGGCGCTCTCTTCGCCACGATTTGATGAGCAGGGAGTAGCCGGGACACTGTATGCACTGGCCTCAGCACAATCCTGCCGCTTTGGTCATCGTGCCATTCCCGCCAGTTCGCTTGGCTTACCTATGGAGTTCGCTCGCACCTTGGATGGCATGCTCGACCCCGACCCACAGGTAAGGCGCAAAGCGGGTGACTACTTCGTCCAGACTATGTCGCGTATGGCCAGGGTCGTGATGATTGATTTACCTGCTGGGGTGCAAGTGCCTCTAGTGCCGGTCTGGGGGCGTCCTGCTGAGCAGGAGATTGATACGGTCGTGTATAGCTCACGTAAGGCTTTTTTGCGCGAAACGAATGCCCAGGAGACCCTTAATGACGTCAATGATGTGCAGCTAGACCGCTACTACAAGCAGTTTATGCAGGGGATGGGCGAGACTGAAAAGGCCTTTTTGGCCTCAGTGAGCCGGTTGGGAAAATATCCCGTGGTGGGGGGATTGGCGGTGCGATGGGAGCGGGAAGGGGTGTATATCGATTCTTCGTTAAACCTGCATGACCCGGCGCTCAAGCCTGCCTTTATCGAGGCGGTTAATAATATGGTGCACCTGGCGCGGGCTATTCATCGCCAAGGAGTATTTAAAAGCTGCCTGTTTAATGCTCGTCAGACGCTTCATTTAGAGCGCGCTTCAGCGGATGACGCCTTTGTCAGCGAGCCAAGCATGGCGATCAGCTATGAGCTGAGTGCGGTGCCGGAGCTTGAAGATCGCACCCGCCAGCACAGCTATTTTGAAGATGGGCCCGACCCCGAAGAGCTGCTCGTACTCCCTGAATCGATCATGCGCGTGCTGCAGCAACTTAACGATATTCATCACACCGGCATGATTATTTTTGAAGCGTTACCGCAACACCTCAAAATTCATAGCTACTACCGTTTGCTAGACCCTGCCAAAGAGCATGAATTTCGCACGCTGCTGGCAAGTATCCTTGCATCGGTAAGCCAAATTGAAGGCCTGGGCGTCTCCGGCTTCATGAAGATGCCCTACAAGGACACGCGCTACTTTCCCCACATGGAAAAACAGCCAGAGCGCTATTATCCCCGCGACCCGCGGGAGTATGTGAAAAAAATATCAAACCAGTAAGGACTCGATTTATTAGCGATCTGGGCTGTCAACCACATCAGACTGCTGTGCTAACCAAACTGCCAGTTGCTCAGTAAGTTCGTCGCTGGCAAGACCAAAAGCATCAACTACATCGGCAATATCGACACTGCTCGCTTGGGCGCTGGTGCTGAAATTCATGGCAGCAAGTGGCGTTCGGTTCGAAGTGCCGACCAGCTGTACATCAAGCTGCACCCTAACCGTAGGTGGATTGGTCACATAATCGCTCTGGAAGTGACGTAGTTCACTGAGTAGCAGCAGATCATGCGGCAAGCGGTCACTGCCTACACCAGCAAATAGCTGGCTCTGTTGTAACCCTGCAATCAAACGTGCCTTAAGCAAGTCAGGTGCATCTTCATGCCAACGGGCACCCTCGTAGACATTGACCACATTACGCTCTGGATAAACCACAATCCGGTTGCTACTGAGCAGATGTCCCGCTTCAGGATCGGCAATGCCTAGGCGCTGGCTAGCGCTACTAGATGAGATAGCCGCAGCCGGCAAGTCGCTGGCAGGCAAACGGTAAAGCGTGGCAGGCTCGCTTTCGGGCAGTATCGAACAGCCCGCACTGAGTAGAAGGGCAGCACTGACTAGAATAGTGGCGGGGATACGTAAACTCATGGGCGGAACTCCTCTACCTGATCACGGCCCAGGAAAAAGTCCGTCGGGCTCTCTTCCAACTGGCGGGTAATACGATCCAGCGTACTCAGTGTTGAGCGAAGCGAAGAGAGCGCTGGCGCAATATTCTGCGCACCTTGCAAACTGCCTTCAATGGCACCTGCGTTAGTCTCCACTAACTGCTCAATGCGCTGGGCGGCACGCGCCACATCGCGGCTAGCATCGGCAGCGCTTTGCATGACTATACGGCCATCCTCGCGTAGTAGCTGAGTGGCTTCATGACTGAGTTCATCAATACTTGCAAGCGTAGTGGTTGCCTGACGCGCAGCGTCGCCAAACAGCGCCATATTGTCATCTAGGGCTTCTTGCTGAGTGGCAATCATCTCGGTGATCTGGGCAATATTGGTCAAAATATTGCCAGCCTGCTCACGGTTATTATCGTCAAATAGCTCGTTAACGTTTTGTAAGATCGAATTGATGTTCTCGATCATCTCTTCACCCTCATCGAATAGCGTGGCGATAGGGGAAGGGTCGGCCTGAATAAACGGCACTTCATCGTTGGTTTGGTCAACCAAGCGTGGGCTCTCTGGGGTGCCGCCGTGGAGCTGAACGGACATGCTGCCGGTAATACTGGCAAAGGCGAGTCTGGCGCGAGTATCTGTTTTGATCGGTGCATCATCGTAGACGCGGATATTGGCAATGACTTGGCGTGGATCGTTTGGATTCAGAATCAGTTCAGTCACATCGCCTATCTCAATGCCGTTGTACTGCACTTTGCTGCCTACGGACAGGCCGCTTACGCTGCGCTCAAAGAGGATGCGGTAGGGCTGATAGCTGCGTTCACCGGCGGCATAGCTCATCCATAGCGCAAACAGAAGTGCGCCAGCGGCCGTTGCCAGCGTGAAGAGACCGATTAAAACGTGATGCGCCCGTGTTTCCATGTGCAGTCACTCCTGGACGTTAGCGTTAGTTGAAGAGATGGAATGCGCGCTTTGAGCAGCCCTGCCGCGGGGGCCGTGAAAGTAGTCTTGAACCCACTCATCGTTGGTTTCAGCCACTTTGTCGATGGTGTCCACCACCAACACGCGTTTTTGCGAGAGCACGGCAACCCGGTCACAGGCGGCGTAAAGCGTATCCAGGTCATGGGTGACCAGGAAAACGCTGAACCCAAGTGCATCACGAAGGGTTACCAGCAACTGATCGAATGCCGCCGCGCCAATAGGGTCAAGCCCTGCAGTAGGCTCATCAAGAAACAGTATGTCTGGGTCTAGCGCTAAGGCGCGAGCCAGGGCTGCGCGCTTCACCATGCCGCCCGACAGTGATTCAGGAAATTGAAGCGCGGCCTGTGGGGGTAACCCGACCAGCGAAAGCTTCACCCTGGCGAGATGTTCAGCATTTTCGCGAGGTAGCTTGGCGTGCTCAATCAGCGGAAGGGCAATATTCTCCTGCAAATTCAAAGAGCTAAACAGCGCGCCACGCTGGAATAGAACGCCAAAGCGGCGTTCAATATGACTGCGCTCTTTTTCGCTTAGCTCGTTAAGGGTGGTGCCCAGGACTTCGACCGTGCCGCCATTGGGGCGTTTTAAGCCGACAATGCTGCGCAAAAGTACCGATTTACCGGTACCTGAACCGCCCACGACGCCAAGAATTTCGCCGCGTTCAAGAGTGAGATCCAAGTCTTCGTGAACGACATGGGAGCCGAAACTGTTGACCAATCCCCGTACCTTAATTACGGGTTGGTTGTTTTGCTCTATGGCTTTATCTGAATCCATTACCAGCCCATCTCCATAAAGAATAGCGCGGCGAGAGCATCAATCAGAATCACCATAAAAATCGACTGCACCACGCTGGAGGTGGTATGCGCCCCCACTGATTGGGCGCTGCCGCTCACCTTAAAGCCCTCCAGGCAGCCAATAACGGCAATCACAAACGCAAATACCGGGGCTTTGCTTAGCCCTACCAAAAAATGTGTCACCGACACGTCTTTTTGGAGTGTGTTCATAAACTGGGTAAGAGAAATATCCAGTGACAGAGTAGCGACCATGGCGCCACCCGCCAAACCGCTGAGCATGCCCACAAACGCCAGCATGGGCAGGCTAATTAACATCGCCATGACCCGAGGCAGCACCAAAAGCTCAATAGGGTCTAGCCCTTGCGCTTGAAGGGCATCTATCTCTTCATTGGATTTCATGGCGCCAATTTGCGCTGTAAAGGCGCTGGCGGTACGTCCTGCTATCAGTATGGCGGCGAGCAGAACGCCGAACTCGCGCAAAAAGGAGAACGCCACCAGGTCGATGGTATACACCGTGGCACCAAAATCCTGCAAAACGGTAGCGCCCAGGAACGCTACTACGGCGCCTACCATAAACGTTAATAGCGCAACGATAGGTACCGCATTAAGGCCGCTCTGCTGAACATGCGCCACCGTGGCAGTCACCCGCCAACGGCGCGGCCGTAATATCAGCTGGAATAAGGTGGCAATGACTAGGCCAATAAAGGCCAGCAGTTGGCGCTGCTGGGACCAAAGCCCCACCATTTGTTGACCTACGCTGGCAAGCGCTTGGCTGATGCGTGAGTAAGAAGGGGTTTTGACGTCCAGCGGCGCATCCATGGCCTCGGCTATGCGTAAAAGCAGTGCCTGCTGTTCTTTAGGCAGTTCAGTTGCCCATTCGGACACCTTTTGTGCTTTTTCGACCCCAATCAGCTCAATGACGAGTATGGCACCAGCCGTGTCCAGACGAGTAATTGCTTCTAAGGAAATCGATTTTTCCGCACCCTTGCCAACCTTGATCGGCTCTTTAATGTCGGCTTTATGATGAGAAAGCGTCGATTTAATAGCGCGATAATTGGCAAGTGTCCACTCGCCTTGTAGCGCTAGAGTTTGATCATCACGCGCAATCCACTCGCTTGGCAT
>JAMCZP010000359.1 GCA_023485185.1 Gammaproteobacteria bacterium
TTACGCCTGACGACCATAGCACGCGTGAACCACCTGATCCCATGCCGAACTCAGAAGTGAAACCGCTTAGCGCCGATGGTAGTGTGGGGTCTCCCCATGCGAGAGTAGGTCATCGTCAGGCACTTATTTAAGAAAAACCTCAAGTACCCTGTGCTTGGGGTTTTTTATTGCGTGGAAAAAAGAAACCCGCCATGTCATGGCGAGGAGCGCAGCGACGCGGCCAGCTCGTCCTGCGGTGGCAGCTACCTCGAGATCGCCACGCTTCGCTCGTGATGACACAGCGTCGTTGCGAGATAAAGCAGCCGCCTACTAAAGCAGGTAGGAGGCTGGCTAAAGGTTAAACGCAGATTGTCTCCACCGCCTCAATCAGGCTATCCATTTCATCATCGGTGCCGATGGTGATACGCAGGAAGTTATTGAGTTCTGAAGTATTAAAATGGCGTACCAGAATCCCGCGCTCACGTAGCGCTGAAAAAAGCTGCGCGCCTTCGTAATCAGGATGCTGAGCAAGCACAAAGTTAGCCTTAGAGGGCAGCACTTTAAATCCCAAAGTTTCGAGACGCTGGCGAGTTCGCTCACGTGTGGTAATAACATGCTCGCGGCAGGCTTCAAAATGTTTCGGATCATTGAGTGCTGCAATACCCACTAGGCTTGCCAAGCTATCCACTGGGTATGAATTGAAAGAATCTTTTACCCGCTGTAAGCCATCCATCAACTCTTCTGAGCCCACTGCATAGCCTAGGCGTAGGCCTGCCAAGCTACGTGATTTTGAAAATGTGCCGGTGACCAGTAGATTTGGGTAACGATCAATTAGCGCTACAGCGCTCTCAGCGCCGAAATCCACATACGCCTCGTCTACCAGCACCACCCGATCTGTGACGCGCTTAAGCAGTGCCTCAATAGTTGCCAAAGAGTGCGCATGGCCCGTTGGTGCGTTAGGGTTGGCAAAGATAACGCCGCTGCGTTCGGTAGCGGCAGCCAGAGCCTCTATATCGACTTCCCAATGCGCATTAAGCGGATGTTTACGCAGTTCCACACCGTAAAGATTCGCATAAACAGGGTAGAAGCTATAGGTGATCGCGGGGACGTCTAAGGGGGCGTCGTGGCAAAAAAACGCTTGGAAAGCGAATGCCAGCACCTCATCGGAGCCATTGCCTACAAACACCTGATGACTGGTTACCTTAAAGGCCTTGGCCAGTGCCTCGCGCAGTGCTGCAGAAGTTGGGTCAGGGTAAAGGCGTAAATGGTCGGTGGCATAGTTACGTAACGCCTCACCAACGCCTGGGGCAGGCGGATAAGGGTTTTCGTTAGTGTTGAGCTTAATAACCCGCTCGCGTGGCTGCTCACCGGGGATGTAAGGGGTTAATTCCCGAACAGCCGGACTCCAGTATTGGCTCATGAGTGTAACCTGATATCCTAGCAAGGTAGTCGCCCATGGTCGCTTGATGGCTGGCTAAGCGCAAGCATTCGCAACGCTAGGGGTGGGCGTTGCACCTTGTAGCAGTTATGCTGTCACAACAGCGCGTAATAAATGTGATGTCCAACACGAGATTAAGGAGACACTCTATGCAACTCAAGAGTTTGCTAGCCGGTTCGGCTATGTTGGCACTGCTGGCTGGCTGTGCGAGCAGCCCAATGGAACAGCAGCAAGAAGAAGCAGCCAGCGCACAGCAAAATTACCAGGGTTCACTACCTTGCCGTAACTGTGATGGGATTGATTTGGATGTCACCATGGTGGGTGATGAAATGAGCGCAGCTGAAGAGCGCACATTTACACTCAACGCTACTTACCGTAATCACCCCCAAACGCCGCCGGATGAAAACTATGCGGGGAACTGGGAAGTGCTGACCGGCACGCCGTCTGATCCAGACGCCACTGTTTATGAGTTAACGCCGAATGGCGAAGGCCAAATTTACTACTTCATGCGTATTGATGAGCGCACGTTAGAGTTAATTGATCCAGAACGCCGCCGCTTTGAAAATGGTGAAATGCTGCAGCTAACGCGTCAATAACGCAGTAGCAAACAGTGTGAAAGGCGGCCAATGGCCGCCTTTTGTATATATAAATGGTATCTGGGTAGTTCAACTTGGAAATTACTCAGTGATAGCTATTACATCATCATAAAGATAGAAGCAGTGTTGATTTACCTGAAGCCAAAAGCGCCTTTGTATGTACCGAATGCGGTGCTGAATTTCGCAAATGGCAGGGGCAGTGCAGCAGTTGCCAGGAGTGGAATACCTTAACCGAGGTGCACTTGGCGAGTGCACGTCCCGGTGCCGGGGCCTCCCCTGGGCGTAGCGGTTATGCAGGTGATCTCTCGCGAGAAGTGATTGATCTAGGCAATGTTGATCTTAGTGAAGTACCGCGGATGAGCTCTACTTTCGCTGAGTTTGATCGTGTGCTGGGTGGTGGGCTTGTACCTGGTTCAGCAGTGTTGCTGGGCGGTAACCCCGGGGCAGGTAAATCAACACTGCTTCTACAAACGGCCTGCAAGCTGGCTCAGCAGCGGCGTATTCTCTATGTGACGGGGGAGGAGTCATTGTCCCAGGTCGCTATGCGTGCTCACCGCCTGCAACTGCCTACGAATGGTTTGAAAATGCTAGCGGAAACCAGTGTCGAAACCATTCTGGCGGTAGCTGAGCGCGAGAAGCCTGAAATTCTGGTGATTGATTCTATCCAAACCATGCATCTGGAAGATATCAGTTCTGCGCCCGGTGGCGTTGCCCAGGTACGCGAGTCTGCGGCGGCCTTAACGCGTTTTGCCAAGAAAACTAATACAGTGCTGTTATTAGTAGGGCACGTGACCAAAGACGGCTCGCTGGCAGGGCCAAAAGTGCTTGAGCATATGATTGATGCCTCACTGCTATTGGAAGGAGGCGCGGACTCGCGCTTTCGTACCCTACGCGGCCAGAAGAACCGCTTTGGAGCGGTTAACGAGCTAGGCGTTTTCGCGATGCTGGAGCAAGGCCTTAAAGAAGTTAAAAACCCCAGCGCGATTTTTCTTTCCCGCCAAGAGGTACAGGCACCGGGTAGCTTGGTGATGGTGGTGTGGGAAGGCACTCGGCCTATTCTAGTTGAAGTACAGGCATTGGTAGATGAATCAGCATTGGGTAATCCACGCCGGGTAGCGGTCGGCGTAGACCAAAATCGCTTGGCTATGCTGCTGGCGGTGCTCAATCGTCACGGCGGGCTGTTTACCGGCGATCAAGATGTGTTCTTGAACGTGGTAGGTGGGGTGAAAGTACTTGAGACCAGCGCTGACCTAGCGGTACTACTAGCGGTAGTGTCGAGCCTGCAAAACCGTGCGCTGCCGAAAGAGTTAGTGGTGTTTGGGGAAGTAGGGTTGTCTGGGGAGATACGCCCGGTACCCAGCGGTCAAGAGCGGATTGCCGAAGCTGCCAAGCACGGTTTTTTACGGGCCATCGTCCCCCGTGGAAATGCCCCCAAGCATGCCCCGCAAGGCATGGAGGTCATTGCCGTGGATAAATTAAGCGATGCCCTAGATGCTCTGTAGTGCAAGGAACTTTTAAACATAAGACGCGCGTTAGCGTGAGCTATGCTTAGTGTGTTTGATAATCTTGAGTGCCAAGGAGAGACACCATGAGTACGATTCGTCTGACCCAATATAGTCACGGTGCAGGCTGCGGCTGCAAGATTGCCCCGGACGTGCTGGATGGGATTCTGGCCAAAGCGGGACCAGCAGCAGGCCATAAGCAACTTATTGTTGGCAATCAAGGGCGCGAAGATGCCGCCGTATACGATCTCGGCGATGGCCGTGGCATGATCGCCACCACTGACTTCTTTATGCCGATTGTCGACGACCCGTTTGATTTTGGTCGTATTGCCGCCACCAATGCCATCAGTGACGTTTACGCTATGGGCGGCACACCGGTCATGGCGTTAGGTATCTTGGGGTGGCCGCTGGATAAGCTTAGCGCCGAAGTGGCGGGCGATGTCATGGCCGGTGCGCAAGCCGTCTGTCGCGAGCTGTGCGTTGCCTTGGCCGGTGGGCATTCCATTGATGCTCCAGAGCCTATCTTCGGTTTAGCCGTTAATGGCTTGGTCGACCTAGACAAGCTCAAGCTAAACAGCACCGCTAAAGCGGGTGACTTGCTCTATCTAACCAAGCCGCTAGGCGTGGGTATGTTAACCACTGCGGAAAAGCGTGGTTTGCTGGAAGCCGGGCATCACGGCCTTGCCCGAGAAACCATGCTGAAGTCCAACCGCATTGGTGTGAAACTCGCTGATGTTAAAGGCGTTAATGCCATGACCGATGTCACTGGTTTTGGTCTGGCAGGCCATCTTTCTGAAATGTGCCATGCCAGCGGTGTGATGGCCCAAATTGATTTCCGCAAGCTGCCACGTTTAGCCGAAGCTGAAGCGTACCGTCGCCTAGGCGCGGTACCGGGTGGCACGCTGCGTAATCGCGATGCCTTGGGTGAAAGCTTCCCCGCCATGGATGAAGCCCACTGGCAATGGCTATGTGACCCGCAAACGTCGGGTGGCCTGCTGCTAAGCGTAGACCCCGCCTGGGAAGATGACGTTGAGCGTATTGGCCGTGAATATGGCCTGACATTGCACTCCTTTGGCGTTATGAAAGCGCGCCAAGGCAAAGCGTCAATTGAGGTTCTCGGGTGACCCTGGCTATCACACCTTCATCTCTGAATTTAATCAGTGACGAACGGCCGTTCATAGACGTACGCGCCCCGGTAGAGTTTGCCCAAGGCGCGCTGCCGGGCGCGGTCAATTTACCGCTGATGAACGATCAAGAACGCCATCAGGTTGGCATCGCTTATAAGCAGCAGGGCCAAGCCGCGGCTATTTCGCTGGGCGAGCGCTTAGTCAGCGGTGAGATCAAACAAGCCCGAATCAACGCCTGGCAGACGTATTTAACCGAGTATCCGGACGCGCTTATTTACTGCTTTCGCGGCGGACTGCGCTCACAAATTGCTCAGCAATGGTTAGAAGAGGCAGGCACTTCCAGACCACGCCTGCAAGGGGGCTGGAAGGCCATGCGCCAAGCCCTCTGCGCCCGTATTGAGGCGGCAACTTTACAGCCAATGCTGGTCGTCGCAGGGCTTACCGGATGTGCTAAAACTACGCTGATCAATCAACTCGACAATGGCATCGATTTAGAAGCCTATGCGCACCACAAAGGCTCTGCTTTTGGGCGCAGGCCTGAAGAGCCCGCTACGCAAATCAACTTTGAACATGCGCTAGCCAAACGGCTACTGGGCCTGACGGGGGGCTTGGTCATCGAAGATGAGTCGCGCCAAATTGGTAATGCCAATATTCCTTTGAATTTCTGGCGAGCTTTGCAGCAAGCGCCCCGAGTGCGTATCGAAATGCCGTTGGATTGGCGGCTGGAGCAGATTCAGCAGGACTATATCATTGATCTGGAACAAGCCTATGTCGCCCGGCATGGTGCTTACCAAGGCTGGCAATTAATGCAGCAGCAGCTTAGTAACGCCCTGGTTCGATTAGGCAAGCGCCTTGGTAATGCCCGCTTGCAGCGATTACAGCGGCTTCAGGTGTTAGCATTTAGAGAACATGCCCAGGGCAATTCTCAGGCCCATGAAGCATGGCTTGCACCGCTGCTTACCGAGTACTACGACCCGCTCTACCGCTACCATTTAGAGAAACAGCGCGAAAGCGCACCCGTGGAGATTCATGTGGGCGACTGGGAGAGCTGCCTGGCAGCCGCCAGGCAGTGGAACCGGTAATTAACTCCCCTTAACGGCTTACGTTTATACGGCGCTAAGCCATTGGGTCATCAGCCTATCCAGTAGCGGTGCCAAGTGAATAAAGCGATTAGGATTTTCGTTGATTTGTGCATCGTTTTGTAAATAGCGGGAAGCGGCTGGGGATGACGCAACAGGCTGTGGTGTTGTGCTCAGCAACTGCTTGACGCTGGCTGGGGTGACTTCCAGGTGGCAGAGTAGGCCAATGACGCGTCCGCTATCCCAACTAAACCCTTGCACGGGGGCTGCTTCGCTTCCGCCTAAAGAGAAGGCGTCGTCAGGTAGGCTGAACACATAGCGGTGCCACATAAAGGCCGTGAACTCTTCAGGTAAATCGAGGGTGCTTTCCGGCGCTAAGGTGACCGTATGCCAGCCTGTTTCTGGATAGGTGCCAGGAGCGACTACTGCTCCCAAAGCACGGGCTATCCAGTGCGCGCCCAAGCCAATACCCAATAACGGCTTTTGCCCATCCAAATAGCGATTGATGAGCTTATCTTCTGCCTTAAACCAAGTTGGTGGTTGGCTGATAAGTGCCTCTGGCCCATCAAGTATGATCAGCGCGTCACATTCGTTCGGGCGCGGGGTTAATTCTCCCGCATAGAGATGAAAAACGGTGTAACTATGCCCCATACTGGTTAGCCAGTCGGTTATACGAGCGGGGCCATGGTCAGGGCCGTGCTGTAGTAGATGAATATGCATGGTAATCTCCTCGCCGGCCGAATCATCACTATCGACCATAACGTACCGGCTACTTTTCACCAATATCCCACGTCAAGCGATCCAGGAAATCAGTATGGTGTCGAAACCTCAGGGCTTTTATCAGCGGCTGCAAGAACTCTCATTACCTGCCCAGCAAGCCTTTATGGCGGCGCTATGCGAGCGCTTGCTTCCCAATTACGCGTTATATGAACAAACCACCGGCCAGGGTGATAGCCACACCCTGAGGGCGGTGCTGAGTTTGGTCTGGGAGCGGCTGAACGTGCCCAATGCCAGCATCGATTTTTCCCGGCAGGCAGAAAAGCTGGCCGAATGCGAGCCGCCTGAGGGTGATGATAGCTTTGGCGCGCGGCGCGCTCTAGATGCAGTGGTCTCTGTTTCAGCACTGTTAGACACGCTTCAAGGCGAGTCACCGGAAGCCGTGCTGGATGTTAGCCGTACCTCCCGTGCAGGCGTTCGTGCTTTCATAGAACTCACCGAAGGCGAAGACGACGCCCAGGCGTTAGCACTGATTATCCGTGACCACCCGTTAATGGCGGATGAAAACGACTTCCAAGACGCGGTGCTGGAAGCCGTTAGTGAAACGCTGGATAAAGCGGCATTAAAAGAAGTACGTGAGTTAGGGCGCAATGGTGGGATTAGCAACCTAGGGCTTACGCTTGAAGAAGCCGATGAGTAGCGCCTAAAAGCGCACCCCTGCGGTCACCATCATGCCAGCGGTTCCAAACACGATTAGGTCGGATTCAAATTGTCCCCACTGCACGCCGATACTAGGCAGCGCGGCGGGGGCAACTTCATAACGATTAAACGGAATTTTGTCACGAAACTCATCTTTATAGCCGCGTAAGAGCCCGCCAGTTAGCTTTGCGCGCACATTGATACCTTGGCTGGTTTGCCACAAGGGGAATTCCCGGCCCATGTAAACGTACCAAGTGGGTTGATCAAAGGAGTTTTTGAACCATGCAGCGCCCGCCAGCCAGCGATCTGGATTGTGCAGTTCGATACTAATAAGATCTTGCTGATTGGTATGTTCAGGATCCGGACTGAAGTGGCGGGTATAGAGGCTGGTTTGTACCAGTGTGTGATCCCACTCCAGTGCCGGAGGCCAGTCAGTCAATGAAAATGCACTGGCAGGCGCGCTCATCAGCAGGCCTGCTAGACACCCCATCCATGGGCGTATGCGCAGCATTTTAGATTCCATGTCTATTGGAGGCATTTTAAAGGCGCATTTCGATACCGCGTTCCGCCATATAGCGTTTCGCTTCAGGAATCGTGTACTCGCCAAAGTGGAAAATACTGGCGGCCAATACTGCATCGGCACCGCCTTTCAATACGCCATCGACTAGATGGTCCAGATTACCCACGCCGCCTGATGCGATTACGGGAACGCTGACGGCTTCTGAAATCGCATGAGTCACCCCCAGATCAAAACCAATCTTAGTACCGTCGCGATCCATACTGGTCAGCAGCAGTTCACCCGCGCCAAACTCAACCATTTTCTTCGCCCATTCAACCGCATCTAGGCCCGTTGGGCGTCGACCGCCATGGGTAAAAATCTCCCAGCGGGGCGTTTCGCCCTCCTTAGAGACCCGTTTGGCGTCGATAGCCACGACAATACACTGGCTACCAAAGCGTTCGGCGGCTTCACGTACAAAGTCAGGGTTGGTTACCGCTGCGGTATTGATGGAGACTTTATCGGCACCGGCGTTCAACATGGTGCGAATATCGTCACAGCTGCGAATGCCACCGCCAACGGTTAGCGGAATAAATACTTCGCCTGCGATGCGCTCCACCATCTCTACCGTGGTGTCGCGATCTTCGTGGCTGGCAGTAATATCGAGAAAGGTGATTTCGTCAGCGCCCTGCTGGTTATAGCGCTGGGCGATCTCCACCGGGTCGCCGGCATCACGAATACCCACGAAGTTGACGCCTTTGACCACACGTCCGGCGTCTACATCTAGGCAGGGGATAATGCGTTTGGTAAGGCTCATGAAGCGCCTCCCGTGAGTTGGTCGCTCAGCCGCTGTGCTTCGGCGACATCGAGGCTGCCTTCGTAAATCGCCCGGCCAGTAATTGCCCCTAAGATACCGCTGTCAGCGGCGTTGCAGAGTGCCGTAATGTCATCCAGGTTGGTCACACCACCTGAAGCAATCACCGGCAAGCCACCTTCGCGGGCAAGTTGAGCAGTGGCCTCAACGTTAACACCCTGCATCATGCCGTCGCGGGCAATATCGGTGTAAACAATGCTGGAAACGCCGTCATTGGCAAAGCGCTTAGCCAATTCGGTGGCTTTGATGGTAGAGACCTCGGCCCAGCCGTCGGTAGCCACATAGCCATCTTTGGCGTCTAACCCCACAATTACATGACCGGGGAAGGCACGGCACATTTCGCCCACAAAGGCAGGCTCTTTAACGGCCTTGGTGCCAATAATCACATAGGAAACACCAGCACTTAAATAGTGCTCAATGGTTTCTGCACTGCGAATGCCGCCACCGATTTGAATCGGCAGGTTGGGGTAGGCACGCGCGATAGCGGTAACGGCATCGCCATTGACGGGCTTGCCTTCAAAGGCACCGTTCAAGTCCACCAGATGTAGGCGGCGGGCGCCAGCTTCTACCCAGCGTGCAGCCATGGCCACTGGGTCATCGCCGTAAGAGGTCGCATCTTCCATGCGGCCCTGTTTTAATCGGACGCACTGGCCGTCTTTGAGATCAATAGCGGGAATTACCAACATACAAAATCCTCTCAGGGCGTCCAGGTAACAAAATTTTCAAGCAGGCGAAGGCCGGCACGGGAGCTCTTTTCCGGGTGGAACTGCACCGCGAAGGTCGCGTCACGGCCAATCGCTACGTGGGCGCTTACCTTACCGTATTGGGTGGTGCCGAACACCTGGGCATCTTCAGCGGCATTGACGTAATAGCTATGCACGAAGTAGAAGTGCTCGCGGTTATCAATACCTGCCCATAAGGGGTGGTCATGGTGTTGCTCGACCACGTTCCAACCCATGTGCGGTACCTTCAAACGCTGGTCGTGAGCATCGCGCATGTCACCGGGAAAACGATCTACACTGCCTTTAAAGAAGCCCAGGCACTCAACGCCACCATTCTCTTCGCTACTCTCTAACAGCATTTGCTGACCCACGCAGATACCCAGCAGCGGTTTGGCTTGGCGGGACAAAATATCGTCCACCAATCCGCGTAAGTCGGTGCGTTCAAGTTCGCCCACACAGTCGCGGATCGCTCCCTGGCCGGGCAACACTAAGCGGGTTGCGCCAAGAATGCGCCGCGGGTCGCGGGTAATGACTACATTCTCATGGGTCACATGCTCCAGCGCTTTGGCCACGGAATGAAGATTGCCCATTCCATAGTCGATCACGGCAATGGTCATGAAGCGCTCCTTTTGGATGAGGATATAGTCAAAACGAGGCCCGTTGCATAGCCCAACGTATCGCGCAGCATTATAAGCTCCCTTTGGTGGAGGGCATTTGACCTACCATCCGCGGGTCTTCCGCCACGGCCATACGCAGCGCCCGTCCAAAGGCTTTAAAAATTGTTTCGGCCTGATGGTGAGCATTAAAGCCTTTGATGTTGTCGATATGCAGCGACACCCGGGCGTGGTTGACGAAGCCTTGGAAAAACTCCCAGAACAGCTGAGTGTCCATGCGCCCGATGGTATCGCGGGTGAACTCAACGTTCATATAGAGGCCTGGGCGTCCGGAAAAATCGATCACCACGCGGGAGAGCGCTTCATCGAGGGGCACATAGGCGTGACCATAGCGGTAAATGCCGCGCTTATCGCCAATGGCTTCAAAAAAAGCTTGGCCTAGCGTAATACCCAGGTCTTCTACGGTATGGTGGTCATCAATATGCAGGTCGCCAGTGGCGTTGATATCGAGATCAATCATCCCATGGCGGGCAACTTGATCAAGCATATGATCCAGAAACGGAACACCGGTTTGGCAGCTAAGACGGCCTTCACCGTCGAGATTGACACTGACCTTAATCTGCGTTTCGTTGGTGTCACGGCTAACCGTGGCAATACGCGCTGACATGTTGCATCTCCTGCGCTGAAGCGCACTCTGAGGGGCGGCGGGTGGCTCTCATCAAGCTCTCATCAACTGATCACTGATTGATCAGCCGGTGACGAAGCGACCATTATAGTGAATCGGCGCCCTCATCCGCTACAATGCGCGAAATGTAGCCGCAATCAATTGCGGCAGAAATAGCAGCCAAGCTGCTTTGGTGAAGAGGATTTCAGCATGCCGGTGACACTGCACCATGTCGACCAGGCCCGTTGGGAGGCCGATGAGCAGGTGCGCATAGACCTGGTGCGCATCTATCAGGATGCGCCTCAAGAGCGAATGCCGACCCCAACGGTTGAGCCGTTTATTGAACAACATTTTAAAGGGCAACACTTTTTTGCCTGCGCGCACTTCAACGATAGGCTGCTAGGTGCTGTTGCTGTGCAGGAGGGCGAAGACCGAGCATGGTGGCTCTCTGAATTGTGCGTCCGCAAGACGACACGGCGCCGCGGTGTGGGTTCGCGCTTAATGGCGCTGCTTGGCGAGCAAGCCAAACAAGAAGGCCGCGTGCTGCGTATAGAAACCTCTTCATTACCATTGGCAGACCGAGTGTTGCTGTCTAAATTAGGTTATCGACCAATGGCCAATCCAAAAACGCCGGGGCCGGGAATGCCCGCTACCAGCGATTTTGTTGAGTTAGACCCACAAGGGAAAGGATTGTGAAACAGTTATTACGTATTTTGCTGGCGGCGGTGGGCATTCTTGCCATTGTCGCAGTCGCCGCTGTGGTCTATGTGACCACCTTTCTTGATCCCGAAGATTTCAAACCGCGTTTAACGGCCGTAGTGGAAGAGCAAACGGGGCTCAACTTGGCCCTGGAAGGCCCCATTACTTGGTCGTTTTACCCACGCATTGGGGTGAGTGTTGAACAGGCCCGTGCGTGGTTGCCTGATCAATCCCGGGATAGCGCTGCCTTTGCCGCCATTAACCGTGCAGAAGTCAGCGTGGCATTTGGGCCGCTATTACGCGGAGAAATTGCTGTTGATGGCCTAACACTGGATGGTATGCGCCTAAATTTAGAGCGCGACGCTGAAGGAGAAGGCAACTGGGAACCTCTGTTAGAGCGCCTTGCTGAACAGGGCAACGGTGCCGCTGAAACGGTGCTGGCGCCTGCCAGTGCTGGCCCTAATGCTGATGCCGGTAGCTTATCGGTGGTACTCAATATTGCCAGCGTCGAAGTCAAAAATGCTGATATCCGCTTCCGCGATGTCCAAAGCCAAGCGCTCTGGCGGATGCAGCAACTGAATATATCGGGCAGTAACGTTAATCCAGTGCGCGCCTTTCCGCTTAAAGCTATGTTCACGCTCACCAAACACAATCGCCTTGATGCTGAGGTGCTCGAGCGTGCCCCGGATATCACTAGCGAGGTAAATCTAGAAACGCGTGTGCGGTTGGGGTTGGAGGAAGAGCTTTTTGTGCTTGAGAATATGGCCCTCACCACACGTACCAACATTAATGCAGCAAGCGAGCCGCAACAGCTCAGCTTGAAAGCTGCCGAGCTGATAGCGCGTATGGAAGAGCAGCAGCTTTCCATCAGAGAAGGCGTGCTGGAAGCCGGGCTGCGCAATGCTGAGAATTGGCAAGGCAGCTTGGCGCTGACGCTCGCCTTTGGTTTGGAAGGCGACTGGCAGGCGCAAACCGCACAGCTTAAAGACCTCCAACTGACAGGGCCAGACGGCCTGAGAGCGAGTGGACACCTTAACGTTGAACAACTGCGTGACGCCCCGAGCTATCGCGGTCAGCTAACGGCTGCGCCTTTTACGCTGCGCCCTTGGCTTGCCCGCGCAGGTATTACTCTGGCTACACAGGGTGAGGCGGCATTAAGTGATGTTGCGATGACCAGCCCGATTGAAGGCGATGCCGAACAATTTTCACTGCCTAGCCTCTCGCTGGTGGTAGATGAGAGCACCTTTACCGGTGAGCTATCCGCAGCATTAGATGGCACGCGGTTAGCGTTTGACTTAGAGGGCGACCGTTTAAATCTTGATCACTATTTACCCAGAGCAGCAATCGCAGAGCAAGCAAACCGAGGGTTTCTGCGTAAAGCCTTCGCTCAAAATGGCGAAACACTGCTTCCCCAAGCCTGGCTTAGTGGGTTAGCGCTTGAGGGTGATTTAAGTATCGGTAACTTAGTGCTTGCGGGTCTCACCTTCAATAATCCAAGTTTGCAATTGCGTGGCGACAACGGCGTCCACCAACTAACCGCATTTGAGTCCGGTTTTTATGAGGGTGAACTCAATGCAACGGGGCAAATTGATGCTACCGAGTCGATCCTTGAGTGGGCGCTGTCGCCCACGATTAACAACGTGCAAGTAGCGCCTCTTATTGAAGCGATCAGTGAGGAGACCTCACCGCTGCGGGGCCGGTTTAACTTATCAGGTGATCTCTCCAGCCTTGGAAACAGTCGCGAAGCATTGCTGAGTAATCTCAATGGTGAGCTAACTGCCCGCCTGAACGACGGTGCTATTTTAGAAACCAATATCTCACAGCAAATGTGCGAGTTAGTTGCCCAGTTAGAAGGCGAGGGCACGTTGCGTGATTGGCCTACAGATACGCGCTTTGAGCGTTTCGATGGGACATTCCTGGTTCGTAATGGCGTCGTAGAAAGTGATGACCTGTTGATTACCTTGCCGGGCATTGACGTTCAAGGAGAGGGGGAACTGAACCTTACCAATCTGAATTTCGATACTCGCGCTAACGCTCGTTTGGTCGATACCGCTGACGCTGCTTGCGAAGTGAATCCACGCCTTGAGCAGTTGCCGCTCCCGTTGCGCTGCGAAGGCAACTTGAGCAGTGAGCGTGCTGAATGGTGCCGTTTTGATAGAGAGGCTTTCCAGACCGTTGTCGTTGACTTATTACGTGAAGAGGCCGGTAGCCGTGTAGGTGAAGAGATAGAGGAGCGCTTAGGTGAATCTTTAGACCAGCTAGACGAGCGTTTAGGCGAAGGTGCTGGTCAGCAGCTTCGTGATGGTCTGCGTAGGTTATTTAACTAAGCGTTTTGGTGATGTGAACTGAAGCAGTCAGTACAGCGCCGGCCTAAACGCCGGCGCTTCTGTATTCGCGATTTATTAAGGAAGGTACATGGCTGATATGCCCTCACCACGGCTAGCAGCGGACGAGTTCCAGCGCCGCCTGTTAGAATGGTTTGATCGATATGGCCGCCACAACCTGCCGTGGCAGTCGCCGCGAAGCGCTTACCGGGTATGGGTGTCGGAAATCATGCTGCAGCAGACTCAGGTTGCCACTGTCATTCCCTATTTTGAGCGTTTTATGGCGCACTTTCCTACGTTGGAAAGCCTCGCCAAAGCGCCGCAAGATGAAGTGCTTCACTTATGGACAGGGCTTGGCTATTACGCCCGCGCGCGCAATTTGCATAAGGCTGCACAGGTGGCAGTAGCAGAGCATGGCGGTGAGCTGCCGTGTGAGAGTGTCGACGCGTTAATGACACTGCCCGGTATTGGACGTTCAACCGCTGGCGCCATTATTGCCCAGAGCACCGGGCAGCGTGCCGCCATTTTAGATGGCAACGTAAAGCGCTCTCTCACCCGGCTGCATGCGGTAACTGGCTGGCCAGGGAAGCCCGTGGTTGAACAAGCGCTTTGGCTATTGGCTGACTATTATACCCCCTCAACGCGCCTAGCTGATTACACCCAGGCAATAATGGATTTTGGCGCCACGCTATGTAAACGCAGCAAGCCCGACTGCCCAAGCTGCCCGTTTAACGATGTCTGTGTAGCCTATGCCCAAGGCGAGCCACAGCGCTACCCGGAATCAAAGCCGAAAAAGGCGCTGCCTACACGCCAAACAATCATGCTGATGCTTCGCGATCCACAAGGTAGGGTATGGCTAGAGCAGCGTCCGCCTAGTGGCTTGTGGGGTGGTTTATGGGGCCTGCCGCAGTTTGATACGCACAGTGAGCTCAATGACTGGCTAGAGGCTAACGTCGTTAACCCCGAGTGCTTAAGTAGGCCGCCTAGCTTTTATCATACCTTTAGCCATTTTCGCTTAGAGATTACCCCGCAGCCGGTGACCTGCGATAGGCTGGGCGGTATTCGCGAAAGCGGCGTATGGTATGACATCAATCATCCACCTGCGCTGGGCCTTGCAGCCCCGGTAAAAGCGTTGCTCAGCCAGTTAACACCTTTTACCCTCGACCCCACTCCAGGGCACGCTTAAGGCGCTTGCGTAGGGGGAAGGTTTTCAAATAGCGTCGTTGAACCAGGAGCATTTTATGAGCAACACCGTTTTTTGCCGTAAGTATCAAAAAGAGCTGGAAGCACTGCCGTTTCCACCACTGCCTGGCAAGCAGGGCCAGGAGATTCAGGCCACGGTTTCCAAACCGGCCTGGGAAGCTTGGCAGTCGTTACAAACCCGACTGATCAATGAAAAACATCTCAACATGCTGGACCCGGAATCACGTGCCTATCTTATGGATCAGATGCAACGCTTCCTAGACAACCAGGAGACCGATCAAGCCGAAGGCTATGTGCCGCCCGCTCAGGGGTAAGAAAAGCTGTGATGCATGAGCAACTGACTTGCCATCAGTAGGCCAGAGCACTGATAAGACACGTTAGAGCCATTGGGAGTGACATTGAAAGAGCAGGGCAAAACACCCCTAAGCAACGGTATCGCAAGAAAGTTTCATAAAGGTGTTGACGAAAAGCGGCGATTTTAGTTTAATACGCACCGTTGGCAGCGGCCAGATAGCTCAGTTGGTAGAGCAGGGGATTGAAAATCCCCGTGTCGGCGGTTCGATTCCGTCTCTGGCCACCAAACGTTGGGGTATCGCCAAGTGGTAAGGCACCGGTTTTTGGTATCGGCATTCCCAGGTTCGAATCCTGGTACCCCAGCCATTGCCAACAAGATTTCTTGTTGATTGCAAAGCCTAACAGCAAAGCAATCATGTTCTCAAGAAAACGTGAAGCGCCGACATAGCTCAGTTGGTAGAGCAACTGACTTGTAATCAGTAGGTCCCGGGTTCGACTCCTGGTGTCGGCACCACTAAAACAGTGGTAAAAACAACACGTTAGAGAATTAGATTAAGCCGTCCGTAAGGGCGGCTTTTTCGTATGTATCTACAAAATGTCTACACCTAGGTTATCCACACTGTAAACGCGCGCTAGATTTGGCATAACCTCGCGCTAGATTTGGCACTATCGACAGTCGCAAGCATGAGACGTCAAAATAAGATTTGGCGCCGTGTTTGGCATAGTCTATGGTTGCTTTTGCAATGAAGCCAAAGTAGAGGTGTTAGTGATTACTAGAACTTCATATCCCGTGACTGAAGAAGCTCGAGGCCCAGTGAATGAGCATATGGAAATGATCCCACTCAAGGATCTTCTAAATGTGCATTTGGATTATGCGTTAGCTCTACTCATGCCGTTCGACACCGTTAACCTTGAACACATAGGTGGACTACGCCCAGCTTGGGTTGTGGTGGAAACTGAAAATGAGAAGCGCCAATGGAGCCCTAGTAGCAACAAAGATCATGCTAAGGAAGCACTTGGCCAGCTTGGCCTAACTGACCAAGGATATGATCGCGAAGCTCTTGAGAAAGCTCTCAGAAAGCATGTGGCACCTGTCGTAGAAATCCCAATCCTAACTAGTCACGATGTAGGTAGCCCATATATCAGTAGAGAGTAGCTCGGGCGTGGTTGTTTAAGAGCTCAATTCATCGTTTCAATAGTAGTGTACTTTGTTATCTGAAGCTGTCGTGACGTCACTATTCTCTTAGGCAATACTGCCTGATGTAATAGTGGTGACTGTCATGACGATTATATACCGCGATCATCTCATCGTACCCGAGGCTGACCATTACGAAGATGGTTACCATGGCCGCTTTTGGGTGGTTCTTCCTGACGGGCAAAGGGTCGGCCCACAGGCGTGCCCACCTCCTTTTACCTGTACTCGCAGAGATGCTTTAAAGCATGCTTGTAGGTTGGCCATAGCGCGAATCAAAGCAGGAACAATCTGCTAGAGGGCATGCTGGCGCTCAGCGCCAGCATGCCCTCTAAT
>JAMCZP010000208.1 GCA_023485185.1 Gammaproteobacteria bacterium
GCAGGAAGGCAAAGGCACTCCACCAAGTGGCGGCAACGGTGAAGAACACCGCAATACTACCCATGGCACGACCTTGAACGAAAAAGTCTTCACTGGTTTCCTGTGATTGTCTTGCTGATAAAATCCCTACTATCAAGGGGATAATCATAAATGCAGCGATAATTAATAGACTACCTGTCATGGTTGATCCCTCCCCTTATGGCTGTTGTTTAGCAGTGTTTTCAGCCATTGGTGTCGGGCTGCCCCAATTAGTAAAGTACGCCACCAAAAAAAGCGCTGTTAACGCAAACCACCAAAACAGGTTCCATACAATAAGAAACGGAATGCCCAGTACCATGGGTTCAATCCGATTAGCCAGCATAATGATGGGACTTTCCAACATGAAAAAACTGAATATCATGCCGCCATAAATGGACAGTTTGAGCGGAGTTAAATATTTCATAGCAAGTAAGCCCTATGTTCCTGGTGAATTATTTATGTTTAGTAAGTGAGCGTTCTTTTCAGCACATGGCAGCCAACAGCAGCGGTTATTAGCGCGACGCTATCGGTGCTGTGGACTGTTTGGGCGTGATCCACTGATTTGTTGTATTTATTCGTATAAATATAATGATTAGGTGTTTTTTTATCAGGCGTCAAGGTCAAGTGGTAAGCAAGGCGGCGCTTATACGTATAGATTCTCTAACGTGAAGAAAAGAAAAGCGTAATTTTATAAACGTGTGTGGTGGCGCATGCTGAGACCATGTCTCATAGCGATGGAGCTAGGCACCATGTTTGGAATAAAAAGCAAAACCAAGACGCAATCCTCACCTTCTTCGATGGGGGATTCACCCTCTAAAACGGCGCTCAACCAGCACTACTGGATGCCGTTTAGTGCTAACCGCGACTTCCATGCCAATCCGCGGGTTATCGCCGGGGCGGAAGGGCGTTACTACATTGATGATCAGGGCCGTAAGCTATTCGATTCGCTTTCTGGGCTATGGACCTGCGGCGCGGGGCATAACCGCGAAGAAATTCAAAAAGCCGTAGCGGCACAGCTAGGTAGTCTCGACTTTGCGCCTGGTTTCCAAATTGGCCACCCGCTGGCGTTTAAATTGGCGGAAAAGGTGGCCAGCCTGACGCCTGCTGGGCTTGATCATGTGTTTTTCACCAATTCGGGGTCAGAAGCCGCCGATACTTCGGTGAAGATGGCCAAGGCCTACTGGCGGCTAAAAGGCAAACCTGAGAAAACCCGTATGATTGGCCGCGCTAAGGGCTACCACGGGGTCAACATTGGCGGCACCAGCCTGGGCGGGATTGGTGGCAATCGCAAACACTACGGCCAGTTGATGGACGTAACGCATCTGCCGCACACACTTCAGGCGGGTCACGCCTACACCCGTGGGCAAGCGGAAACCGGAGCCGAGCTTGCGGATGCGCTACTCGATCAAATTGCCCTACACGATGCCTCTACTATTGCGGCGGTGATTGTTGAGCCAATGTCCGGCTCTGCGGGTGTTATCGTGCCGCCAAAAGGCTATCTGGATCGGCTGCGTGAGATCTGTACTGCCCATGACATCCTGCTGATTTTTGACGAAGTGATCACCGCTTTCGGGCGCAGTGGCGCGACCACTGGCGCCGAAGCCTTTGGTGTCACGCCGGATATCATGAACGTGGCGAAACAGATCACCAACGGCGCCATTCCCATGGGCGCAGTGATCGCTTCCAGCGAGATTTTCGACACCTTTATGCATGCCGGTGGCCCCCAACACGCCGTTGAATTTCCCCATGGTTACACCTACAGCGCCCATCCGGTGGCCTGCGCTGCGGGATTGGCTGCGCTTGAGATGATGGAGCGTGAAAACTTCCCCGCTCAGGTTAGCGCCATTGCGCCTACCTTTGAGCAGAAGCTACACGCCCTGAAAGGGCGCAATCACGTTGTCGATATTCGTAACTACGGCTTAGCGGGTGCCATTCAGCTAACGCCCCGGGACGGCGACCCCATCATTCGCCCGAGGGATGCTCATATGGCGCTTTGGGAGGCTGGCTTCTACGTGCGCTACGGCGGCGACACGCTGCAGTTTGGCCCTCCGTTTGGCACTACCGAGGCCGAGCTGGAGCGTTTGTTCGACGCGGTGGCCACCACCCTGGATTCGTTAGCCTAAGAGTCGTTGGCATAACCGACTGACCTAAATTTCAGAGAGTTTAAATATGAGTGTTGTTTCCCATCTGATTAACGGCGAGTTAGTTGAAAGTAAGCGTACGCTGGATGTCACCAACCCCTCCACAGGCAAAGTGATTCGCCAAGTGGCGGATGCCAATGCCGCCGATGTAGAGCGAGCCATTGCCGCCGCCCAAGCGGCGTTTCCCGACTGGCGAGATACGCCGCCCGCCAAGCGCGCCCAGGTGATGTACCGCTTTAAGCAATTGCTCGAAGATAATGCTAACCGCTTGGTACAGCTGGTCAGCGAAGAGCACGGCAAAACCCCCGAAGATGCCATGGGCGAACTCAAGCGTGGCATCGAGAACGTCGAGTACGCCTGCGGCGTGCCGGAACTGCTCAAAGGCGAGTACTCCCACAATGTAGGGCCGGGCATTGATGCTTGGTCAAACTTCCAGCCTTTGGGCGTGGTGGCAGGCATCACCCCGTTTAACTTCCCTGCCATGGTGCCGCTGTGGATGTACCCCATGGCGATTGCCTGCGGTAATACCTTTATATTGAAGCCTTCGGAGAAAGACCCTTCGGCGGCCATGGCCGTAGCTGAACTGCTTCAAGAAGCGGGGCTACCCAAAGGTGTAATGAATGTAGTCCACGGCGGTCGCGAAGCGGTGGAAACGCTGCTTGATGCCAAGGCCGTTAAAGCCATTTCCTTTGTCGGCTCAACGCCAGTGGCCGAAGCGATTTATTCTCGTGGCTCCGCCGCGGGCAAGCGCGTTCAGGCATTGGGAGGGGCGAAGAACCACGCAGTGGTCCTGCCGGATGCCGACCTGGAGAACGCCGCCAATACCTTAATGGGCGCAGCGTTTGGTAGCTGCGGCGAACGCTGTATGGCGATCTCGGTAGCGGTGTGCGTCGGCGATGAAACGGCCAATCGTCTGGTCGAAACCATGCTGCCCAAAATCGCTCAGCTAAAAGTGGGTCCCGGCACTGACAAAGGCCTGGATATGGGCCCGCTAGTGACGGCAGAACACCGCGATAAAGTGCTCGGCTTCATCGAAGACGGTGTTAAC
>JAMCZP010000196.1:0-800 GCA_023485185.1 Gammaproteobacteria bacterium
CGACGGCAACAGAGGCGTCGGCGATTGGCGTATTCATCGCCTTTATCCTGTTTATGATTTTTGGCGACCGGAAGCTTAAAACCTGCTATCACACCCTGATTGAGGCAGGCAAAACCACCACCATGGTCATGCTAGTGCTAGTGGGTGCAACCGCGTTCACCGGGGTATTCTCACGCGGTGGCGGCATGCAGGTGATTCAAGACCTGCTGTTGGCCATGCCAGGCGGGACTACTGGCGCGCTGATCATGATGCTGTTCTTGGTCTTCGTGCTGGGAATGTTCTTGGACTGGACCGGCATCGTGCTGCTCAGCTTCCCCATTATGCTACCTATTGTTCAAACCATGGGGGTAGATCCACTGTGGTTCGTGGTAATGGTCGCGGTGGTGCTACAGACCTCCTTCCTAACCCCGCCGTTCGGCTATGCGCTGTTCTATTTAAAAGGCGTGGCGCCGCCTGGGGTAGAAATCGTCGATTTGTACAAAGCCGTAGTGCCGTTTGTACTACTCATCCTACTGGCCTGTGTACTTATGTCGTTCTTCCCTTGGCTAGTCACAGGCCTGCCCAATAGATTGCTAGGTTGATAACTAGGCTTACAACCCCGTTGATAAACCCTTAGCGCATTTCAGGTCAATTACGCCCCCTCGCTTTAGCGTGGGGGCGCTCGTTTAAAGGCTTTAAAATAGTAGCCCAGCCCACCATTGCATTCGTATGCAACAACGCATAGCCTTATCTCTAACGCTTTAAAAATAACTGCACAATGCGTAACAGGAGCTTTATATGATTCGCCATGGCACGCGTCA
>JAMCZP010000196.1:810-16488 GCA_023485185.1 Gammaproteobacteria bacterium
GCTCATGGTGATAAAGCGGTGCGTGAGCTATCTGAAAAATTTGATAACTGGTCCCCCACCTCTTTTCGCCTGAGTGAAGCCGATATCGCTCAAGCAATGAGCGAAGTTTCACAGCGCGACCTTGAAGATATCCGCTTTGCCCAAGCCCAAATTCGCCGCTTTGCGGAAGCTCAGCTTGCTTCCATGCAGCCGGTTGAGATCGAGACACGCCCAGGCGTTGTGCTGGGTCACAAGCACCTGCCGATCAACTCCGTTGGTTGTTACATTCCTGGTGGCGCCTACCCCATGGTGGCATCAGCCCATATGAGTGTACTCACCGCCAAAGTAGCAGGCGTTAAGCGTGTAATTGCCGCTGCGCCTCCTTATAAAGGCAAGCCCCACCCTGCCATTGTTGCCGCCATGCATTTAGCCGGTGCTGATGAAATCCTGGTATTAGGCGGCGTGCAGGCAGTCGGCGCCATGGCAATTGGTACCGACACTATCGAACCCGTCGACATGCTGGTCGGCCCGGGTAACGCCTTTGTAGCGGAAGCTAAGCGCCAGCTATTTGGCCGGGTGGGCATTGATCTGTTTGCTGGCCCGACAGAAACACTGGTTATTGCCGACGAAAGCGTCGACGATCTGCTGTGCGCCACCGACTTGCTGGGTCAGGCTGAACATGGCCCCACATCACCAGCGGCGCTGCTGACGAATTCAGAAAAGCTCGCGAATGACACCCTGGCGGCCATTGATGAATTGCTCAAGAAACTACCCACTGCCGAGATCGCCCGCCAAGCCTGGGAAACCCATGGTGAAGTGATTGTCTGTGACAGCCATGAAGAGATGCTGCAGGTGGCTAACGAAATGGCCTACGAGCACGTTCAGGTAATGACCGAAGACCCAGAACTTTACCTGGAAAAGATGACCAACTACGGCGCGCTGTTCCTTGGCCCGCGTACCAATGTGGCGTTTGGTGACAAAGTGATCGGCACTAACCACACCTTGCCGACCAAAAAAGCCGCCCGCTACACCGGCGGATTATGGGTAGGTAAGTTCTTAAAAACCTGCACCTACCAGCGCGTGCTGACGGATGAGGCTTCCGCTGAAATCGGTAGCTACTGTTCGCGGCTATGTGCGCTAGAAGGGTTCGCGGGTCATGGCGAACAGGCCAATGAGCGGGTTCGCCGTTACGGTAAGCGCAATGTGCCCTACGCTTCAGCGGTGGATGCATGACGCTACCGCAGACACCCAGCCTGCAGCTAACCGGTAAGCGCGCGCTCATCACCGGGGCTAGCCAGGGCATTGGTCTAGCCTGCGCCTGCGCACTTGCTCAAGCGGCTGCTGAGGTAACGCTAGTCGCCCGCAGCGAGGGAACGCTAAATGAAGCCGTTGGCGCTTTACAAGCCGCTGGCTTCAAGGCGAATGGATTAGCACTGGACGTTAACGACCACTCAGCGCTGAAGCAGGCACTGGCAAGCCACTCATTTGATATTTTGGTCAATAACGCTGGCACCAATCGGCCCAAGCCCCTGGCAGACGTCAGTGAAGATGACTATGCCACAGTGATGGACCTTAACGTGCGAGCCTGTTATTTCCTCACCCAAACCATTGTTGGGCAAATGCCGAACGGTGGCAGCGTCATCAATATTTCTTCTCAGATGGGCCATGTAGGGGCTGCAAATCGCAGCCTTTATTGCGCTTCGAAATCTGCAGTAGAGGGCATGACGCGTGCCATGGCGGTGGAACTTGGCCCGCGCGGTATACGGGTTAACTCTGTTTGTCCGACGTTTATCGAAACACCCATGACACGCCCTTATTTTGAGCAGCCTGGTTTCTTAGAAAGCGTGATCGCTAAGATTCCCCTTGGCCGCCTTGGTCAAGTGGAGGACATCATGGGTTCGGTGGTGTTTCTGGCGTCACCCGCCGCGGCCATGGTCACCGGTAGTGCACTGATGGTTGATGGTGGCTGGACTGCTCAATAGTTCCCTGTTGCTGGTTAACCAAATAATTAGTAACTTCTTGATTGCCCGACAATGTCGGGCTTTTTTATGAGGTTCACAAAAGTAGGCATGAGACTAATAGACAAGAATCATTTTGCGTATCATTATCATTTGCAAGCGGACATTTTTTTGTTATCGTTGAGGTAGAGCGCTGCTCAGCAGCCTAAGCCTGAACGACTGAAAAAGGGAATGCTTGAGATGCATAAAACGTTATTGGCGACTGCCGCCGCAACACTATTTGCTGCCCCACTGGCCTCTGCCGCTGACCTCACGCTTTATTCAGGCCGTGGCGAGTCCATGGTTGAACCGATCATTGCCCAGTTTGAGAAAGAGACCGGTATCAGTGTTAACGTGCGCTATGGCGACACCGCTCAGTTGGCAGTCCTCATTCAGGAAGAAGGCGACCGTTCTCCGGCTGACCTTTACTGGGGTCAAGACGCTGGAGCAATGGGTGCTATTAGCCAGGCAGGCCTGCTTGCTGAGCTTCCTGAAGATATTTACCAAGACCTACCCACCATTTACACCAGCGAAACCGGTAACTGGGTAGCTTCCAGTGGCCGAGCCCGCGTGATTGCCTACTCACCTGAGCGTGTCGAGGAAGATGAGCTTCCAGAAAGCATCTTCGACTTGACTGATGAGCAGTACGAAGGCCGCGTAGGCTGGGCACCGACTAACGGTTCATTCCAATCGTTTATTACGGCCATGCGTCTTGAGCACGGTGAAGAAGAGACCCGCGAGTGGTTGGAAGGCATGCGCGACAATGGTGCTGTCACCTTCCGCAACAACGGCACTCAAGTTGAGGGCATTGCGGGTGGAGAAGTCGACTTCGGCTTGGTAAACAATTATTATTTGCCGCGGTTTAAAGCTACCGATAGCGAGTATCCTGTTGAGCAGGCCTTCTTTGCAGATGGTGATATCGGCAACTTGGTTAACGTAGCAGGCATTGCGGTACTTGAAAGCAGCGAGAACCAGGAAGCTGCCGTGGAGTTTATTCGTTTCTTACTCTCACCTGCCGCTCAACAGTATTTCACTGGCAATGTTTACGAGTACCCGGTGACACGCAACGTGATTCAGAACCCGATTCTTGAAGACTTTGATCGACTGTTAGAAGTCTCACCGCAGATTGATCTGGATGACCTTGAAGACCTGGAAGGTACTCTGAATCTGCTGCGCGACGTTAACTTGCTGTAACGATGTTCATAGCGGCCTACTGACTTAGGTAGGTGCGCCTGGTTTGCTAAAGCCCTAGCCGCCTCTTGTAAGGCGGCTAGGGCGTTTTCACGAGATACCATGGCACATTTGCAAGTGACTGCTTCTCGGCTACGTTTCTGGCCAAAGCAGGCTCCCCTACACATATTACTGCCATCAACCATTGCCGCCCTGGCAATGTTGATTCCACTGGTGTATCTGGGGTTACGTGCTTTTGAAGCAGATAACGATACGCTGGTTTCACTGGTTTTCCGTAGCCGTAATCTTGACCTGCTGATTAACACACTGACGTTAGCGGGCGGCGTGGTATTGGCCACGACACTGATGGCGTTTCCGTTAGCGTGGTTGGTGACCCGTACGGATATTCCCTGCAAACGCTTGCTGACCGTGCTTGGTGTGGTGCCATTAGCGGTGCCGGGCTATGTGATGGCCTATGCGTTGATTGGCTTAAGCGGTAACTATGGCGTGATGGCACAGCTGTTCGGTATTCAACTGCCCCGATTACAGGGTTACAGCGGTGCCACCATCGCGCTTTCGCTGTACACCTTTCCCTATCTGTTTTTAAACCTTCGCGCGGCACTTGCCGGTTTAGACGGCAATTTGGAAGAGAGTGCCCGCAGCCTGGGCTATTCACAGTTCGATATTTTCCGGCTGATTATTTTGCCCCACTTAATGCCCGCCCTGATGGCTGGCTGGCTGGTGATTACACTCTACGTTTTAGGCGATTTTGGTGCCGTCGCGCTCATGCGCTACGAAGCCTTTAGCTATGCCATTTATACCCAATACTCTGGTGCCTTTGACCGTATTTACGCGGCGTGGCTGGCAATCATGCTGTTGGCGCTGGCTTTCTGCTTTGTGTTAATCGATAGCTTTGTGGTCAAGCGCAAGCTTGCCCGCGTAGGTACCGGCGTGGCGCGGCCTATTCGACCACGGCCATTGGGCCGAGCGCGCTGGCTGGCATGGCCTTATCTAGTCGTGCTATTTGGCGCCTCTATTGGGCTACCCGCGATGATTCTAAGTTACTGGTTGCTGTTAGCCCCACCCGATATGAGTTTCTTTGCCCGCGTACCCGGCACGCTGCTGCGTTCAGCGGGGGCTGCGCTTCCCGCGGCAGTCTTAGCGGCAGCTTTTGCCCTCCCGCTGGCCTTTTTAAGCGTACGTTATCGCTCGCCGTTTACCGCTGTGATTGAGCGCTCTGCCTATATTGGCTATGCCATTCCACCGCTAGCGCTGGCGCTGGCAATGGTATTTTTTGCCTTACAAACAGCCTCTTTTCTCTATCAAACGCTGGCCCTGCTGATCATTACCTGGGCCATGGCATCGCTGGCGCTAGCGCTTGGTCCGATTCGCAGCGCGCTTTTACAAACACGCCCCAGCATGGAACAAGCGGCCCACTCTTTGGGTCATGGTCCAGTATCAACATTTATTCACGTGATCTTTCCACGCCTGCGCCGCGGCATACTTTCCGGCGTGGTGCTGGTATTTGTACTGTGTATGAAAGAGCTACCGATCACCTTTTTACTCGCACCCACGGGATATACCACACTGGCAGTGACCGTATTTACCCGTACCTCTGAAGGCATGCTGGCAGAAGCCGCCCCCTTTGCAGCGGCGATTGTGGTGTTTTCAAGTATTTCGGTTGGCCTACTACTTGCCCGGGAGGGAAAACGATGACGACCCTCAATGTACCTACAACGCCTCAAGGAGTAACAACGCCTCAAGGTGTAGCAGCGGCGCTTAACACTCCGCTACTTGCGGTAGAAGGCCTCTCTAAACGGTATCGCCCAGGCGATCCACTGGCAGTAGACAACGTTAGTTTCAACCTGGAAAGCGGCGATATTTTGGCCCTACTTGGCCCCAGCGGCTGTGGCAAAACCACCACACTGAGAATGATCGCTGGTTTTGAACAGCCCGATGAAGGTCAGCTGTTTTTACATGGCAAAAATGTCACTGCTCTGCCGCCCCAGCAGCGCCGTATCGGTATCGTGTTTCAAGATTATGCCCTGTTCCCGCATATGTCCCTGGGCCAAAATGTGGCCTTTGCCATGCGTCATGTACCCAAAGCAAAGCGGGCTGCAAAGGCCCGTGAATGGCTTGATTTAGTGGGCTTGGCAGATCTTGTTAAACGCATGCCTGATGAGCTTTCCGGTGGCCAGCAACAGCGCGTTGCATTAGCCCGCACCTTGGCCGCTGAACCCGAGCTAGTGTTACTTGATGAGCCGTTCTCTAACCTGGATGCGGCGCTTAGGGAATCAACCCGCAAAGAAGTTCGCAAACTGTTTAAAGCGTCGGGAACTACCGCCATTCTGGTAACGCACGACCAAGGTGAAGCGCTCTCCTTTGCTGATCAGGTCGGCGTTATGCACGCAGGCAAACTGCTCCAAATGGATCGTCCTGAACATATTTATCAACGCCCGGCCACCGCTTTTGTGGCTGAGTTTTTGGGCCACACCAACTTATTGGACGGCGACGCCGATGGCGAAATAGCGCAAACAGCGCTGGGGCCGGTAGGTATCGACTCAGCTATTAAAGGCCCGGTGCGCGTATCACTGCGTCCCGAGCATCTTGCCATGTCACCCGCTGAGCAAGGCAAGGGTGCCACCATTATTGAACGAGAATTCCGCGGCCATGACTGCTTCTATTTACTGGAGCAACAAGGCCAACGCTATAGCGTTATTACCCCTAGCCACACATTGTGGAAAGTTGGTGAACAGGTAGACCTAGAACCCCAGCGGCGCGGCAGCGTACTGCGCGATTAAGTCCCCCCCGCGTTAACGTGGGGGGTAAACTTACTATCAGTGGGCTTCATCCCAATTGGCGCCGCTTTCCGCTTCCACGATTAGCGGTACTTTTAACTCCGCCGCGCCCTGCATGCGTTTTTGCACCTGCTCGATAAACGCTTCGACCTGCTTTTCAGCCACTTCAAACACCAGTTCATCGTGCACCTGCATCACCATCAACGCATCAAACTCGCCTTCTGCCAGCCACGCATCCACATCAATCATCGCTTGTTTGATAATATCCGCCGCCGTACCCTGCATCGGCGCATTAATGGCCGTGCGCTCGGCGCCTTGGCGACGATTGCGATTTTGCGACTGAATTTCCGGCAGGTAGAGCCGCCGACCTAGCACGGTTTCGACAAAACCATCTTCCGCCGCCTGGGAGCGGATGCGCTCCATATAGCGGGCAACGCCAGGATAGCGGTCAAAATAGCGATCAATATAGGTCTGGGCTTGGTTACGCTCTATATGTAGCTGGCGTGACAACCCCCAAGCGCTCATGCCGTAGATCAAACCGAAGTTAATCGCTTTGGCGCTGCGGCGCTGGTCACCCGACACCTTCTCAAGGGAGGTGCCAAAGACTTCCGCCGCGGTGGCGGTGTGGATATCACGCCCCTCGGCAAATGCTTCCAGCAAGCCTTTATCTTCAGAAAGGTGCGCCATAATACGCAGTTCAATCTGCGAGTAGTCGGCGGCGACAATGCGGTAGCCAGGGCGGGCGATAAACGCCTGACGAATCTTGCGACCCTCTTCGGTACGAATGGGGATGTTTTGTAAGTTCGGATCAGATGACGACAGACGCCCGGTAGCGGTGACCGCCTGATGGTAGCTGGTATGCACCCGGCCAGTGGCTTTATTGAGCAAGCGTGGCAGCTTATCAGTGTAGGTGGATTTTAGCTTGGCAAGACCACGATGCTGCATAATCACCTTGGGTAGCGGGTAATCCAGCGCCAGCTCTTCTAGCACCCCTTCTGCGGTCGAAGGCGCCCCTTTGGGTGTTTTCTTAAGCACCGGAATTTTCTGTTCTTCAAACAGAATCTGGCCAAGCTGTTTGGGGGAACCCAGGTTAAATTCCCGCCCGGCCAGCTCAAACGCTTCGCGCTCTAACTCGCCAATACGCTTTTCTAACTGCTGGCTCTGTTTGTGCAGTAGCTCAGCATCCACGGCAACCCCGTTACGCTCGATGCGCGAGAGCACTTTGATCAGCGGCAATTCAATATTATCTAGCACCTCTGCCAAGCGCCCTTTACTTTCGACCTGAGGGCGCAGCGCTTCCTGCAGCCTCAACGTGATATCGACGTCCTCGCAGGCGTAAGGCGCAGCCTGCTCCAGGGCTATTTGATTAAAGGTCAACTGCTTGGCACCCTTACCGGCAATCTCTTCAAACGAGATGGTCTTTTCGCCCAGGTACTTAAGCGCCAGCGAATCCATATCATGCCGCGTGGCGGTTGAGTTAAGTACGTAGGAGGCCAGCATGGTGTCGGCATAAGGCCCTACAACGGAAATGTCATAGTTAGCCAGTACTGAAATATCGTACTTGAGGTTTTGGCCAATCTTGGTTTTTTTCGGGTCTTCCAATAGCGGTTTTAGTGCCACCAAGACTGCTTTGCGGTCAAGCTGTTGGGGGGCATCCAGGTAGTCATGGGCAAGGGGAATATAAGCCGCTTCCCCCGCTTCCAGTGCCAAGCCAATGCCGACGATTTCTGCATCCATGTAGTTGAGGCTAGTGGTTTCCAAATCAAAACAGAAGCGCTCAGCGTTTTTTAGCCTGACCAGCCAGTGCTCAAAGTCTGCCTGCTCAAGAATGACGTGGTCTTCACGGATGCTCCCATTGGTAGATGTCTCCACGCGCTCGGACTCACTATCATCAGCGTTGGCTGGAGCAGGCTCGCCGCCTTTTACGTCATCCACACCTTCGTCTTTGCCTTCCAGCAGCTCACCCAGCCACTGGCGGAACTCCATCTCTTTATAAAGCGTGACCAGCGCTTCGCGATCAGGGTGGGCGATATCCAAATCATCCAAGCCCACCGGCAGGTCGCAATCGACTTTAATGGTGGCTAACTGATAAGAAAGAAACGCCTGATCGCGATGTTCTTCAAGCTTCTTGGGTAGCGTTTTTGCGCCTCGGAAGGTAAGCGTTTTGACGCGTTCCAAATCGCCATAAATCGTCTCAAGCCCGCCCCCCATACCTTGCAGCAGGCCAATGGCGGTCTTTTCACCCACACCAGGTACGCCGGGGATGTTATCGACCTTATCCCCCATGAGGGCGAGAAAATCGATAATCAGCGCAGGGGGCAGGCCGAACTTCTCTTCTACCCCTGCCTCGTCCAGGGTTTCATCCTTCATGGTATTCACCAGCGTGATATGGGCATTCACCAGTTGCGCCATGTCCTTATCGCCCGTGGAGATCACCGCATCACGACCGGCCTGAGTAGCATGATGGGCCAACGTACCAATCACGTCATCGGCTTCCACACCTTCAATACATAGCAGCGGCAAGCCTAGCGCTTTTACACAGGCGTGCAGTGGGGCTATTTGGCTGCGCAGGTCATCAGGCATTGGCGGGCGATGGGCCTTATAGTCGCTATACATCTCATCGCGGAAGGTTTTACCTGGCGCATCAAACACCACCGCCATGGGGCTTTGCGGATAATCTTTGATCAGCCGCTTGAGCATGTTCAACACCCCCTTCACCGCACCCGTCGGCTGACCATTGGAGGTCGTAAGCGGCGGCAGTGCGTGAAATGCCCGGTAAAGGTAGGAAGAGCCATCGACGAGAACGATCGGTGCGCGAGCCATAACCAAGTTCCATTATTGAAAAATTGCTAAAAGGGTCGTAATAAAAGCGATGCTCACATAATACGCGTTGCCAAGGCTGCCTGCAGAGCCAATCCACCTCAACTCTATTTATAACTGTCACAACAACGCTGCCAACTGAGCTTTCAAGCCGCTACAATAGCGGGCTTAGCAACCTGGGCGAGATTCTCATGGCTGTATTTACCCCGCTTAGCGACGCACAGGTCGCCGCGTTTTTAGAAAAATTTGATGTTGGTAGTTTCGTTTCCCTAAAGGGCGTTGCAGGCGGCACAGAAAACTCGACGTTTTTTGTGACCACTGACCGTCGTGAACTGGTATTAACTCTGTTCGAACAGGGCGAGCACGAAGAGCTGCCATTTTTTGTCGAACTGCTCGATTATTTAGATGAGCACCGTTTACCGGTGCCTGGCACGGTGCATGACCGCGAGGGCATCGCGCTGCATAGCCTGGAAGGCAAACCGGCGCTCCTGTTTCCGCGCCTGCCTGGCCGGCATCCTGAAGCACCGAACCTAGCCCAGTGTCACGCTTTGGGCGACACCCTGGGTCGCCTGCATGTGGTTTCAAAGCGTTTTCCAGGACACCGCCCGAACCCGCGCGACCTGAATTGGCTGCATGTTATGCACCACAAGGTGTTGAGCTATTTAAGCCCCGCCGATCAAACGTTGATGAAAAATGAAGTCGACGATTTTGAAAGCGCCTTTATTCAGCACAATGAGCTGCCTCAAGGCGCCCTGCACGGCGACCTGTTTCGTGACAACACCCTGTTCGAAGGTGACCAGCTCGGCGGCATTATCGATTTTTACAATGGCTGTACCGGTGACTTGCTGTTTGACCTAGCGATTGTGATCAATGATTGGGCCTCTAACGAGGATGGTACGCTCAATCAAGAGCGCTACGACACCTTATTAAGCGCCTATCAAGCACGCCGTCCGTTAACCATTGCAGAGCGTGAGCTATGGCCTACCATGTTACGTATGACGGCACTGCGTTACTGGCTGTCGCGTTTGTTGGTGGTCTACGTTGACCCACCAGCCCACGATTTGACGCCCCACGACCCGGAGCGTTTCCGTACTATTTTAAATGCGCGCATTGCTCACGGTGCGCTGCCGCTGCCTGAGGTTTCTGCATGAGTGTGATGGCCACAACTAGCCCGGCGCTACGCGCTCGGCGCACCTGGAATATCGACCAATGGGGTAGCGGCTATTTCGATGTCGATGACCATGGTCAAGCGCTGGTGCGACCACTGGGCAGCGATGCGGAGGGCCCTGCTTTACCGCTTAGCAGGCTGGTTCGCCAACTGCAAAACGCCGGGCTGCGTTTGCCGGTATTAGTGCGTTTTAGCGACATTCTTCATGATCGCGTTGAGCAGCTGTGCGGCGCGTTTGATGCGGCCATGAGCGACTGCGAGTACCAGGGTGGCTACACCGCGGTTTACCCTATCAAGGTGAATCAACAGCGCCGTGTAGTGGAAGAAATTTTAGCCACCGCTGAGCGTGGCAATGGCCGCGTTGGGCTAGAAGCGGGCAGCAAGCCAGAGCTACTGGCTGTTTTAGCGCTCTCCGATGGCGGCTCTTCACTGATTGTCTGCAACGGCTATAAAGACCGCGAATATGTGCGCCTTGCGCTGCTGGGTGAGAAGCTGGGCCATAAGGTTTATTTAGTCGTTGAAAAGCTATCCGAGCTTCAGCTGATATTAGAGGAAGCCCGCGAACTGGAAGTAACGCCACGTATTGGGCTGCGCGCTCGCCTCGCCTCCGTAGGTAAAGGCAAGTGGCAGAATACCGGTGGTGAAAAATCCAAGTTTGGCCTGACTGCCAGCCAGATTCTAGAGGTGGTAGAAACCCTGCGTGAGCAGGATGCCCTCGCCAGCCTGCAGTTAGTGCATTTCCACCTGGGTTCACAGATCGCCAATATTCGCGATATTCAACGCGGGCTGCGTGAGTGCGCACGCTTCTACCAAAACCTGATGGAGCTGGGCGCGCCGATTGACACCGTCGATGTGGGCGGTGGGCTTGGGATTGACTACGAAGGAACCCGCTCGCGTAGCTTCTGCTCTGCCAACTACTCAATGCGCGAATATGCACGAAACGTGGTGAGCGCGTTTGCACAGCTTTGCCAGGAATCAAACTTACCCCAACCGCATTTAATCAGCGAATCCGGCCGCGCGCTAACCGCCCATCACGCGGTGCTCATCACCAACGTGATTGGCGAAGAGCGCATTGATGACACCCCGCCCGAACGTCATCCCCAAGAAGATACCCAAGTTGAGCTGCTGTGGCGGGTGTATGAGCAGCTTGCCACCGCCCAGGAGCCGCGCATGCTGGTTGAAGCGTGGCATGACCTGTTACAAGCGGTCAGTGAGTTGCAGGATCGTTTTGTGATGGGCTTAAGCAACATTACTGCCCGCGCCGAAGGCGAGCGTATTTATATGGCTGCCTGCGCGCGACTACGCACTCAGCTTGACTCCCGTAACCGTGCTCACCGCGAGATTATGGATGAGTTAGCGGAAAAGCTTGCCGATAAACTGTTCGTCAATTTTTCACTGTTTCAATCCGTACCCGATGTGTGGGGCATTCAGCAGATTTTCCCGGTGCTGCCGCTGAGCGGGCTTGACCAAGCCCCTACACGGCGGGCAGTAATTCAAGATATTACCTGCGACTCCGACGGCCGCATTGACAGCTATGTGGACGGCCAGGGCGTTGAAAGCACGCTGCCGCTACCCGAGTGGCCATCTAATGATGAACGCTGGTTAGGGTTCTTCCTGGTGGGCGCCTATCAGGAAATTCTCGGCGACCTGCATAACTTATTTGGCGATACCGACTCCGTTGATGCGGCACTCAATGCAGACGGTGAATGGACACTATCTAACCCGCTCGCGGGGGACTCAGTGGCCGATGTGCTTGCCTACGTCAACTTCAATGCTAACGTGCTGAAGCAAAAGCTCACTGATCAACTTGCAGCCAGTGGCCTTTCTGCCGACGAGCAAGCACGCTTTGCAGCAAGCTTAAGCGAAGGGCTGGAAGGCTATACCTATCTTGAGTGACCGACTTACTTGAGTAGCTGGCTTACTTGAGTAACTGACTTGGTTTAACCCGCCCCAAAATAAGAAGCGCCACCCGTGATTAACGGATGGCGCTTCTATTGAGCTTAACGATAGCGAATGCTTGTGGCGTGCTATCTACTCCACTACGGGCTGGCTCAACCCTCTAGATACTCAGTCATAAAGGTACTGGGCCATAGAGCTACTGGGCTATAGAGCTACTCGACTACGCTGGTTTCGATTTCTAAACCACCGGTTAAGGTTAAGCGCAGTTTTGAACCACGAACCAGTTCCCCTACCCCTGCCGGCGTGCCGGTCAAAATTACATCGCCCGGCTCAAGGGTAAAGTGACGGCTCATTTCGGCCACTAAAGTAGGTACAGCGAAGATCATATCGGAGCCTTCACCGTGTTGAACCTCTTCACCGTCAATATCAAGCGTAAAAGCCAGCGCATTCCAGTTAGGAACACGGCTTAATGGCAAAAACGATGAAAGCGGGCAGGCTCCGTCAAACGCTTTACAAATTTCCCAGGGGTGCCCCTTCTCTTTTAGCTTCGTTTGCACATCACGCAGTGTCAGATCCATCGCCAAACCAATGCCCACGATGGCGCGCTCGGCTTCATCCTGGGTAGCATGGGTTAACGTTTCACCTACCAGCAGAGCAAGCTCCACTTCGTAATGTACGTCGCCGCGAGAAAAAGGTGGATCCAACGGCTTGGTAAGATCCACGACACTAGTCGCCGGCTTAATGAACAGCAATGGTTCAGTGGGTACCGGATTATCCAGCTCTTTCGCATGGTCGGCATAATTGCGGCCGATGCAGACAACTTTGCCCAACGCGTGGGGAAACTCCTGGCCATCGGTAAACTGTAGAACAAAACGCATGGCGGGTATTCTCCTTCTCATTATGCGTGCCGCTTTCGCAACGACAGGCGCAACAGTTTACCCCACCTATACTAAGGTTCCACAACCTTAAGCCAGGAATTTATCATCGCCAGATTTATTGGCGGTGTTGCTGCACCTGCTCACTCGGGCTATGGGCCAGAAAATAAGGACGCTGTTTGGCCGCAGCATACGGCTCACCACAGCGGTTATCTGGACGATTAAACACAAAGAACACGTTGCTACGCGGGTCTGGCGACAGGTTAGCATTCGAAGCATGCAGCGTATTGCAGTCGAAAAGTAACAAGCCGCCGGCTTTTCCCTTAGGCGCTTCAATACCGTGCTCAGCCACAAGCTCAGTCAGTGCTTCAGGACTTGGCACCCCCACTTCCTGTGCTTTCAGAGAGCTTTTATGGTTATCCTCCGGCGTTTCACCCAAGCACGGCACAAACTTATTGTGCGAACCGGGAATCAGCATCAATGGACCATTGAACTCGTGATTATCGGTCAGGATCAGCGAAGCGCTCACTGCATGCATCGCTGGCATGCCATCTTCGGCGTGCCACGTCTCAAAATCGGAGTGCCAGTTAAACCCCTGGCCTGCAAACCCCGGCTTATAATTGATCCGCGATTGATGCACATAAGGGTCATCGCCAATAATTTGGCGCGCCGCACCCGCGACTCGCTCATCGCTCGCCAGCTTACCTAAGCGCTCAGATAGGAAATGCACCGCAAACAGCGAGCGAATTTCCTGGCTTGCTGGCTCGGTAATACTGAAATCTTCGTTACGATAGTCATCATTACTCATTAACGCCTGCATTTCTCGACGCAGCTCATCCAGCTCAGCACCTTCAATTAGATTGGGGATGAACAAAAATCCTTTACGCTCGAACTCATCAAGCTGCGCTTGGCTTAAAGGGCCAGAAAGCTGGCGCCCTTTAACCACAGCATCTTGTCGCGGGAGCCAACGCACCTCAGGCATATAAGCCAAACGCGACGGGTAGGCATCCTGTACCTGTGTACGCTGAGCCAGTGTGCTGTGAGCATTCGGTGTATCGGCCATTTCGCTATATTGCTTATGGGCAGTTACAGAATTTAGTGGTGTGCTTTTGACTGTCATCTAATCCACTCCTTGTATGATTAGGTTTCAGGTCGAACATATTTACTGATACAAACATGCGCACAAGATAAAGATAGTGCACGGCTTAAGCATCTAGCCCTGGGTAGCCTAGTCAATTTGATTGTTATCGCAAGGAGCGATTACGGTTTTGATAACGTATGTTACGTGAAAAAAATCGAAGCGACGAGCTATGAGCAATCATTAACTATATATGACACTCCCATGTGATTCATTTCAGGATTTTTAACTTCCTTTCCCCGGGTTCCATCAGCGTAATATATACGAAATAACCATATGAGACAGCGTAAATATTTGAACGCAGTCGCCAAATAAACATATAATTATAATTAATCAAAAATATTTAAGTGCCCATAAATTAAATCTTTATCAAACCCGGTTTTTCCTAACATTAATTCCGGCTGCAAAAGCTTAATAGCACTTCTACTTTTGCGGATCAGTTTCTTC
The DNA here is from genome assembly GCA_023485185.1 of Gammaproteobacteria bacterium. The sequence goes on from JAMCZP010000196.1 coordinate 15,102, forward strand.
TGCTCTAAACTAGTCATACAACGACTAACATGAACACTGGTAATCCCAAGCAGTTCGCCCACCACCTCTTGAGTAATAGGAAAATGGTATGAATTAGAATCGAGCATATTTTTAAAATTATATCTTTCAAATATTTCAAGTAAAAAATGCGCAACACGCTCCTCTGCTTTATGATGTGTACAACTCCTCAGCCTTTCAATGGCGATATTATCATTGACCATTATATAAGATACAACGGCTCTTTTTACCTCAGACGAATCTCTAAATACAGTATGAAAATCACTAACCGCAACTTTATCCAATATACAATTTTCTAAAGCCAATATGGAAATATCATAATTATCGAAAAAGCTCTCTCGCACCCCAACAATATCGCCAGGCATATAGACATTACAAATATCCTGCCCTCGCCTACTAACAGAGTGACACAAACTCACCCACCCACTTTTTACAATAAATATTTCATCGACACCAGAAGATAAAGAGTATAGCTTTTGATTTTTTTTGAGTTCAATACTTCGCTGTTTAATTTGGGACAAGCTTTTCCGCCCCTCTGACCCAAGCTCACCATAAAGGCTTAGTATGTCCACTAATGAATTAAGCTTATATGAGTTAACTACCACCTTGGGTAACTGAACATAATGATTGCTTCCTCTATCAGTATCGCGGCATACATCAATTGCATTACCCATTATCACTACACTCCATTGTAGTTAGACAAAAGCTATATGCTTACAGGAAAAAATACAGTCTAAGTAAAGCCTTATAGATGACACCAGAGATTTAACCATAGTCACCAAGAAATCTTTACACAACACATTTCTGTTAACAACATGGGAAAAAATTAACATATATTAAGAATATTGCCTATTGTTACGAAAACAGCTTTTTTAAAAAAAATTACTCAATGTAAAAATTCATCATAAAAAACTATAAAAATCAACAGCCAAGGCGATCTAAATTATAGATTTTTTTAAATTATTTTTTTTATAATCTATGTTATTTATTATAAAAATAAATATTTTATATTCCCTGTTTGCGTAAGAATTACCTATAGTTCATCAACAATAACGCTGCTTTTTTTTGCAAAAACAACTAACCTAAAACCATAAGCTCAGACTGCGGAGCACTCTCATAAAACCGCACTTCAGCTAAAAAACTTTAATGCACTATAGATTTCTAATAGCATGTATGGCGAATTAACGACACGGGCTTAAACCGAGGAGCTTATTTAAGTTTTCAAAACTAAATTTAACTGAGGGCGGATGCAGACACTGAGTGCAACACACTCATTGGATGGTTGACGGGCTTTCATGATACTTGGCCATCAGTTCGCTCATCACTTCTATCGGACATTTAAAATCAAAGCGTTAATTCGCCATACATG
>JAMCZP010000356.1 GCA_023485185.1 Gammaproteobacteria bacterium
ATAGGGACACAGGCAGTTCATTGCCGGCAAATTGCAGCCTTCACAGCGGGTAACAAAACTGCCGCGAGCCTTGAACTCACGTCTTGGCGGGCGAGGATGCTCAGTGGCTGAACCATCAATCGAGCGATCATTCACAGCGCTCTTGTCAACAGAGCCTTTATCACAAAAGCCATCAAAAGCAGACATCCGCGCTCCAGAAGAGGGGAACTAACAGTTAAAAGGGCGCAGAGTATAAAGCAGGGCAACGCTGAACAGCTACTTGCTTAGCAATAAGATCAGGGCGATGAGTTGCAAGATAGAGAAAGCTTCTGGTCAATGCGTTCCAGTATATTTTCCAAACTGAGCACTGATTCAATCGCCAGCACCAAAATGGCCGCATTTTTATCGGGGTCATCTGGATATTCATGGGCAAATCGGTTTCGCAATATTCGTAACGCTTGCCACTGCTCACTATCTTCAATGTAACCCAGCTTTTCTAGACGATGTAGCTTGTCGAGCATCGGTCGATCTTCATAAGGTTCCTGTAAATACAGGAGTACTGAAGGGAGTAAACGCGCGCCGATAGCATCCTGCAATTTACCAAATCTCAGTACGAACTGATCCAGACTTTGGATTTCTGCATCACTTAACAACGCCAGACGTTCACCAGTTAGTGGCAACGATGTTTCCAAAGACGACAATGCATAATCAATGAAATGACGATGACGCTGACACTCTCGCCATGCATCGTGTAAACGATGTTGAGAAATGTCTTGATTCATAGCGGTATCCCCGACTGTTCAGCGATGCTGAAAATGGGGGGGAAATGGCCTCGACCTGGATAATCAATCAGCATGTCGATTTTTTGCTCACCAAGCGCTTGCTGAAGCTGCACTTGGCAACGCATCTCGGCTCGAACAATATCGTTAACATCCTGCATATCAGTGGTGATCAATAGATCTATATCACCGCCACGGCGACCGTCATCCGTCCGGGAGCCAAACAGCTTTACTTGTGCCTGGGGGCCAAAACACGCTTTAACAACACCTAAGATGGTGTCGCGTTGATAATCGGATAAACGCATAATCTTACTCCTAACGCTTATGCCTAGCCTAATCTCGCCAGATTAGCATAATCTTACCCGGCCATAGTAAACCTAAAAAACTACCAACGTTGACACCGAAAGCGCAACGCCGCTAAAGTCTCGTCAACTATTAATAGTAAAAAGGTTTACACCCATGACTCTGACTCGCGAGCCCTCCCGGCAACAAGGCTATCCGCAGCGTCACGACTGGACCCTGGACGAGATCAGCGCACTGTTCGCCCTGCCGTTCAATGATCTTCTGTTTCAAGCCCAGCAAGTGCACCGCGCCCACTTTGATGCTAACGCGGTTCAAGTCTCTACCCTTCTTTCGATCAAAACCGGCGCCTGCCCGGAAGACTGCAAATATTGCCCTCAGTCCGGCCACTACAATACTCAGCTAGAGAAAGAGAAGCTGCTGGAAATCGAGAAGGTCGTTGAGCAAGCCAAGGCAGCGAAAGAAGCTGGTGCCAGCCGCTTTTGTATGGGGGCAGCATGGCGCAGCCCTCGCGATAAGGATCTACTGCTGGTCGAAGAGATGGTTCGCCAGGTAAAAGCGTTGGGCCTGGAAACCTGTATGACCCTAGGCATGGTTGATGGCGAACAGGCCAGCCGACTGGCCACTGCCGGGCTCGATTATTACAACCACAATCTTGACACCTCGCCGGATTACTACGGCGAAATCATCACCACCCGCACCTACAGCGACCGGCTGGAAACCCTTTCCAACGTGCGCGATGCGGGCATGAAAGTATGTTCGGGCGGCATTCTCGGCATGGGTGAAGATGCGAAGGACCGTAGCGCCCTGCTGCAGCAACTGGCCAAGCTGTCACCGCACCCGGAATCCGTGCCGATCAATATGCTGGTCAAAGTGCCCGGCACGCCGCTGGAAAACGTCGAGGACCTAGACCCCATTGAGTTTATCCGTGCCATCGCGGTCGCTCGCATTTTGATGCCGCAGAGCCACGTAAGGCTTTCCGCTGGTCGTGAACAAATGAACGAATCGACCCAGGCACTGGCATTTTTGGCTGGGGCCAACTCGATCTTCTACGGCGATAAGCTGCTCACGACCGGCAACCCCCAGGCGGACCGCGACCGTGCGCTGTTCGCCAAGCTAGGCCTACACCCTGAAAAGATCGAGACCTGCGAAAGCGAAGATACTCAGGCTGCGCGACTTGCCCAACAGGCACAGCAACAGGTGCACGCCGAGCGCGCTGCCGAGCTAGCGGTGGATGCCAGTGTCTGAAGTGTGGCAAAAACGCTTAGCCGCTGCCCGCGCTGATCGCCATCAAACGCAGCGCTGGCGGACTCGACAGGTGATAAAAATCGGCTCTTCCGATTCTGTGCTCGACTTTGCCGGTAACGACTACCTGGGCCTTGCTCACGATTCACGGGTAGGCGAAGCCCAGGCGGATGGCGCGCGCCGATATGGCGCAGGAGCTGGAGCATCGCACCTGGTTAGCGGTCATTTGGACGTTCACGACGCCCTGGAAGAGGCCTTGGCATGCTGGACAGGTCGGGAACGCGCGCTGCTGTTTTCCACCGGCTATATGGCCAATCTCGGTGTGCTGCAAGCGCTGGCTGACCGTAACACCGCCATCTTCCAAGACCGCCTCAATCACGCCTCCTTACTGGACGGTGCGGCTTTAAGCGGGGCTCGTAACCGGCGCTTTCACCACCGCGATAGCAATGATCTGGAACGCTTGCTGATACGCAGTGATTGCCCGCATAAGCTGGTGGTCAGCGACGGCGTGTTTAGTATGGATGGCGATATCGCTGATATTGAAGGTTTAGCTAGCACCTGCCAACGCCACCATGCCTGGCTAATGATCGACGATGCCCACGGCGTAGGCGTGCTTGGCGAAAATGGCAGCGGCAGCGTGGGTAGCATCTGGAGCAGCGCAAACGTCCCAATACTGGTTGGCACCTTCGGCAAGGCATTGGGAACCGCCGGGGCTTTTGTGGCCGGGGATGCTGCGTTAATCGATCACCTGATTCAGTTTTCACGCAGCTATGTGTACACCACCGCCCAGCCTCCGGCCATCGCCGCCGCGACTTTAAAAGCGCTGGAGATTGTCCAGAGTGAGCCAGAACTCCGCGCTCAGCTAAACGCCAATATCGCTTACTTTCGCCATGAGG
>JAMCZP010000059.1 GCA_023485185.1 Gammaproteobacteria bacterium
CAGGCCAGACAAGGCAAAAATCAACGAAAAGCGGAGTTTACAAGCTGTAATGATCATTTTGATCGGACTCGCGCACGAGGCGATTTTTAACGCAGTATGGCCAAGCGCAATAGTTAATCAGAGGTTTCCTAGGCGTATGGAAACCATTACATGAGTCAGTCTGATTCTCTATCACTGGAAGAGATTGCCCAGCTACGTGCCGCCCTGGACGAGGCAAATTACCGCTATTACGTGCTGGATGAGCCCAAACTGACGGATGCGGATTATGATCGGCAATTTCAGCGTTTAAAGCAGTTGGAAGCTGAACATCCCGAACTGATCACACCTGATTCGCCTACCCAGCGCGTTGGTGCTGCACCCGCCGATGGCTTCCCATCTGTGGCCCACGTCATCCCTATGCTCTCGTTAGATAACGCCTTTAGCCGTGAAGATATCTACGCCTTTGCCGAGCGGGTGGCTGAACGCTTGGAGTGCACGGCAGAGAAGGTCGAGTTCACCTGTGAGCCTAAGCTGGATGGCGCGGCCGTATCGCTTGTCTACGAGCAAGGCGTACTCATTAGTGGGGCGACCCGAGGCGATGGGCGTACCGGTGAAGGAATCACCTCTAACCTGCGCACGCTGCGCTCCGTGCCACTTAAGCTAATGGGCAAGAGTGTGCCTGAGCTTTTGGAAGTGCGTGGCGAGGTAATTATGCGCCACTCCGGCTTTGAAGTGCTGAATGAGCGCGCCCGAGAAGAGGGCAGCAAGGTATTTGCCAACCCGCGTAATGCAGCGGCAGGCAGTCTGCGTCAGCTGGATCCGCGTATCACCGCGAAACGCCCGTTAGAGTTTCACGCCTACCAGGCTATACGCTTGGAACCCGATCTAGGCGGTACCACACATAGCGAACTGATGGCACGTTTATCCATGCTTGGGTTTCGTGCCAGTTCAGAGCTGAAGGTTGTGAAGGGCCCCGAGGCCGTTGCTGATTACTGCGAGCAGTTGGGTGAAAAGCGCGATGGGCTAGGCTTTGATATCGACGGCGTAGTGATCAAGGTGAACGATTTGCGCCACCAGCGCGAGCTGGGCTTTGTTGCTCGCGCACCGCGCTGGGCAGTAGCGTTTAAATATCCCGCGCAGGAAGAGGTCACCACGCTGAACGATGTGGAATTCCAGGTCGGTCGCACCGGTGCGATTACTCCCGTGGCACGCCTTGAACCGGTGACCGTTGCGGGCGTTACCGTCTCCAATGCCACCCTGCACAATGCCGATGAAATTACCCGCTTAGGCGTCATGATTGGTGACACAGTCTCGATCCGCCGGGCCGGCGATGTTATTCCCCAAGTGGTTAGCGTCCATAGTGAGCAGCGTCCAGCGGATGCAAGGGCGATTGTTTTTCCCGAGCAGTGCCCAGTATGTGGTTCGGAAATCGAACGCCTTGAGGGCGAAGCGGTGGCACGCTGTTCCGGCGGTCTCTACTGCGCGGCCCAGCGTAAAGAGGCATTAAAGCATTTTGCTAGCCGAAAAGCGCTGGATATTGATGGCCTGGGCGAAAAGCTGATCGTGCAGCTGGTTGATTTAGACTGGGTGAAAACCCCAGCGGATCTGTTCGGGCTAACCGTTGAGCAGCTAAAAAGCCTGCCACGTATGGGCGAAAAGTCGGCTACCAATTTGGTTAACGCACTCGAAAAAGCCAAGTCGACCACCCTGGCACGGTTCATTTACGCACTCGGTATTCGAGAAGTAGGTGAAGCGACGGCGGCGAATCTTGCCAATCACTTTGGTACGCTTGAGGCCGTTCAAGAGGCAGAGTTACCTGCTCTGGAAGCGGTTAGCGATGTGGGGCCGATTGTGGCTGCCCATGCGCATACCTTCTTCCGTCAGCCGCACAATCAGGAAACCATTGCCGCACTGATCGAAGCGGGCATCACCTGGCAAGAAGCGGAAGTTACCCAAGGCCCCACACCATTGGAAGGCCAAACCTGGGTGCTGACAGGGTCTCTCGATACCATGACCCGGGATGAAGGCAAAGCGCGCTTGCAGAGGCTGGGTGCGAAGGTGGCGGGTAGTGTTTCGAAGAAAACCAGCTGTTTGGTCGCTGGCGAGGCGGCAGGCAGTAAGCTCACCAAAGCCGAGCAGATGGGCATTGAGGTGATAGATGAAGCCACCTTTATTGAACGCTTGGCAGAGTGGGAGCAGCACTAATGAGCCGCTTTGTTGAAGTACCCGCACGCATGTTACCACCGGAAACTCTGAATGCTCTGCTGGAAGCCTTTGTGACCCGCCAGGGTTACGACACTACGGATACCACGGGCGAGGGTATGCATGGCTGGGTCGCCGAGCTGAAAAAGCAGCTGGAGCGCAATGAGCTGATCATCGCTCATGACCTAGAGCTAGAGATGACCGAAGTCATGACCCTAGCTCAATGGCGCTCGTTTGGACGTGATATAGCCGATGATGAAGAGGAAGGTGATATTTAATATTAATGAGCTATTTTGTGTCTCACGATTCAGGATGAAGCCACTAAGTTATCTATTTTTTGTGGGAGGGCGCTTTAGCGCGCGAAGGGTGCCGAAGGCGCTCCGGTGTTGTAAGGCTGGCAGTCTAAATGGTCGCGAGCTAAAGCTGCCTCCCACTGGAGTCATTAGCAGGTTTTACTTCTAAGCGCCTTCGCCACGAATAATGGCGCTGATTATGCGTCGTCCAGGATGCAGGTGATCCACCAGCGGTGCTTCTAGCGGCATCGGTTCATCGCATAGGCGAGAGGCAATCACTTCAGCGCACAGTGGCGCGCTGGCTAGCCCGCGTGAGCCGTGGGCGGTTGATATCCACAGGCCGGGGTAGTGCTTGCCAGGCGTTTTTGCCACACGGGTGGCATCTTTGCTGAGCAGTGCATAATCTTCTCGCCATAACTCTGCTACCGGCACAGGTCCTGCGTAAGGCGTTTTGTCGGGGCTCGCTGCACGCACGGCTGTGCGGCCCTGAAGCTGATCGGGGGTTAGCATCATACCCGCCAGTTTCAATTCTTGTACCAGCGCAGGCAATGTTTGGCTTAGCTCATCAATATTGCCCTGATGGTCGTTAGCCGTCACATCGGTAGTCGCGTTATTGGGTACAAAACTGGCACCAAAGGTCAGCACACCATCCAATGCAGGCGCCACATAGCCACCGGCACACACCACCCGCTTTGGCCCCATGACACCCTCGGG
>JAMCZP010000295.1 GCA_023485185.1 Gammaproteobacteria bacterium
TTGGGCGTGATCCAGATATTTGTTGTATTTATTCGCATAAATATAATGATTAGGTGTTTTTTAAGCAGCCGTCAAGGTTGCAAGGTCTTCACAACACCGTTTTACGTATAGATTCTCTAACGTGAAGAAAAGAAAAGCGTAATTTTATAAACGTGTTCGGTGGCGCATGCTGGGGCAATGCCTCATACGATGGAGCCGGACACCATGTTTGGAATAAAAAGCAAAACCAAGACTAAAGCCTCACCTTCTTCTATGGGGGATGCGCCCTCAAAAACGGCACTTAATCAACACTACTGGATGCCGTTTAGCGCCAACCGCGACTTCCATGCCAACCCGCGTGTCATCGCGGGGGCGGAAGGGCGTTACTACATTGATGACCAGGGCCGTAAGCTATTCGATTCGCTTTCCGGGCTATGGACCTGCGGCGCGGGGCATAACCGTGAAGAGATTCAAAAAGCTGTCTCGGCGCAGTTAGGCAGCCTCGATTTTGCCCCAGGTTTTCAGCTTGGCCATCCGCTGGCGTTCAAGCTGGCGGAAAAAGTCGCTAGCCTAACGCCTGCTGGGCTGGATCACGTGTTCTTCACTAACTCAGGTTCAGAAGCCGCCGATACCTCGGTCAAAATGGCCAAGGCCTACTGGCGACTAAAAGGTAAGCCTGAGAAGACCCGTATGATCGGCCGTGCCAAGGGCTATCACGGGGTGAATATCGGTGGCACCAGCCTGGGCGGTATCGGTGGCAACCGTAAACACTACGGCCAGTTAATGGATGTGACGCACCTACCGCATACCCTTCAAGCGGGCCACGCTTACACCCGTGGTCAAGCGGAAACCGGCGCTGAGCTTGCCGATGCGCTGCTCGACCAAATTGCGCTGCACGATGCCTCTACCATTGCCGCGGTGATTGTCGAGCCGATGTCTGGCTCAGCGGGCGTCATTGTGCCGCCCAAAGGCTATCTGGATCGACTGCGCGAGATCTGCACCGCCCACGATATTCTGTTGATTTTTGACGAAGTGATTACCGCCTTTGGCCGCAGTGGTGCGACCACTGGCGCGGAAGCCTTTGGCGTAACGCCAGATATCATGAACGTGGCGAAGCAGATCACCAATGGCGCCATTCCTATGGGCGCGGTCATTGCTTCCAGCGAGATATTCGACACCTTTATGCATGCTGGTGGCCCTCAGCACGCCGTTGAGTTCTCCCATGGCTACACTTACAGCGCCCACCCAGTGGCTTGCGCGGCGGGTCTAGCGGCGCTTGAAATGTTGGAGCGTGAAAATTTCCCCGCTCAGGTTAGCGTCATAGCGCCCACCTTTGAACAGAAACTTCATGCCCTGCAAGGTCGCAATCACGTCGTTGATATTCGTAATTATGGTTTGGCAGGGGCGATTCAGCTAACGCCGCGGGACGGCGACCCCATTATCCGTCCGCGTGATGCGCATATGGCGCTCTGGGAAGCGGGTTTCTACGTGCGCTATGGCGGTGACACGCTGCAGTTTGGCCCTCCGTTTGGCACCACCGAGGCCGAGCTAGAGCGGCTGTTCGACGCGGTGGCGACCACCTTGGATTCATTAGCCTAATCTACTGATCAACTTCAGCGAGTTTAAATATAGAGAGTTTAACTATGAGTGTTGTTTCCCACCTGATTAACAGTGAGTTAGTTGAAAGTAAGCGCACGTTGGATGTCACCAACCCCTCAACAGGCAAGGTGATTCGCCAAGTCGCTGACGCTGATGCCGCCGATGTAGAGCGTGCGATTGCCGCTGCCCAGGCGGCCTTTCCTGCCTGGCGCGATACGCCGCCCGCCAAGCGCGCCCAGGTGATGTACCGTTTTAAGCAGTTGCTGGAAGAGCACGCTGACCGTCTAGTGCAACTGGTCAGCGAAGAGCATGGCAAAACTCCCGAAGACGCCATGGGCGAGCTTAAACGCGGCATTGAGAACGTCGAGTATGCCTGCGGTGTTCCAGAACTGCTCAAAGGCGAGTACTCCCACAACGTAGGACCGGGCATTGATGCCTGGTCTAACTTCCAGCCCTTAGGGGTGGTGGCGGGTATTACCCCGTTTAACTTCCCCGCGATGGTGCCGCTGTGGATGTACCCCATGGCGATTGCCTGCGGTAATACCTTTATCCTTAAACCTTCAGAAAAAGATCCTTCAGCAGCCATGGCCGTGGCTGAATTGCTGCAAGAAGCGGGTCTACCAAAAGGCGTGATGAACGTGATTCACGGCGGTCGCGAAGCAGTGGAAACACTCTTGGATGCCAAGACCGTCAAAGCCATTTCGTTTGTTGGCTCCACGCCAGTGGCGGAATCGATTTACTCGCGTGGTTCCGCAGCCGGTAAGCGCGTTCAGGCGTTGGGCGGGGCAAAGAACCACGCTGTTGTCCTGCCGGATGCTGATTTGGAAAACGCCGCTAACACGCTAATGGGCGCGGCTTACGGTAGCTGTGGTGAACGCTGCATGGCGATTTCGGTGGCGGTGTGCGTGGGTGATGAAACCGCCGACCGGCTGGTGGAAACCATGCTACCTAAGATCGCTCAGCTAAAAGTGGGCCCCGGCACTGATAAAGGCCTGGATATGGGGCCACTAGTGACGGCAGAGCACCGCGACAAAGTACTGGGGTTTATCGACGACGGTGTTAACGCCGGAGCGACACTGGTCGCTGATGGTCGCAGCCTGAAAGTGGCTGGTCATGAAGAGGGCTATTTTGTTGGTGGTTGCTTGTTCGATAACGTCACCGCTGAGATGCGTATTTACCAGGAAGAGATCTTTGGCCCGGTACTTTGCGTGGTACGGGTTGGTAGCCTGGACGACGCCATGCAGCTAATTAACGACCATGAATATGGCAATGGCACCTGCCTGTTCACCCGCGACGGCGAAGCCGCCCGCCGCTTTACCGACGCTATTGAGGTTGGCATGGTGGGGGTTAACGTACCGCTGCCCGTGCCCGTGGCCTATCACAGCTTTGGTGGCTGGAAGCGTTCGCTGTTCGGTGACCTTCACGCTTATGGTCCTGATTCGGTGCGCTTCTATACCCGCCGTAAAGCGGTTTCCCAGCGCTGGCCATCGGTTAGCGAAGCGACCCGGGCGGAGTTTTCGTTCCCCGCCAATCAGAGTTGACGTCTTGAGGTAACTAAGACATCTTCTCAGCACCACCGCCCTGCGGTGGTGCTTTTTTTTTGT
>JAMCZP010000121.1 GCA_023485185.1 Gammaproteobacteria bacterium
AAGCGGGGCTTGCACTTGCCAGCGACACCGCCAGCAGCGTTGCTAAACCAGAGGTACTAATAAAAGTACTAATAGAAGTACTAATGAGCGTTCGAGTCATGGCGGTGCTCCTGAGTATTAAATGTCAGGCCACCTTATGGAGTTCTGATATTACTCAGAAGTGAGTTTTCGAGAAGTCCTTATCAGCGCATAACTGAACTACTTATTCACTGCCTGCTGATATCTAAATCATAAAAAGCACGGTTATTTAAGTTATTTGGGTTCATGAAGAAGCTCTTCGATAGTGAGTTCACACTCCATTTAAAAAGAGCAACACACATGACACAGGTACAACGCTCACAGAGCACTCTTCGTGTACGCCCTTTAAGCGGTCATATCGGTGCCGAAATTGAAGGGTTAGATCTCGCCAGTCTGGCTCTCGACAATCGGGATAACGAAGGCTTCGCTACGCTTAAATCTTTGTTTCTCCAGTACCAGGTAGTGATTTTGCGTAATCAAACTCTCACGCGGGATCAGCATATCGCGCTGGGTAAACGCTTTGGCGACCTGCACGTTCACCCTATGGCGAAAGGCCCTGAGGGCTACCCGGAAATTTTCCCCATTGAGGCCGATGCCAACTCCTCTAACGACCCGAAAGCCATTCGGGGCGGCAAGCGTGCGGTCAACGGTGGCCACTGGCACTCGGATGTTTCTTGCGATGTAGAGCCTCCACTGGGCAGTTTGCTGTACCTACGCGATGTGCCTGAATATGGCGGCGACACCCTGTTCAGCAGCGGTTATGCCGCCTATGAAGCGCTTTCGCCCGCCTTACAATCACTGCTTGAAGGCTTAACCGCCGTTCATTCAGGCGAAGCTACTTATCGCCTCCATTACGGTCATCAAGCGGCTAAAGATCGCAGTCAATTTGGCTTCAACAACGGTGCGGATTACCCTGAAGCGGTGCATCCCGTGGTGCGCACTCACCCTGAAACCGGGCGCAAAAGCCTGTTTGTCAATCGTGGTTTTACGCGGGAGATTGTTGAGCTTTCCCACACAGAGAGCCAGGCGCTGCTGGAGTTTCTCTATCGCCACCAGGAAACACCGGAATTCACTGTACGCCTGAATTGGACACCCAACAGCTTGGCTATTTGGGATAACCGCTGCACCCAGCATCGGGCTATTTTTGATTACTCCGGGCAGGCAAGAAGGGGTGAGCGTGTCACGGTTAAAGGCGACCGCCCCTACTTCAGTGAAACGGCTGATGTCGTTGAGTGGGGGTTGGTGGGATAGCTATCTATGGTTTGTCCCTTTAGCTCGCAATACTATGGCATTAACACCCGGCCTTGTAACAACGCTGAGAGGATAAAGCCCCTAACGCTCAGTAAAGCGTTAGGGGCAACTGCTTTAGAGAGCCTTAATCAACTCTCCGTAGTCTCCCCCAACGCGTAATACAACGGTTACGTCGTTGTCATTGCGATTACGGAAGAACCAACCATGGTTGCCGGTAAAGGCGGCTTCTAATTCGCCTTCATCTTCGGGCACGCCGCGGCCTTTCTCATAGCTGATTGAGTTGCCATTTCCATCGCCGTGGGTATCGAAATTAAGTGGCCCACCATCAGACACCCAGGCGTATGTTGCGACAGCACCTGCTTCCATTGACAGCTTGTACTCAGTGCCCTCACCCGGCGTAAGGGTGAAGCTCACTTCATCGCTCCACATGGTCACTTCTTCATTCGCTTGGGAGGATGCCTCTTCAGCGGCCAACGTGTTAACAAGTACTAGGCTAGCCTCGGGCTGCACAACCTCTTGTTCAGCTATATCACCTATAGAGGAGACTGCTTGATCCGACTCTACGCCGGAAGTCTGCGGAGCAGTAGCGACCATAGGCTGGTTATCACCTGCTGACTCTTGAGGAGCAGTGGGTTGTGATGCCTGCATGGCGGCGGCTTCGTCGTTGGCCTGGTCAAGCTCGGCCTCTTCGGCCAGTTGGTTCTTGATTTCACCCATTTCGGTCAGCCCCAACAAGCGGCCCGCGCCGGTAGGGTCGATGGCATACTCTGCGGGCAACACCACGGTGACCAATAGGGCAATGGCTATTACCACAGCCAGTACTGTAGATCGAAGTAATTTACCCGTCGAAGGTAGCTCGGCACGGGTGGGAAGATCGGTATTGTACATTTAGGTCTCTCCTGAATTAGGCGATGAAGTAGCCGGTGAGCTGATAACCGACCAGCATAAAGCCAGCACACATCATGGCGACGTTGGCGGTATAGGCGTGGCGTAAGAAGCCGGTAGTGCGTCGCCAAAACCCCATGCCAATGAGGATCACACCCAAGGCCAATAGCTGGCCTATTTCCACCCCGACGTTGAACGCCAGCAGATTGGGAACCAGCCCATCTGAAGAGATATCGTATTCAATGATCTTGCTCGACAATCCAAAGCCATGAAACAGGCCGAAGACCAGCGTTGCCACTTTGGTATTGGGCTGAAAGCCGAACCAGCGCTGATACGCACCAATGTTATCGAGTGCTTTGTAGACAACAGAGAGCCCGATGATGGCGTCGATCAGGTAGCTATTGATGCCGATATTGAAGTACACCCCTAGCAGCATGGTCGTCGAGTGACCAATCGCAAAGAGGCTGACGTAGATAGCGATGTGCTGCATTCGATAGAGGAAAAAGATGACCCCTAGCAAAAACAGGATGTGGTCATACCCCGTCACCATGTGCTTGGCACCGAGATAGACGAACGAGATCAGGTGAACGCCATAGATCTCCTGGATGTAGCCTTTGTCGCCTTCAGCAACAGCGTGGGCAAGGGCTTCACCGCTGGCTCCCAGGAGCAACACCAGCAATGTGAGAAGGGTCAGTGCGTGACGCCGGTTCATAGCAGACAAGCTGAACGCACCCCCTATTTGGGATGGAAACATAAAACCTCCACGGGTCTGTCATTAGGAATGGCCGTCAGGCAGACGGCCTCAGTCATCCAGCAATGACAGGCCGTGGAGGACGCTCAAAACGGTAGACGAGACGCAGCGGTAGACCGCTTCGTTCATCTGGCCGCAGGGCGTTGCAGAAGTTTGGCTCAATGGCAATGCATGATCTGAGCCGATCCGCTTTTTCGTGAAAGTGGCTGCCACTCTCATTATGGAGGTGGCGGCCGTCCTCATGCTCGTGACCATGGGTATGCCCATGGCCC
>JAMCZP010000162.1 GCA_023485185.1 Gammaproteobacteria bacterium
ATCACTGCGACGTTCCAACATCTGCATCACTTTTAATGTTAACCCTCCTGGCGTCCAGCGCTGACCTGCCCGCGCCGCTATTTGATAAGCTCCAAAAGCACCCGCCACACTACTTAGCGTTAACATCACGGTAGCAATTAACGGCGGATAAAAGGGCGCTATAAGCCAAAGCCCAATGCTCCCGGGCAACCCTACGGCTAAGGTGACAGCCATAATTAACATCACCCCTATAATAACCACGGGATGATGTGATGCCTGAGCAGCCCACTGTTTAACCGCCATCAAATCTGGCGAATACCATAACCATACATAAGCCAACATGGCGAGACAGGCAAACCCTAACGCCCAGCGCCAAGGGTGTCGCGGTGCGTTATTCATTCAATCGTGCTTCCACTCGTTCAAGAATCTGACGGCTTACCTTGCCAACTAACGGCTTAGCCGCTTTATTGACTGCCTTTTCCATTAATCGATTACGGATTTCGTAAGTGAGTGTCAGCGCCACTTCGGTTCCTTCAGGGACTTCGCGAAGACGATAGCGCCCCTGGTTTTTCACCCCGTCTAACGACTCCCATGCAAGTATATAGGGAGCTTGAATATCGGTGACCTCTACATCAAATGCCCAATCCATTCCGACTGCCCGCACGTGCCATCTATAGCGGTTACCGCCAAGAGGTTCAATTGAGCGAATTAGATCAGAGTAATCAGCAAAATCTTCTACGCGGCGCAGCAACTCAAACACGCGCTCAGGTGTTGCCTTAACAATTTCACTGTGTTCAATGGTGGCCATTGGTTTCTCTCTAACAGCATGAATGGTTAGCGTAGCATGATGATATTAACGCTGTCCGCCATCGCATCATTAAGAGCGCATATGGTCAAACACTAGCCAGGCTAGCGGCTATTGCGTAAACTGCCGCCCTTCCGGACCGGATCCCGGAACGCCGCAGCAGCCATTGGTTCCCTGCGACCAACAAATTCTCCGACAAAGAGTACTTCTCATGTCATCATCACCCAACGTGGATCCCAATTCCGCATCCACGACTGTTGTTATCTATTCCGGCGGAATGGACTCGTTTACAGTACTTCATCGCGCGCGCCAAGAAGGTCTCACCGTCCATGCGCTCTCCTTTGACTATGGTCAGCGGCACGCCCGCGAGCTAGACACGGCGCGTCACGTTTGTGCTTCACTTGGGATCCCCCACCAAGTGGTCGATATTCGCGCAATTCATGGTCTGATCGACAATTCAGCGCTTACCAATCCAGAAGTGGCCATGCCACACGGTGATTACGCAGCGGATAATATTCGCAGTACCGTGGTGCCAAATCGCAATATGATTTTGCTTTCGCTAGCCATTGCCAAAGCCGTCAATATCGGTGCTGGACGAGTCGATTACGGCGCTCATGGTGGCGACCATATCCTCTATCCTGACTGTCGTCCCGAATTTGTCGAAGCGATGAATCACGTGGCAGGCATTGCCAACTTTGAGCCCGTGCAGTTGCATGCCCCCTACTTATCGTCCACTAAGGCTGACATCCTGCGTGAGGGACTGGCCATGGGGCTTGATTATCGCCATACCTGGACTTGCTACGAAGGCAGGGAGCTGGCCTGTGGCGTATGCGGCAGTTGCCGAGAACGTTTAGCGGCCTTTAGCTCGAACGGCGTCACTGATCCTCTGGCTTATGAGCCAACCCCAGCAGTGGGAAAACGCTGATGTATCAGGTTAAAGAAGCGTTTTATACCCTGCAAGGTGAAGGTGCCCAAGCAGGCAGGGCAAGCGTCTTTTGTCGTTTTAGTGGCTGCAATCTCTGGTCAGGCCGTGAGTCCGATAGAGCAACCGCTAAGTGCACTTTTTGCGACACCGATTTTATTGGCACTGATGGCGTTAATGGCGGAAAATTCTCCACCGCTGCTGCGCTAGCTAAGCATATTGCCGCGTTATGGCCTCAATCGAGCAATAACGCTACGCCTTATGTCGTGTTTACCGGCGGTGAGCCTCTGTTACAGCTTGATGTGGCATTAATTGCTTCACTGCATAGCTATGGTTTTGAGGTCGCGGTGGAAACTAACGGCACGCTTGCGCCACCCGCAGGTATAGACTGGCTCTGCGTTAGCCCCAAGGGAAATAATCCTCTAGCAGTAACAAAGGGTGATGAATTAAAGCTGGTTTATCCCCAAGCAGATGCACCGCCTGAGCAGTTCTCAGGCCTAGGATTCAGCCACTTTTTCCTACAGCCGATGGATCTTGCTCCGTTAAACCAAACCACCTCAACGATTGCCCAAGCGACCGCTTATTGCATGGCCAATCCGCAATGGCGTTTATCGCTACAAATGCACAAAATAGCAGGATTCGATTAATGTCCTTATTCGTTAAGCAACTGACGCATATCGACGTCTCCCTCTGGTGCCCAACGCATGGCCTTGTAGGCTGTAGCTGGCAGGTAGATGCAGTGTTGGATGGCGAGCTGGGTGAAGATGGCATGCTGTTTGATTTTGGTGAAGTCAAACCATGGATCAAGCGCACGCTGGATAGCGGTCTCGATCACACCCTGCTGGTGCCCACCCAAGCACCTGGCGTTGATGTGGCTGAATGCCCTGAAGGCTTATGCATTCGCACTGCCACGCCCTATCCTATGGAGGTACGTGGACCTAAGGAAGCCTTTACCCTACTCCCCTGGCAGTCCATTTCGATTGACTCTATTGCCGAGCACTTAAGCAGCGAGCTGACTGCTCAGCGGCCGCAAAATGTCCATCAAGTCACGCTGACGCTAAGCGATGAAACAGCCAGTGGCGCGACCTATGGCTATAGTCATGGCCTTAAACGTCATTCGGGTAACTGCCAGCGCATAGCCCATGGTCACCGCTCTCAGCTGTATATATGGCAGCATAACGCTCGCCAGCCACTATTAGAGCAGCAATGGGCAAACTGGTTGGACAACCGTTATCTACTTGAGCAAGCGGATATTGCTGAACAGACCAATGAAACCCTTACTTGCTGCTATCAGGCTGCACAGGGCAGCTTCTCGATCACATTACCGCAACGGCTATGTACGGTATTGCCGGGGCCCACAACGGTGGAGAATATTGCCATGTGGCTGGCTGAAAAAGTTGCTTCTGAAAGCGGCGTAGCAACGCGCATTCAAGCGTTTGAGGGAATTAATAAAGGCGCT
>JAMCZP010000189.1 GCA_023485185.1 Gammaproteobacteria bacterium
TCACAATTCTATTGCGGCGTATCAGTGAGCGACTGTCAGCAGCGCTTACTGATGCTTGAATTAGATGGCTGGGTTACCCAGCAGGCGGGAGGCTGGGTACGGCTGCCGCGGCCATGATAGGATGCGGTCATATTCGCCCTGCCGGTGAGGAGAGACCATGAGTTTAGCTGCCGATCTAGCCCCTGCGATTAATGCGCTGCGTGGTGGGGGGGTGATTGCTTGCCCCACTGAAGCGGTATGGGGGCTTAGCTGCGACCCCGAGAATGACGAAGCATTAGCCCATCTAATGCGTATGAAAGAGCGCGACCCTGCTAAGGGTGTGATCTTAGTCGCCGCCAGTATTCAGCAGTTTCAACCCTGGTTAAGCCAACTGCCTTTATCGATGCACGCCCCTTTGGCGGCAAGTTGGCCGGGGCCGAATACTTGGCTGGTGCCAGATAATGGACGTAGCCATGGGCTGGTGCGGGGCGCCCATGAGCGAGTCGCGCTGAGGGTAACCGCCCACCCGGTAATGAAAGCTCTTTGCGAGGCGTTTGGCGGGCCGTTGGTATCCACCTCGGCCAACCGTTCGGGCGAACCACCCGCCATGAGCGCCACTGAAATCATGTCAATCTTCGCTGATGAGGTCGCTTACGTGGTGAAAGGCGAGTTAGGCGGTAATGCCAAGCCCAGCACCATTAGAGATTTAGCCACTGGCAAAGTCATGCGCTCTTAACTCTGGGCTTTAATTGACGACTCGCCACTCCCTATTGACCCTTTTGATTCACGATTCATCCATCACTACTCACTCATGCCCCCTCAGGAGTTACCGTGGCCCACGAGCACCTTGATGACGTTAAACACTACCTTCTCGATCTGCAGGAACGCCTCTGCGCTGGATTGGCGCAAGCTGACGGAGCAGCTCAGTTCAAAGAAGATAGCTGGGAGCGTGAAGAGGGCGGCGGCGGTCGTTCGCGAGTAATGACCAATGGCAACGTATTTGAAAAGGGGGGCGTCAACTTCTCCCACGTTTATGGCACACAACTGCCGCCTTCCGCCACCGCTGCACGTCCTGAATTGACCGGGCGTAGTTTTCACGCGGTGGGTGTGTCCTGGGTGCTGCACCCTGAAAACCCCCATGTCCCCACCAGCCACGGCAACGTACGCTTTTTTATTGCTGAAAAAGTCGGTGAGCCGCCGGTATGGTGGTTTGGCGGCGGCTTTGACTTAACGCCGTTTTATCCCGTCATGGAAGATGTAGTGCACTGGCATAAAGTGGCAAAAGCCGCCTGCGACCCCTTTGGAGAGGAGGTTTACGCGCGCTATAAAAGCTGGTGCGATGAGTACTTCTACCTTAAGCACCGCGATGAAACCCGCGGCGTGGGTGGGCTGTTTTTCGATGACTTAAACGAGGGCGAATTTGCCGACTGCTTTGCCGTTCAGCGGGCGGTAGGTGATAGTTTTTTAGAAGCCTACCTGCCGATTGTTGAGCGCCGTAAGCATGATGCCTGGAGTGAGCGAGAGCGTGATTTTCAGCTTTACCGCCGTGGCCGCTACGTGGAGTTTAATCTGGTATGGGACCGCGGCACCCTGTTTGGCCTCCAGAGCGGCGGACGCACCGAGTCTATTTTGATGTCGATGCCGCCATTAGCGCGCTGGGAGTACGCTTTTGAACCAGAACCGGGCAGCGCTGAAGCGCGCTTGAATGATTTTCTACATGCTCGCGACTGGCTCGGTGAATTTTCTGAAGCGGCTGCTAAAAAGTCTGCTGAACCGTTTTCTAAAACTTCCTCTGAACCATTTTCTAAAACGGTTTCTGAAAATAAGGGAGAGCCATCATGACCGATCGCTACTGTGTGTTTGGCAATCCAATCAAACACTCCAAGTCACCGCTCATTCAAGCGGAATTTGCCCATCAAGTGCAGCAAACCATTGAGTATACTGCCCAGGAAGCACCACTAGATGGCTTTGCTGGCGCGTGGCATGCGTTTGTAGATGCCGGTGGGCGTGGGGCGAATGTGACCGTGCCGTTCAAAGGTGAGGCTTTCGCGCTGTGCGATACATTGAGCCATCGTGCCCGTAGGGCAGGGGCAGTAAATACGCTCATTGTCGGCGGCAATGGTCGCACCTATGGCGATAATACTGATGGTGTAGGCCTGGTGCGTGACTTGGCCTATCACCGCGTTGCGTTGACTGGAAAGCGAGTTTTAGTGGTAGGGGCCGGTGGCGCCGTGCGGGGCATCCTAGAACCATTGCTTGCCGAGCAGCCCTGCGAGGTCGTCGTGGTGAACCGCACCGCCGCCAAAGCCGAGCAGCTGGCCAGCGATTTTGCTGACCTGGGAAATATCCAGGGCGGTGGTTTTGAAACCGTCAGCGGTCTATTTGATGTGGTCATTAATGGCACCAGTGCTAGTCTTTCGGGCGATTTACCACCGCTGCCAGATGAACTCTTTGCCGCGAATGCTTGGGCTTACGACATGATGTATGGCTCGGAGCCAACGGTGTTTTTACAGTGGGCTGGGCCGCGCGGTGCGAAGCTTCTCGATGGCTTGGGTATGTTGGTTGAACAAGCCGCGGAGTCGTTTTTTTTATGGCGTAATGTGCGACCAGAGACGGCACCAGTACGTGAAATGCTGCGCCATTCGCTGGAATTTGATGGCATTTAGCGTTGAAGTAAGCGTTTGACAGCGTTGAAACGCTCCCTCTAAGTTGTCTGAGTTAAGTAGGTAAGTACTCATCCTGCGCTTATATAAAACTCAATACAGCAGAGAGGGAATGGCCGTGATCTACCGAAGAAAAAACCGTACTGCCAAAGGTCTTGTTGCAAAGAAACTGTGGTTAACGATGGCAAGCGTGGGGCTTGCCTCCATTCCCCTCTCTGCTGCGGCCCAAGAGCCGCTTCCCTCAATCACCTTAACCACCACTACTGAATCCTACGACCCAATCCGCTATGAAGCAGCCTTTATTGTGGCGGAACGTTGGCGGGAGCTTGGCTTTGATGTGAACGTCGCACCCACTGAATTCAGTACGGCACTAGAGCGCTTTTACGACCAGCAGGATTTTGACGTCACCATTCTTGGTTGGAGTGGGCGCACAGACCGGTTAGACCCCCAGTTCTTTTTAAGTACGCTCGATTCTCGAGAAGCCTACCTGGGGGGGAATAACCCTGGCGGTTATGCAAATAGCGATTTCGATGAACTGTTTGATGCGCAATCCCAGGAGTTTGATTTAGATGAGCGCCAGCAGATCGTGATGCAAATGCAGGAGCTATATAAATCTGATATTCCGGTTGTCGTGCTCTTTCATCGTGACGAAGTCGTGGCCTTTAATCATGAGGCGTTTGGCGGTTTCAATCCCATGGCCGGTGAAGGGCTCTATAGTGAGTGGGGCCCCATGGAAGCCGTCGCCGAGGGGGAGCGTAAAACACTGCGAATTGGTGGCCCTCAAGAACCGGATAACCTGAACCCACTCTCTTCAACCTCGGTGTGGGGTTGGAAGTGGATGCGTCTCTACTATGACAGGTTAGTGCGTCTTTCCGCGGATGTTGAGCCACTGCCCTGGGCCGCTGAGTCGGTTGATCAAGTCGACGATACCACCATTGCCATAACGCTCCGTGATGGCATGACCTTCCATGATGGCGAAGCCGTCACCGCTGAAGATGTCGCCTTTACCTATAATTACTATTTGGATCAGCAGTACGGTTATTTCAGTAGCTACCTGTCGGTGCTGGATAACGCTGAGCAGATCGATGAGCTTACCGTTCATTTTCACCTGAAAGAGCCTTCCGCTTCGTTTGCCAGTATTTCGCTGTCACAAATTCCCATTCTGCCCGAACACATTTGGTCTGAAATCGAAGATGCCTCGTCGCTATCGCCTTCGGATACTCCCACCATTGGTTCCGGACCATTTAAGTATGAGCGTTTTGATCGCGGTGAATTTATGGCGATCAGTAAGTTTGAAGATCACTTCCATGCAGATGAAATCGATATAGATGGCGTTGAGTTTATTATTTATGCCGATATGGAAGGGGTCTATACCGGTTTGCAAACAGGCCAAATTGATGTGACAGCTTGGCGTATGGAGCCGGGTCAGATCAGCTTAGCAGAGGGCGAAGAGCACTTAACCGTCGTCAACGTGCCTGACTTTGGTTACTTCCACATGACCTATAACACCCTGAGAGAGCCGTTTGATGACCGAGCTGTACGCCGGGCGCTGACCATGGCAACGGATCGCGAGCGCATGGTGAATGTACTACTTGATGGCCGTGGTGAAGTGGGTTCTAGCATTATTGCCCCCGTGAATACCTTCTGGCATGAGTCTTTTGTCGAGCGCTTTGATTTTGACATGGAGGCTGCACGCGCTGAACTTGAAGAAGCCGGCTACTCCTGGGATAGCGACGGCCGCATTGTTCGTTAAACACGTTCAATAACAGCAGTCGTTACTAGCTTAGCAACAGGCCGTCCGCCTACTTGTTCTGTACTTTTACTTGTTTTGGCGACGGCCTGATACCTTTCAAGAGAAGCTCTCATGTCATCACGCAGAAGCTACCTGATTCGCCGTGTGATCCACGGCGTCATGGCGCTGTTTATTATCGCCACCTTGCTGTTTTTTCTGTTTCGTTTAGGTCTTCCCGACCCCACAGCAGCGCTGATAACCGAAGGGCTAAACCCTGAAGAGCGCGAGCGTATTCGCGCCAGTTTCGGGCTTGATCGTCCTATTTGGGTTCAATACTTTATCTATTTGGGCAATGTGCTCCAGGGCGATTTTGGGTATTCGTTTCATTATCGTGCGCCGGTGGCCGATATCATCTGGGAACGGCTTGGCAACACGATGATTTTAATGCTGCCTGCCATTGTGCTGGCCTATGCCGTTGGCGCCCCGCTGGGGGCCTGGCTCTCCTGGCGGCGCGGCAGCCGAGCAGATACCAGCGGTATTTTTGTCGGTTTAATGTTTCGTTCGGCACCGATGTTTTGGACCGGCATGATTGCGATACTGGTATTCAGCATAGGGCTTGGTTGGCTACCCACCAGCGGTATGCGCACCCTGCCTTATAACGCCAGTGGATTTTTCGACAAGATATTTACCCTCGATTTTCTCCACCACTTAATCCTCCCCGCCTTGATTGTAGCGCTCTATTACCTTGGCTCGCCGCTGCTGATCATGCGCAACACCATGCTGGAAGTGTACGGCGAGGATTTTATTGAAATGGCCCGTGCCAAGGGCTTACCCGAGCGTCGCATTTTGT
Source organism: Gammaproteobacteria bacterium (assembly GCA_023485185.1). The sequence continues at coordinate 5,225 of JAMCZP010000189.1, forward strand.
ATGCCCATGCGGCGCGCAATGCCTTGCTACCGGTGGTCACCCAGTTGGCGGTTACCATCGGTTTGGCCGCAGGTGGCCAGGTGGTGGTTGAAGTCGTGTTCTCGTGGCCAGGGTTAGGGCGCGAGATACTCAACTCGGTACGCACCTCTGACTTCCCCCTTGCCCAAGCGAGCTTTCTGGTCATGGCGGCGTTCGTGATCACCCTCAACTTGCTGGTTGACGTTCTCTACACCTTGTTAGATCCGCGGGTGAGCTTCAAATGATGATGAAAAAACTAATCAAAGGGTTACAGGAGCCTCTGCGCGCCATTCTGGGTGATCGTTTAGCTCTAATCGGCTTGGCCGTATTGCTTTCGATCGTCGCCATGGCGCTGTTTGCGCCTTTTCTCTCAACCCATGCACCCCTTGCAGTTAATGAGCGTGAAGAGGGCTCATTGATGGTGCGTAGTGTGGAAGAGGGGCAAGTACGCTGGAACCTCGCGCCCGCCCTAGGTGAACACACCTTAAATGATGCCTACTACTTTAACGGAGTAGGCATGGCGGTCGGCAATCAAGGGGTGGTTTGGCGGTTTGAAGAGGGCGAGTGGACACCCCAGGAAAACACCCTCACCGAAACGCTGAATGCCGTGGCAATTAATGCCCAAGGCGATGCCCTGGCGGTTGGCGAAAATGGTGCAATGGCGCTGTGGCGTGAGCAACAGTGGCATGCCCTTGAAACCCCTACTGCCGTTAACCTACTGGGGGTTGCCTGGAGCAATCCTGATGTGGCGATGGTCGTCGGCGAGTCAGAAACGCTCTGGCAACTCACTTGGCAGGACGATGTTCTCGATATTGAGGTGCTGGAAAGTCCGGTCAACCGTGGCGTGACGCTTAATGCCGCTGCCGTAGATGCTGATGAAAGTGTTTGGGTGGTAGGTGAACGTGGGCTCGTTTTGCGTCTCACTCCAGAGGGCGATGTACTACGTGAGCGTTTACCGACCAACCGCGGGCTTAACCACATTCATTTAGCCACTAATGGCGCGGGCTTAATCGTCGGTGAACGGGGTACCTTGCTCACCCGTGAAGCCATCGACAGTGACTGGGTCGCCGCCACTTCGCCAGACTCCCGCGCCATGCGCGCGGGCTGGATAACCGAAGAGGGCGAGGCCTTTGCGGTAGGGCGTAGCGGGATCATTTTAGAGCGCCAGGGCGATGATTGGGCGTTAGCTTCTACTGACGAAGAGCGCCATCTGCGTGCCATGATGGTGACCGATGATAGCTACTACGCCATCGGCTCTGACCGTTTTGTGAACCGCCTTGCACCGCCCTCACGGGAACATTGGTTTGGTACCGACCACTTAGGTCGCGATCTGTTTAGCCAGAATGTGCATGGTTCGCGTATAGCGCTGTTAGTGGGCTTTTTAGGTGCTGTGCTGGTGGTGCTGATTGGTGCCAACGTAGGGCTGATTGCCGGTTACTTCCGTGGTCGCACCGAGACGGTGTTGATGCGCACGGTGGATGTGATGTACGGCATCCCGTTTGAGCCGTTTGCCCTTATTCTGGTACTGCTCTTCGAGCCTAGTCTGTTTATCGTGATACTGGCCGTTTCCCTGCTCACATGGCGTACGGTGGCGCGACTGATACGCTCCCAGGTGCTGAGTTTGCGCGAACGACCATTTGTAAAAGCCGCCCGCGTCGCAGGTGCTTCGGATCTGCGCATTATGTATCTGCACATCTTTCCCAATGTGATGCCACTGGTGTTTCTGGAGCTGGCCATCATTGTCGGCGTTTCTATTATCGCCGAAGCCACCTTGTCGTTTTTGGGCTTGGGGCCACCGCAGTCCATTTCCTGGGGCGGTATTCTGCACAACGCGCGTTTGTCAGGTGCTTGGCGTGACGCCTGGTGGTGGAACCTGCCGCCAGGGCTGTTCATCATGATTACCGTGCTGTCGGTGTTCTTTATTTCGCGCTCACTTGAGCTAGTTGCTAATCCACGCTTGAGGGCCCGCCGATGAGCCATGAACATTTGTTAACCGTCGATGATTTAGCCATTCATTACCGGACAGGAGCCGGGCCGGTTAAAGCGGTGGATGGCATTAGCTTCAACCTTCGACCTGGTGAAGCGTTGGGGCTGGTGGGCGAGTCGGGCTGTGGCAAGACCACTGCGGCAAAAGCCATGCTGCGTTTACTGCCACCCAATGGCGAAGTGCCCCGAGGTCGTATTCAGTTTGATGGTCGCAATCTTATTGAGCTTGACGCGGAGTCGATGCGTAAAGTGCGCTGGAAAGAGATTGCCTGGATATCCCAAGCCGCCATGAATGCGTTAGACCCGGTCTATACCGTGGGCGACCAGATCCTGGAAGCGATGAATGCCCATATTAGTATCGATAAGAAAGCGGCGTGGGCTCATGCCGAAGAGCTGTTTCGCTCGGTGGGCATTGACCCTGGTCGGTTAACGGCTTACCCGCATGAGATGAGCGGCGGGATGAAGCAGCGTGCAGTCATTGCCATGGCGCTGGCGTTAGACCCCAAGCTGATCGTTGCCGATGAGCCCACCACTGCACTGGATGTGGTCACCCAGGCGCAAATCTTGGCACGGCTTTCCAAGCTGCGCCGTGAGCGGGGCATGGGGTTGCTATTTATTACCCACGATATTTCCGTAGTGGTGCAAACCTGTGACCGGGTAGCGGTGATGTATGGTGGCCACATCATGGAAACGGGCCCTGTGCGCGAGGTGTTTGGTACTCCATTCCACCCTTACACCATGGGCTTAACCAATGCTTTTCCTACCTTGGAAGGCGCCCAGCGTGAGCTAATTTCGATTCCCGGTAGTCCGCCTGACCTGCTGAATCCTCCCCCGGGCTGCCGGTTCGCCGAGCGCTGCCCATTTGCCACCTCACGCTGCCAACAAGAAGTGCCTACGCTGCAAGACGTAGGTGATGATCGCCAAGCGGCCTGCCACTATCCCGAGAAAGCCGATACCTTCCGCGTTCAGGCGGCGCTTAATGATACCTGGGCAGTGGTTGGGGAGCGTTTGAACGAGCCGGTGCAAGGGGCGGGTAATCTTCATCCGGTCGCCACTGACGCTGCCACATTGTTGGAAGTCGCGGGGTTGAAAAAGCACTTCCCGGTTGAACAAGGTTTTATGGATGGGCTGCGAGGGCGCCATCAAGACCGTAAGGTACACGCCGTCGACGGCATCAATTTTGATCTTCGTGAAGGGGAAATCCTGGGCTTGGCGGGCGAGTCGGGGTCGGGTAAAACCACCACGGGCGAGATGTTGGTGCGCCTGCAAGATGTCACTGAAGGGGAAATACGCTTTGAAGGGAACAATATCGCGCAACTGAAAGGCACTGAGCTAAAGGCCTTTCGTCGCAGCGCACAAATGATCTTTCAAGACCCTTACCAAACATTAAACCCACGTTTTACCATCTTCGATATTGTCGGTGAGCCGCTGATTATTCATCGCCTGGCAGAGGGCGAGGCGCTGGAGCAGCAAGTAGTGCAAGCGCTCGAACGGGCGGGATTAAAACCCGCCGAGCTCTATCGTGATCGTTTTCCCCATGAGCTGTCGGGCGGGCAGCGTCAGCGTGTCGCGATTGCCCGGGCGATTGTGCTAGAGCCGCGCATCATTATTGCCGATGAGCCGGTCTCCATGCTCGATGTGTCGATTCGTGCGGGGGTGCTAAACCTAATGCATCGATTCCGCAATGAGCTAGGCATTTCGTTTGTCTACGTGAGTCACGACTTGCCTACGATCCGCTACGTGGCTGACCGTACAGCGATTATGTACTTGGGCGAAATCGTTGAGGTAGGGCCCACGGAACAGGTGATACGCGAGCGTAAGCACCCTTATACCCAGTTGCTGCTGGACGCGAGCCCTGAACCCAACCCCACGGTGATTAAGCCACCGCTGGAAAGTGCCGGGGAAATCCCCAGCGCCGTTGAGCCGCCTAATGGCTGCCACTTTCACACCCGATGCCCCAAGGCGATGCCACACTGTGGCTGGGAAGGGCGTGATGTTGCCACGGCGATGAGTGAGTGGCGTATTGCTGGAAAAACTATTCAATGGCTGGGTGATCCGAAGGTGCAGGAGACCAACGTACAATTGTCTGTGGAAGGACGGGATGTAGACCAAGCGGAGCGTGAATTACTAGCGATATTAACTGCCAAACACCCTGCCTTTGCACAAGCGGCAAATGTAAGGCATGAGGATACTCAGCTCACGGTGAGTTTTCCTCAACAGCCCTCTCCTCAGCGGCGGCTGATTGCCAAGGAGCATACGGTTGCTTGTTATCTTTATGATGAGGCCATTACTTAGCTACTCATTCCTTTAATTTAAACGTCAGCCTTCATACTGCTTGCCTGTAAGTCAGGAGGCAGTGTGTATGGGCGAGATGTACTATGACGATATTGTAGACACCTCTTTTGCTAGCGAGGTTGTTGAATAAATTTATCAGCAGCTTAATGCTCGGGTGGGGTAGCAACCCTACCCGGCACTGTTATTGGAGCAAGGCCTGCATGCTGTCAGCGCTACTTTTTTTCTGCTTTGTGGGCAGCGTGGCTGGCGTTATCGCCGGTTTGTTTGGCATTGGTGGAGGCGTGGTCATCGTGCCGGCGCTGATGGTGGCTTTCAATCAGCAGGGCATTGATTCTGCGGTTGTCATTCATTTGGCTATTGGCACTTCGCTGGCGATTATTACAGTAACGGGTGCCTCTTCCGCTTTAGGCCACTGGAAGCAAGGGGCGGTGGTGGTTGAGCTATTAAAACGCATGCTGCCAGCGCTGATGCTCGGCGCGGTACTCGGCGGGGTGATTGCAGGCCAACTGCGCGCCGACCTGCTGGAGCGCTACTTTGGCGTGTTTATGCTGTTGTTGGCGCTACGCATGTTGCTCGCTAAACCGCCTACCCCAGGCCAGAGCCCCGCTGGCCGCCCAGCGATGTTCGCGGCAGGAACGTTTATCGGTACCTTTTCGGCGCTGTTTGGCGTTGGTGGTGGGGTGCTTAGTGTGCCCTGGTTAGCGCGCAGCGGAGCCCATTTGGCTCAGGCCATTGGCACGTCGGCGGCCTGTGGACTGCCGATTGCCCTAGTGGGTGCCGTTACTTTTATGATGACCGGTTACGGTCAGGCGGCTCTGCCTTCCTACAGTACGGGGTATCTTTATTGGCCCGCCTTTGCAGGTATCGCACTATTCAGCGTGCCATGCGCTAGATTCGGCGTCAGGCTCGCTCATCACTTGTCACCGCGGCTGCTCAGGCGTCTGTTTGCGCTATTGATGCTGCTGGTTGGCCTGAAATTGATTGTCTGAGCGGTTTATTTAGCCGCTGCGCTTAAGTGGAGACGTAATGTGAACCATGATTCAACGATGACCATTGATGCCTATCAAGTCGCCCTGGCTGAAGGCCAGGCTGAGCCCCTCGATTGGTGGCACACCTGCGTGGCGCGTATCGATCAACGCGAGCCCGATGTGCAGGCCTGGGAGGCCCTGGCCCCCTTGCCTGCAGTACCGGATGCGCGCCTTGCCAAACGTCCTCTTTACGGCGTGCCGGTAGGCATTAAAGACCTTATCGATACCGTCGATCTGCCAACTAGCTGGGGTACCCGTGGTTACCTTCAGTCCTCAGGGGCACTGGTAGATGCTGCTCTCATCACGCTGCTAAAAGAGCAGGGCGCGTTGATTATGGGTAAAACGGTTTCCACTGAGTTCGCTTATTTCACGCCCGGTAAAACCCGTAACCCTCATGACACATCACGTACACCTGGCGGCTCTTCCAGCGGTTCCGCAGCGGCGGTGGCGGCTGGCATGGTGCCGCTTGCCTTCGGAACACAAACGGCGGGTAGCATAATACGCCCGGCGAGTTATTGCGGGGTTTTTGGCTTTAAGCCGACCTTTAATACAGTGAGTGCTGATGGCGTGAAGTCTTTCGCGTCTTCATTGGATACCCTGGGCTGGTTCGCGCGGCATATTGAGGATATTTGCACCACCTTCTCTGCGCTGACGCGGGCGCCGATTATCACACCTCTGGAGAGCCTTGCTGGCGTGCGGGTGGGGGTTCACAGCCTACCCGGAAATATACCACTTGATGCCGATGTTGAGCAGGCCCTTGCCCATGCTCAAGCGCGCTTTGAACAGGCTGGCGCCAAGCTGGTACCGCTGGCCCTGGATGAGCAATATGAGGCGCTGGTTGAGCATCAGAAAGTGATATTGGCCTATGAGGCTGCTCAGAGTCTGGCCAGCGAGTACGCACGCTTCGCCGATAAGATGGGCCCCAAACTGGTCGAGCTTATCGAAGAGGGTAAAGCGATCAGCTACATGGGTTATCTACAGTCAAAACGTGCTGCTGATACTCAGCAGCAGGCATTGAGTCGAGTGTTTGAGAGTGAGGTTGATGTGATTCTTGCAGCCAGTGCCCCCGGTGTGGCCCCTGTGGGCGAGCCCACCGGCGACCCGCTTTATAATCGTGCCTGGACCCTGCTCGGCGTACCGTGTCTCAATCTTCCGCTCAGCGACGGTACCGCAGGTATGCCCGTGGGCGTGCAGCTAGTAGCAAACCGTTGGCAGGACCAGCAGTTGCTTCAGGTAGCACGTACTCTGATGATGCAGGAAGTGACCGCATAAGGCTGGCTACCAGACCATTTTATGGCTTAACACACCGCCTGTTTGCGCCTAAGCCCGCAGGCGGTGTTGTTGAAAGGCTGCCGTAATGCTTACCTACGTTTTACGTACAGCCCCACCATGCACATCACCATTCCCACTACCGAGAGCAGCATCCCACCATTCACCAGTAAGGGGTAGCGCTCCAGCCATGAGACAAACGGCTGGGGGGTATCCGAGCAGGTGCTCTCAATATAGTCCCAATGCCCGCCGTCTAGCTGGCATTCACGGATGTCGCTTAGCTCCCAGAAATAGATGCCCATTAATACGCATACGGGAAGTACCAACAGCAGTAAGCCTAGCTTAATCATTTAAACCTCAAAAGAGCCATTAAGGGCGTGGACAGTTAGGCGTACGTCCACTGCTGCGGGCTTGCTCATAACGAGCCAGGGCTTGATCCATATTGGCTTGTAAGCCCTGAATACGTTGACCTTGGCCTGGGTGGGTCGACATCCACTCAGGGGGTGCGCCGCCACCTGATACCGCCTGCATATTTTCCCAAAGCGTGACGCTCTCACGGGGGTCAAAACCTGCTTGTGCCATTAGATCCAAACCAATGATGTCGGCTTCGCTTTCATGGGCACGAGAGAAAGGCAACACAATACCGTATTGAGCCCCCATACCCAGTACGCCCATCAGTTGCTGACCACCCGCACCCTGCATGCCGGAGGCGCTGGAAACAACCGATAAGCCGAGCGATGTAGCGCTTTGGGTAGAGGCGCGTTCATTGGCGTGGTTGGCCAATACGTGACCAATTTCGTGACCAATAACGGAAGCTAGTTGGTCTTGGCTGGTAGCAATATCAAGCATGCCGGTGTTAACGCCCATGTAGCCGCCGGGTAGCGCAAAGGCGTTGGGCTGTTCGGATTGAAATACGCGGATTTGCCAGTCTAGCTGTTGCTGCTGTGCAGGAAGCTCCGCAACGATAGCGTCAGCAATACACTGTACATAGCGTTGGCTGGCTTGCCCGGCAGAAGGCAGGTCTTGCTGGTATTGAGAAAATGCTTGCCGCCCCATCTCGTTGAGTTCGCCATCCGAGAGTAGCAATAGCTGCGAACGTCCTGTGGGAGAGGTGGTACAGGCGGCGATAGACGCACACAAAGCGGTAATAGCAAAAGGGCGAAGCCAGCGCATGAGACGGTTTCCTTATCGACGAATGGGTTGCTTGCTTACAAGATAACTACTGATAACAGTAATTCAATCCTTTCTATCATAACTCACCTGGAGGATGAGTATGGATGCTGAACTGAGCAACCGTTTAATGCACTTATTAGACGAGTGGTTTAGTAAATTATGTCGTTTATTAGTCTAAGCGTTTACGGCCCAATGGTTAGGCCGTAAACGCTTGTCGGAAAAACGCTTAAGAAGAGGAGTAATTAACCCTGTGGAACTAGCTGCCCGTCGGCACCCACGTTGAGGCGGATAGTCGGCGTTAGCAGTCCTGCAGGAAGGCGCATACCCAAGCCACGCAGATCTCCCGGGGTGATCGCCAACTGGCTACCAGCGGGTAGCTCGCCCTGAGAGGCGAGCTGACGAGCAAGTTCTACCATGGGCGCCATACGTTGAGAGTCGGTCGCCATGACATCAAAGGCGACCGGTAGGCGCAAATTAGCATCGTCGCCAGAGGTCAGCGTCACATCCTGCTCATATTCGCCCTGAACAGGGTCAACGCCCGGCATGTCGAGCATCCAGCGAAAGCCTGACATTTCCACGGGGGGCATACCTGCAGGCAGGCCAAGCCCCATCGCAATGGTCGCCTGCACCGGCAGACTACCGGCACCCAGACTAGAAGCAATCAGGCTGGTTAAGTCACTGGTATCTAGCCCAGCATTAATGCTGTAAGGACCAATACGTACATCTTCAACGCCCAGTGAAGTGACCGCTAAACGAAACGCAAACAGGCCGGTCTGTGGCAGTGCCAAGCAGCCAGTCAGCAGGCTGGCAAAGCCAAACATAGTCATCCATCGCCAGTGGCGAGCAATGCGAAGCATATAATTCCCCCTACAAGGGCAAAAGAAGCAAGACAATGACTAACGACGGCTCTTGCGCGCCTCTTTAGTGCGATTAAGCTCGCGCTTTTTAGCCTTCTCTTTATCACTTGCCCCCGCCATGCTGTCGAACGGGTTGCTACCCGAGCGAAACTCAAAGCGAATCGGCGTTCCACGAACCTTTAATACCTTGCGGAAAGTGTTGGTCAAATAACGACGGTACGCTTCTGGCAGTGACTCGGTTTGGTTTCCGTGAACAACAATAATTGGCGGGTTACTGCCGCCCTGGTGAGCCATGCGCAGCTTAATCCGACGACCATGTACCATCGGCGGCGGGTTTTGGCTGACCGCATCCTGAAGTAGGGTAGTTAGACGGTTAGTCGACCAGTGAGCGTTGGCGGCGTCAAAGGCACGGTCAATAGAGGGGTAAAGGTCACCCACCGCCGTACCATGTAGTGCGGAGATAAAATGCAGCTCGGCGTAATCAGCAAAGCCCAGGCGGCGCTTGATCTCGGTGCGCATTTTGTCCTTAGCTTCACTCTCCAGGCCGTCCCATTTATTCACCGCCAGTACCAGGGCGCGGCCTGAGGTTAATATATAATCAAGAAGGTGCATATCCTGCTCGACCAAACCGCTGGAACCATCAAGGACCATGATCACCACATGGGACTCTTTGATCGCATCAAGGGTCTTGATAATAGAGAATTTTTCGGTAATTTCGCGGACATTTTTGCGCCGCCGAATACCGGCGGTGTCAATCAGTACGTAGGGCTTGCCGCGGCGCTCAAAGGGGATCTCAATGGAGTCACGGGTAGTGCCCGCTTCATCAAATACCACCACACGCTCTTCACCCAGCAGGCGATTGACCAGCGTTGATTTGCCCACGTTAGGACGCCCAACCACACCAATACGAACGCCTTTGCTGCCGGTGTCCGCAGGAATGCTGGCATCGCGCTCGGGAAAGGGAGCTAGCACGACGTCCATTAGGGTCGAAACATTGCGCCCGTGAGCGGCTGCGATGGGCCAAGGATCACCTAGGCCCAGCGACCAGAAGTCGCCCATCGCTGAGTGTTCTTCCAGCCCGTCGGTTTTATTCACCACCAGCCAGGTTTTTTTCTGATTCACCCGCAGGTGGTTGGCAATCGCCTGATCTGCGGCGATAAGGCCGGCGCGAGCGTCGACCATAAACAGCACAATATCGGCTTCATCAATGGCAGCGAGGGATTGCTCCGCCATAGCGGCGTCAATACCCTCTTCGTCACCGCTGATGCCGCCGGTGTCGATCACCGTATACACCTTGTCGCCCAGCATGCCATTGCCGTACTTGCGGTCGCGGGTGAGGCCAGGGAAATCGGCCACTAGTGCATCACGCGAGCGCGTTAGGCGGTTAAACAGCGTCGATTTACCCACATTAGGGCGACCGACTAAAGCAATGACGGGTGTCATGGAGTTACTTCCAGGGTTTCCAGGCGACCATTGTTGGCCTGAACATGAATGGTGCCGCCTTCAGTGACCGGGCGTACGCTGATGCCCGAACCGTGCACGCGTGTGCGTCCGACAATATCGCCTTCGCGAGCGTCAATCAGGTGAAGATAGCCTTCAAAGTCACCGAATACTAAGCGACCATCGGCAAAGGCAGGTGACGTTAACCAGCGATCTTCAAGATCATTATTACGCCAAATCTCACGGCCACTGTCAGCGTCTAATGCAACTATGTGGCTGTTGTCGGTGACCACAAACAGTAAATTACCGACCAGAATAGGCGTATGGCGGCTAGAGATGTTCGCTTCCCAAAGGAGATCACCTTGGGTGGCTTCCAGCGCGACAACACGGCCGTTATAACTGGTCACAAACAGGCGGCCATCGGGACTGATGATTGGCTGGCCAGAAAGATCAACCAAGCGGGCAACTTCGCTACGCCCGCGTGGCGTGGCAACTTGCATATCCCATAGCGGTTGCCCGCTGCGGTTATCCAGCGTCGCTAACCGACCATTGGCCAGTCCAACAAAGCTAACCTGATCAATGACCATGGGGGTGCCCGTGCCGCGTAGTGTCAGCGCCGGTTGCGAGCTGGTATACACCCAGCGCTCGGCACCGCTAGCACGATCCAGGGCGGTGATTTGACCATCAATACTCTGTACCACTAACAGTTGCTGATTCGCCTGTGGGGCGGCCAGCACTTCACTGGATACCCGCGCGCGCCAGCTTTCGCTGCCATCACGCTGATCAAGTGCAATCACTTCGCCGTTACGGGTGCCCAGGTAGACCTGGCCAGCGATGGCATTCAATGCGCTGGAAATGGGGGTGTCGAGATTGATTTGCCACTCAACCGCGCCACTATCAGCATTCATTGCCATCACCACGCCTTCAGCGTCGGCAGCAAATACGCTATCACCTTCGCGAGCGGGAGCAATAGGGTAGCGGGCGCGGCCTAAGCCAGCGCCGACATTGCGCCGCCACTGTGTGTCCAACGA
>JAMCZP010000010.1 GCA_023485185.1 Gammaproteobacteria bacterium
TCCGTCATGCTCGGTTATTAGCGGTGTTGCGTGAACGAGTGCCCGAGGTGGAAGCGCTGTCTGCCCACTATGTTCATTTTGTCGATGTTCACGCCAATGATCACCACGAACAACTGGATGACGCCTCCCACGAGCGTTTAGCTCAGCTACTCGATTATGGCACTCACACGAGCATGGAAGTTCTCGACCATGCCCAGCGCTTTTTGGTGGTACCCCGTTTAGGTACCCAGTCGCCATGGTCGTCGAAAGCCACCGATATTGCCCACAACTGTGGGCTGCGCCAGATTAACCGCATCGAGCGCGGTATCGATTACCGGGTAAGTTTCACCGCAACCCCGGAAGAAAACGACCTGGCTACGCTGGCCGCTCTGCTGCATGACCGCATGACCGAAACCGTGCTAGCGGATGTCGCGGCTGCCACGCAGCTATTTGCCCAACACGACCCTGCGCCGCTGGGAAGTGTGGATATTTTGGAAGGCGGCCGAGATGCATTGGTGACCGCTAACCAGGCGCTGGGGCTGGCGTTGGCAGAGGACGAAATCGATTACTTGGTAGATGCTTTTAATGAACTGGGGCGTAATCCCAGCGACGTTGAGCTGATGATGTTTGCCCAGGCCAACTCCGAGCACTGCCGCCATAAGATTTTCAATGCAGACTGGGTGATCGACGGCGAGCCGCAAAGCCACTCACTGTTTAAGATGATCAAGAATACTTTTGCCTCATCTCCCGATAATGTTCTATCAGCCTATAGCGATAACGCGGCGGTCATTAAAGGCAGCCAGGCCGGGCGCTTTTTCGCAACACCGCTGACGGGAGCTGATGGTGAGCGTGCGCTATACGCCACCCATCAGGAGCCTATTCATATCCTGATGAAGGTCGAAACGCACAACCACCCGACGGCGATTGCCCCCTTCCCAGGGGCTGCAACGGGGTCGGGTGGTGAGATACGTGACGAAGGCGCCACCGGCATTGGTGGTAAGCCTAAAGCAGGGCTTTCAGGCTATACCGTTTCCAACCTGCGCATTCCCGAGTTTGTGCAACCCTGGGAGGCATTTGATTACGGTAAGCCTGAGCGCATGCAGTCGGCGCTTAATATTATGCTCGAAGGCCCGATTGGTGGTGCTGCCTTCAACAATGAGTTTGGTCGCCCCAACCTAACCGGCTATTTCCGCACCTACGAGCAGGAGTCGCTGAATGACGGCGGCATCGAGCGTCGCGGTTTTCATAAGCCGATTATGCTTGCCGGTGGTTACGGTAATATTCGTGCCCATCACGTTCAAAAGGGTGACATTCCAGTTGGCGGCAAGCTGATTGTCATGGGCGGCCCAGCGATGTTGATTGGTCTGGGTGGCGGCGCGGCATCAAGTATGGCGTCTGGCACCTCCAGTGCTGATTTGGATTTCGCCTCAGTGCAGCGTGAAAACCCCGAAATAGAGCGCCGTGCTCAAGAAGTTATCGACCGCTGCTGGGCGATGGGCGATCACAACCCGATCCGCTTTATTCACGATGTGGGTGCCGGTGGGCTTTCCAACGCGCTGCCGGAGCTGGTGAAAGACGGCAACCGTGGTGGCTGCTTTGACCTGCGCGCAGTGCCCAATGCCGAGCCGGGCATGAGCCCGCTGGAGATCTGGTGTAACGAAGCCCAAGAGCGCTATGTACTTGCCGTTGCCCCAGAAGATTTGGACACGTTCGATGCCCTGTGCAAACGCGAGCGCTGCCCCTATGCCGTGGTCGGTGAGGCACAAGAGGCGCATCATCTTGAAGTGCGCGATGGCCACTTTGACAGCAAGCCGGTGGATTTGCCGATGAGCGTGTTGTTCGGCAAAGCGCCTAAAATGCAGCGCGAGTTTGAACGCAACGAGCCTGAGCTTTCTGGCGTGATGCTCGACAACCTTGATCTACGCGAAGCGTTAGATCGCGTACTGCGTCTGCCCACCGTGGCCTCCAAAAGCTTTTTGATTACCATTGGTGATCGCTCGATTACCGGCCAAGTGGTGCGCGATCAAATGGTCGGCCCCTGGCAGGTGCCGGTAGCCGATGTGGCGGTCACCACGGCGAGTTTTGACAGCCATGTGGGTGAGGCCATGGCCATGGGGGAGCGCCCGCCTGTCGCGTTGATCAACCCCGCTGCCAGCGCCCGCTTGGCGGTCGCTGAGGCGATTACCAACTTGGCAGCAGCACCGATTGCCAAGCTTAGCGATATCAAGCTCTCTGCCAACTGGATGAGTGCAGCCGATCACCCTGGCGAGAATCAGGCGCTGTATGACGCAGTCTATGCAGTGGGTATGGAGATGTGTCCTGCGCTGGGCATTGCCATTCCCGTGGGCAAAGACTCAATGTCGATGCGTACGTCCTGGGTGGATGAGAAGCAAGAGGGCGAAAGCGAAGAGAAGAGTGTGACCTCGCCGCTATCGCTAGTCGTCACCGGCTTTGCACCGGTCACCAATGCGCTGGCAACGCTAACGCCACAGATTAACCTGGATCAAGATGAATCGGATCTGATTTTGATCGATCTAGGTAACGGCCAGAACCGCTTAGGTGGGTCTGCCCTGGCGCAGGTTTACGGCCAAGTGGGTAACGATTGCCCCGATGTAGACGACCCCGAAGATATTAAAGCGTTTTTCGAGGTCATTCAGGGCCTTAACCGCGACGGTAAGCTGCTGGCCTATCACGACCGCAGCGACGGGGGTTTGTTGGTCACGCTGCTGGAAATGGCCTTCGCCGCCCATGCAGGGCTTGAGATCAAGCTCGATTGGATGATTGATGAGCCGGTTGAAGCATTGAATGCGCTGTTCTCGGAAGAGCTGGGGGCGGTGATTCAGGTCAACCGCAAAGACACTGAAGAAGTGCTGGCGCAGTTTGCCGTGGCCGGTATCGAAACCTGCGGCGTGATTGCCCGTCCGCGTTATGACGATCAAGTGCGCGTCACGCTGTTTGAAGAGCCACTGCTGGAAACGACTCGCCAGATTACCCAGCGTACCTGGACAGAAACTAGCTACCGCATGCAGGCACTGCGCGATAACCCGGAATGCGCTAAAAACGAATTCGACAATCTGCTCGATAGCCGTGATCCCGGTCTTTCTGCAACAGCGACCTTTGATATCAATGACGATATCAGCGCGCCGTTTGTGAATACTGCCAAGCCCGCCAT
>JAMCZP010000049.1 GCA_023485185.1 Gammaproteobacteria bacterium
GTTTTGCCTATTTTCAGCAAGTGGAACTTCGCTTTCAGGCCTTAGAGCGCTTACGCGAAATGATTGGTCCCACCGATGATACGAATTGGATTAGCTATCATCTGCGCCAGAATGACGGGCTATTAGCTTGGTTTGAGGGCATCGTGGTCGCTAATGCAGATGGTAGAGTCATTGCTGATTGGCCCGCTATTGTAGGTAGGGTGGGGCTTGAAACGGAAGGGCTTGAATATTTTAGGATGTTGCGCGGTACCCGTCAGCCTTATGTGAGCGAGCCATTTTTTGGCAGAGCAAGCAATATGCCGATGGTGTTAGTCAGCGTTCCACGCTTCACAGATCAAGGCGAATTTGATGGTTTCGTCGGTGGCGTTTTAAGTCTTGATGCGGGGGGATTATTCAGCCGCTTAGCCAAGGTTCGTTTAGGCGAGAAGGGCTATGCAGGGGTAGCCACGGCGTCAGGGAAAATTTTGTATCATCCAGATAGCTCATTAATTAACGCCCCCGTACCTAATAAAGACTTTAATTCCTGGCTTGACTTGGCATTGGATGGTTGGGAGGGGGATGGTCTAGGCAAGCTGCTAGATGGACAGGACGCATTACAATCTTATGCACAGGTTTGGCCAGCCAATTGGATAGTGGGTCTCTACTTACCCCTTGGGCAAGCACAGCTTCCGCTAACCAATTTTATCCAGAAACTGTGGTGGTTATGGGCATCGTTAGCTTTGCTAATGTTGCCGTTGTTGTGGTGGATGATTGGACGAGAACTGGCACCACTTAAACATCTGGAAAAGCAAATTGGCGAGGTAGGGTTGGGGCAGCGCGATAACGTTAGCCTTGCTACCAATATGCAGGAGTTACAGCAGGTAGCGAGCACCTTTAACCGCGTGGAAGAGGAACGCCAGCAACTACTGGGTCATCTTCAAGAGCGCGAGGCGTTTCTCGACTCGGTGCTCAACGCTGTGCCACAAGGCATGTTCGTCGCTAATATCCGAGGCGATATCACCTATATGAACCCAGCACTGCTGGAGATGCTGGGGATCTCTGCTGATGTGCCCATGGCGACTTGGCTTGAGCAGATACACGCGGATGACAGCGTTGGCGCCAGAGATATGTGGCTTCACAGCCTGCGCACGGGCAAGGACTTTATTCGCCAGTTGCGCTTCCTGCGCAGCGACGAGGAACTGCTGTGGCTGGATATTCATGCCCGCGTGGTCATGCTTTCTCAGGATGGTCTGACCCTTGGTTTAGTCGGCGTGGTTAAAGACATTACGGAGCGTCGTCAGCAGGAAGCAATTCAGCGTTGGGAAGCGGAGCATGATCCTCTTACCGGCCTACTAAATCGCCGTGGTTTTGAGCGCCGTTTAGAGGAAGCGTTTGCTGATTTTCAGAAAACCAGTACGCCTTCAGCGCTTTTACTATTTGACCTTGATCACTTCAAGCCCATTAATGACGAGGGCGGGCATGCTCTTGGTGATGAGATGCTACGCCGTATCGCTCAGGTAGTCGCCTGGGAGGTGCGCCGCAGTGACCATGTGGCCCGCCAAGGCGGCGACGAGTTTGGTGTTCTGCTGCCTAGCTGCACCCTTGCTCAAGCACAGAAAATTGCTGAATCATTGCGCCTTGCGGTTGGCGAAGTGACGGTAAGCCATGAAGGAAAAGAGTACATGGTCACCCTGAGTATTGGTGTGACAACGTTCAATGAATACGACTCCCATGTCGATGATGTGTTGGCACGTGCAGACGCCGGTAGTTACGAAGCGAAAGACAAGGGGCGTGATGGTGTCGTGGTCAATATTCCCCCAGAGCTTGATGATGTGATGGCGCTGTTTGACTCCCCGCCATAGCTTTTCTATAGCGAATTTGAAACTTTCTACTCATCTGATCTAAGTGGTTGTTCACTATTCATTATCGACAGCAGGAGTCGACAAAACTCGCTCAGCAGTAGAGTATAAGCAGATGCTGAACTTGTCGTCCTAATCCAGTCAGAAAGAGATACATAAGTGAACTTACTTGAACTGTTTGCCCGCACGCTGGATATCACGCTGCCAGTTTTCGCGATGGTGTTTGTTGGCCTAGGGTTAAAGCGGTTGAGATGGATCGATAGTGCCTTTGTTTCTACGGCCTCCGCCTTGGTTTTCAAAGCAACGCTTCCCACGCTTATTTTTCTCAGTTTGATAAAAGCTGATTTGAGCGTAGCTTTAGATGCATCGCTGATGCTGTTTTTTGCGGCCGCTACGTTAAGTCAGTTTCTGCTTAGCTGGGCATGGGCTCACTATCGCGTAGAGCGGAAAGATCGCGGCATCTATGTGCAAGGCGCCTTTCGGGGGAATTGTGGGGTCGTTGGATTAGCATTAGCCGCTGGCATGTACGGTAACTATGGGCTTTCGGCGGGAAGCCTGCTGCTAGGCGTGGTGATCGTCATGTATAACGCGCTTTCGGTAGTGATATTGGCGTTTTACCAGCCTGGACAGTCAACCGATTGGCGGAGTTTGCTTAAGCATGTTGTGACGAACCCGCTGATTATTTCCGTGTTTGTCGCACTGCCGTTCACTGCACTTTCGATCCCATTGCCTAGCTGGCTGATTACCTCAGGAGATTATTTTGCGTCCCTGACGTTGCCGCTGGCACTGATTTGCATAGGCGCGACGCTCTCTGTCTCAAGCATGCGCGACAGCAGCCAAGTGGCGTTAAGTGCCAGTTGGATGAAGATGGTAGTACTGCCCGCTATCTCCACCGCCGCCGCTTGGCTAGTAGGGTTTTCAGGCGCGCAGTTGGGCCTGCTGTTCCTATTCTTCGCCAGCCCTTCAGCCGCCGCCAGTTTTGTGATGGTGAAAGCAATAGGCGGCAACGTGGCGTTAGCGGCCAATATCATCGCCATCTCTACGCTGATGGCGAGTATTACCGTCACCCTAGGCATCTTCGCACTGCGCTTACTCGGTTGGATTTAGCTCGGTTGGATTTAGCTTGGTTGGATTTAGGCACCCATCAAAAACAAGCAACCCGGTTGGCCCTACCCAAGCGGACACGTTATACTACGCCCCCGCCAGATTTAGGCCGCGCCTAAGTCCCTGTAGCTCAGTAGGATAGAGCAGCCGCCTCCTAAGCGGCAGGTCGCAGGTTCGACTCCTGCCAGGGACGCCA
>JAMCZP010000364.1 GCA_023485185.1 Gammaproteobacteria bacterium
AAGCGGTCATAATCAGCGCGAAGCAGACCACGAACCCCGGAATAATCCCCGCTGCAAATAGCTGAGCAATAGAAGTATCCGAAACGTAGGCATAGAGAATCAGGTTAAGGCTCGGCGGTACGATGATCGCCATGGTCGCTGAGGTAGCGGTGACTGCCGCTGCGAAGGCCACATCGTAGCCGCGCTTTTTCATCTGCGGGATCATCACCGAACCGATGGCCGCCGCATCGGAGGTCGCGGTGCCGGAAATCTCAGAGAAAAACAGGGAAGTGAGGATATTAACGTGGGCTAAACCGCCGCGAATATGCCCCACTAACGAGCTGGCAAAGTTGATTAGCCGCTCGGCGATGCGCCCCTGGTTCATCACTTCACCGGCGATCATAAACAGCAGCGCTGCCACTAGCAGGTAATTGTTAGCCCCGCCAAAGGGCACCATGCCCATGATTTGTGGCATCACGTTAGGGTCGAGCATAATCATGACCATGGCGGTCACGCCTAAAACAAAAGCAATCGGCATCCCGGTGAATAGGAAAATCACCAACATGGACAGGATAAGGTAGCCAGGATCCATGGGCATTAGTCGGTCTCCGGGTAGAGGTCAGTAGGGTGGACTTTGCCGCTCACCAGGCCGATAAGTCGCCATGCCGAGATGATGGCGATTAGCGCGAAACCGACCGGCATTGCCCAGCGAAACAGTGCCAGCGGCAGGTCGATCGAGATCAGCGAGCGCCCATGGAAACCCAGGCTTGCAAGCGAGCCGTAATAGAAGACGGCCACGGCGAAAGCCAACATAAATGCGTGGTTGATGCTCAGTACAATGCGTTGCCAAAGCATCGGCATCAGCCGCAGCACACTATCAAAACCAAGGTGTTCGTTGATTTTGGTTAGGTAAGCAGCACCGATGAAAGTGAGGACGGCCAGCAAGTTGGCTGGCAGTTCCTCCCCCCATGACACCGAAGAGTTGAGCACGAAGCGGGAAAATACGGCGTAGTTGAGTAGTATTAGCAGCACACCTGCCAGCAAAATCACTACCGCATCCAGCATCCGTAACACCCACTGTTCAACGAGGGAAAAAAGAGACGGCGTCATGTTGGCTCCCTCAGCGGTCGCGCATGGTGTTTAGCGTGGCGTCGATCATGTCCTGGCCGATAGCGTCAACGAATACTGATTCCTCATAGAGCGGAAGCGCTGCTTCTTGGAAGGCAGCGAAGTCGACGTCGTTGATCTCCAGGTGTTGCTCCAACTCGGCTAAGACCGATGCATCGGCCTCATCACCCCAGTTAAATGTCCAGGTAGTCATCTCTTGGGCAACCCGCTCAAGCACGTCAACATCCTCAGCGGCAAGGCGGTTTAGGAAAGGTTCGCCGAAGACCAGGAAGGTAGGCAGGTAGATATGATTGGAAACCGATAGGTACTCCTGTACTTCATAGAGGCGTGACGACATAGCCACGTGAGCGGGGTTCTCTTGACCGTCGATGACGCCCTGGTCAAGCGCCGAGTAGACTTCACCGAACGCTAACGGCGTGGCATTGGCGCCTAGCGCGTTGAACATCGCCACCCGCTGGCGGCTATTGGGGGTACGAATGCGTAGCCCATCGAGATCCTCAGGGGTAACGATTGGCCGCTGCTTGTTGGTGATCACCCTGAAGCCGTTGTCCCACATCGCCAGCAGGCGCATGCCGGTTCCATCGAAGCCTTCGCGCAGCATGTCGCCGGCTTCACTGTCGATGAAGTGAGCAACATCGTCACGATTCTCAAATAGATAAGGCAGGTCGAAGATCGAGGTGCGTGCGTTGAATTGTGTCACCGCCGAGGCAGCGAGAGAGGCGTGGTGAGTCCCCATGCCGAGGCCCTGTAGTACATCTTCTTCGGTGCCCAAGGTGCCACCCATAAACAGCCTGACATTGAAGCGTCCTGGTGCCTCATCTTCCAGGCGTTCGCTGAACTCCTCCAGGAAAGTATGGGCGAAAGAACCGGTGGGAAGGGTATTGTTGATCTGGATATCGATAGGGTTAGCGAAGGCAGCTGGCGCGGCTGCCAGTGCAGTCAAAGCAGTCGCTGCGACCAACTGTTTTAGGGGGAAGTGGCGAGTTCGGATAATCATGGACATGGGAGTGACCTCTATTGGTGTCAAAGGCAAAACTGAACACCAAGAGAAATACATTTTTCATGTCATTTTAATAAGAAAATATTTTTTCATGTTGATTGGCAGTACGATAGCGACAAATAACAGCACTTTTTAGCGCCAGATGCCACTCGCTAAAATTGAAAAGCTGCACTTGAGATGAGCGCTGTTTTTGCGCTGTGCACCAGACTTGATCACTGTAGCTCGTCAAGGGCCTCGTGAATCGCTTCAATCCCGGTCAACCGACGCCGCCCCTCAGTCCCTGAAAGCTCAATCACACGCGTGGCCAGAAAATGACACAGCGTTAGCACTGCCACATGGTTAAACAAGGGGCCTGGCGCCGCCGTACGACATACTGCATGCCAGCTCACCTGGGTATTGCTGGGGGCGCTCTCATCGGTGATATACAGCACTCTGGTATCGCTACGCGCAAGCTGCGCTAGAACCGCTTCAAGATCAGCAGTACGGCGCTTGAGGCCAAACAAGATCACGCAGTCATCGGGTGTGATACTCACCAAGCTCTCGGCTAGCGTCTCTCCGGCTCTTGGCAGCAGGGTAGTATTCTCAATCACCTGCAATATCTGCCAGTTGAGATATTCGGCAAAGGGGTGACTGCTGCGAAAGCCCATTACCCACACTTTGCGGGCCGCCAGCATGGCTCCTGCCACCTCATCCAGCATCGCCTGGGAAATATGCTGGCTGGCATGCTCTAAATTTTTGATGCCCTGATGAATATGGCGATGCAGCAGGCTATCGCCATCGTCGTCTTCGTGCCCCTCTACCCGCAGTAGAGCCGCACCCTCTTCGCGATTGTCACGCACGTGCTGGCGCGCCTCCTCGAAAGAGCGATAGCCGATCTTTTTGACGAAGCGGGAGACAGTAGCATTGGACACACCGGCTAGGTTAGCCAGTTCGGTTGCGGTATAGCTGGCGAGTTCGCCAGGGAAATTCAGAATAAACTCGGCAAGGCGTCGCTCGGTGGGATGCAGCGTCGGCAACGACTCCTTTA
>JAMCZP010000227.1 GCA_023485185.1 Gammaproteobacteria bacterium
GTATAGGCTGAATAGACCGCATCTAGCTTTTCTTGTGCTTCTTTGATCGCCCCAAGGGCTTCCTCGACAGTGTCGCGGACGTTTTTCTCGTCATCTAGCTGCGGTTCCTGTGGAAGGTAGCCAACATTGATGCCGGGCATCGGACGAGCTTCACCTTCAAACTCTTTATCGACACCGGCCATAATGCGTAGCAGTGTGGATTTACCCGAACCGTTAAGGCCCAGCACGCCTATTTTGGCGCCAGGGAAAAACGATAACGAAATATTTTTAAGAATTTGCTTTTTGGGCGGCACTACTTTGCCAACCCTGTTCATGGTGAAAACGTATTGCGCCATGGAAATCCGTTAGGTTGATGGAAAGAGGATAATCGGCAGCAGTAAGCTACTGGCTAGATGCAGATGATAGTGGTCTACGTAAGGAAAGGCTAGGTAGCGTGACAGTCAAACTGGCTGGGCCTACTCAATGCAGGAGAAGGCCAAGCCGTTTCTGAGCATACTGTTAAGCGCAGTGAGTTGGGATTTACTCTTCTTCTTCCCAGTCATCTTCAATTACACGCTGTAATCGACGCTCTTCTAGCCATGCTTCGACCTGGCGACGAGCGCGTAGGCTATCTGCCTTACTAGGTTTACTTTTACCGTAGTGGTCATCATTAACGGCATCTAGGCTTTCGAACTCGTCAGAGTCGAGTGCATCGGTAGTAAAGGTTTCACGACTTAAGGGGTCACGGCTCATGATATGCCCTCCAACCCAGCCAGCGTACCGGCATCACAATGGCTTCACGCATTCAGTAAATGGTATGAAGCGCCTAGCGCAGTTTAAGCGCCTTGCCGCTATATAACGCCAGTTGGGATGAAGTTCAAGTCTTGATGGCCGTTTTTAAAGAGAAAGTTGATTATTTGCTGTTTTCTCATTGATTTTGAAGCTCTACAAGCGCTAGCTGTGCCGCAACGCGTTCAGTAACATCCTTCTGTACGCCAATGTAATACATTAGCTTATCTGCCTCGTCATAGACCGGTGTGATGGATAGTTCATTCCAAAACATGGTGCCGTCTTTACGATAATTACGCAGTATTTCACGAGAAGGACGCCCATCTTTCAGTGCCTCACGAATGGAGATGAGTGAATCCTGGTCGCGGTCTTCATTCTGAAGAAAACGGCAGTCGCGATATAGAATTTCATCCGCACTATAGCCCGTTAAGCGCTCAAAGCCTTTATTGACATAAATGAGGATATTTTCATCCCCTTCCTGCTCAGCGACGACAATACCGTCTTCCGATGCATCAATAATACGTTCGAGCAGCTCTGGACTGATCAATGGAGATCGTTTCATCAAGGGGTTCCTGTTGCAGCTCCAGTCCTTTCCGTCGACCACAGTAGTCACTTTCACCGATAGCCAAGCGGGATTTCCAATCACTTATTATAGGCAAGATAACAAATGCCCTAATGGGTAGTTACTATCCGGCTCCATCATGGCGAGCGTCGCCATAAATTGTAATCTTGAGCCCTATCTTAGCGTTAGCGGCGACGAGTTTCATATTATTCCTACACCGCTACTCAACCTCAGGTAATTGCTGAGTGCTCAGCATTACCCACGCCGCTGTGCCAGCAAGAATTAACAACAATATAACGCTTCCAAATCACTGAGCAAGCGTGCCTATTAGGCCCCTTTGTCGGCAACTATTGATTCTGTCATCAATTCGAGTTTTTTATTTCGAGCTGTCTCAAGGGATCTCAAGATGACAAAATATCCATAAGGATGCCATTTTACTTAATTAGGAGCTCCGGAATGTCGCGTATTCAGATTCGCTATTGTACTCAGTGCCAATGGTTGCTGCGCAGCGCTTGGTATGCTCAAGAGCTACTTTCCACCTTTGGTGAGGGATTAAAGGAGGTGTCTTTAGCACCCTCCCATGGCGGTACTTTTGAGATTTGGTATGAAGAAATACTACTTTGGGAGCGCAAGCGCGATGGTGGCTTTCCAGATATCAAGCTTCTGAAACAGCGGGTGCGTGATCAGTTGGAGCCCGGCCGTGACTTAGGACACATTGACCGATGAGCCAAGATCGACAAGCGATTCTCTATGGCTTGGGGGCGGTAGCGCTGTGGTCAACCGTGGCCACAGCGTTCAAGCTGGCCTTAGCATGGATGAGCCCACTGGAGCTAATGTGGCTGGCTGCATTTGTTTCGTGGGCATTAATGGGCGCGCTGGTCATCAAGCGAGGGGAAATGGCTATTGCGCTAAGGACTGGCTGGAGAACAGCTGCTTGGGCAGGGTTAATGAACCCGGTGGCCTACTACTTGGTGCTATTTGCCGCCTATGATCGCTTGCCAGGTCAAGAAGCGATGGCGCTGAATTACACATGGGCGCTGGCAATGGCTTTTTTAGCGGTGCCTATGCTGGGGCATCGCTTAACCCGCATGGATATTGTCGCTGGGTTAGTCGCTTACGCGGGGGTATGGGTGATAGCGACGCGCGGCGAAGTGTTCAATGTCTCCTTTGCCGACCCTTTAGGCGTGGTGCTGGCGCTGGCGTCGACACTGCTATGGGCGCTTTATTGGCTGCTCAATGCGCGTGATCACCGCCCACCGTTAGTCGGCCAATGGCAAAATTTCAGCGTTGGCTTGCCTGTATTGACCCTATTGTTACTACTTGTTGGCCCAGGTTTACAGTGGCACGGGTGGCCAGCCTTTAGCGCTGGGGTTTATGTGGGGCTGTTTGAAATGGGTATTGCGTTCATCCTATGGCAGATGGCTGTTCATAAAGTGTCACGCACGGCTAAGGTTTCAAATCTGATTTTCCTTTCTCCCCCAGTATCGCTTCTGCTGCTGCTCTTGGTAGTGGGTGAGCCTATTTTGCCTTCTACTCTGGTGGGCCTGGTATTAATACTGCTGGGGTTAGGGCTTCAGAGTCAGCAGAAAAGTGTTTGGTGAATGTGTAGCATGGTAATCAAAGGTTTCTGTTTGTTGCGTTATTATTTTTATCCCTCTTGGCCGCAGAAACTGAGTGCAACACCAGAGCTTTCCGCTAAGGTGTTTCCGTATGTCATACATCGAACTCAGCATTGAAGAGCGTGCCAGTATCCAGGTTGGCCAAGCCCAGGGGATGAGCTTAC
>JAMCZP010000265.1 GCA_023485185.1 Gammaproteobacteria bacterium
AACCTGGGCGAGATTCTCATGGCTGTATTTACCCCGCTTAGCGACGCACAGGTCGCCGCGTTTTTAGAAAAATTTGATGTTGGTAGTTTCGTTTCCCTACAGGGCGTTGCAGGCGGCACAGAAAACTCGACGTTTTTTGTGACCACCGACCGGCGTGAACTGGTGTTAACCCTGTTCGAACAGGGCGAGCATGAAGAGCTGCCATTTTTTGTCGAACTGCTCGATTATTTAGATGAGCACCGTTTACCGGTGCCTGGCACGGTGCATGACCGCGAAGGCATCGCGCTGCATAGCCTGGAAGGCAAACCGGCGCTACTGTTTCCGCGCCTGCCTGGTCGCCACCCTGAAGCACCAAACCTGGCCCAGTGTCACGCCTTGGGCGACACCCTGGGCCGCCTGCATGTGGTTTCAAAGCGTTTTCCAGGACACCGCCCGAACCCGCGCGACCTGAATTGGCTGCATGTTATGCACCACAAGGTGTTGAGTTATTTAAGCCCCGCCGATCAAACGTTGATGAAAAATGAAGTCGACGATTTTGAAAGCGCCTTTATCCAGCACAACGAGCTGCCACAAGGCGCTCTGCACGGCGACCTATTTCGTGACAACACCCTGTTCGAAGGTGACCAGCTCGGCGGCATTATCGATTTTTACAACGGCTGTACCGGTGACTTGCTGTTTGACCTAGCGATTGTGATCAATGATTGGGCCTCTAACGAGGATGGTACGCTCAACGCAGAGCGCTACGACGCCTTATTAAGCGCCTATCAAGCTCGTCGCCCGTTGACCATTGCGGAGCGTGAGCTATGGCCTACCATGTTACGTATGACGGCGCTGCGCTACTGGCTGTCGCGTTTGTTGGTGGTCTACGTTGACCCACCAGCCCATGATTTGACGCCCCACGACCCGGAGCGTTTCCGTACTATTTTAAATGCGCGCATTGCCCACGGTGCGCTGCCGCTGCCTGAGGTTTCTGCATGAGTGTGATGGCCACAACTAGCCCGGCGCTTCGCGCTCGGCGTACCTGGAATATCGACCAATGGGGCAGCGGCTACTTCGATGTCGATGACCACGGCCAAGCCCTGGTACGCCCGCTGGGCAGCGATGCGGAAGGTCCGGCGCTACCACTTAGCGGGCTGGTTCGCCAACTGCAAAGCGCCGGACTTCGTTTGCCGGTACTAGTGCGTTTTAGCGATATTCTTCACGACCGCGTTGAGCAGCTATGCGGCGCCTTTGATGCGGCCATGAGCGACTGCGAGTACCAGGGTGGCTACACAGCGGTTTACCCGATCAAAGTGAACCAGCAGCGCCGTGTAGTGGAAGAAATTTTAGCCACCGCTGAGCGTGGCAATGGCCGCGTTGGGCTGGAAGCGGGCAGCAAGCCAGAGCTGCTGGCGGTGTTGGCACTTTCCGATGGCGGCTCTTCACTGATTGTCTGCAACGGCTACAAAGATCGCGAGTATGTGCGCCTTGCGCTGCTGGGGGAGAAACTGGGTCATAAGGTCTATTTAGTCGTCGAAAAGCTCTCCGAGCTACAACTGATTTTAGAAGAAGCCCGCGAATTGGAAGTAACGCCGCGTATTGGCCTGCGCGCTCGTCTGGCCTCCGTGGGTAAAGGCAAGTGGCAGAATACCGGCGGTGAAAAATCCAAGTTCGGCCTGACCGCAAGCCAGATTCTTGAGGTGGTAGAAACTCTGCGCGAGCAGGATGCCCTAGCCAGCCTGCAGTTAGTGCACTTCCATCTGGGTTCACAGATCGCCAATATTCGCGATATTCAACGCGGACTGCGCGAGTGCGCACGCTTCTACCAAAACCTGATGGAGCTGGGCGCGCCGATTGACACCGTCGACGTGGGCGGCGGCCTCGGGATTGACTACGAAGGCACCCGCTCGCGTAGCTTCTGCTCAGCCAACTACTCGATGCGCGAATATGCCCGTAACGTGGTCAGCGCGTTTGCCCAGCTATGCCAGGAATCAAACCTACCCCAGCCGCATTTAATCAGCGAATCCGGCCGCGCGCTAACCGCCCATCACGCGGTGCTCATCACCAACGTGATTGGCGAGGAGCGCATTGATGACACTCCGCCTGAACGGCACCCCCAAGAAGATACTCAAGTGGAGTTGCTGTGGCGTGTGTTTGAGCAGCTTGCCACCGCCCAAGAGCCACGCATGCTGGTTGAAGCGTGGCATGACCTGTTACAAGCGGTCAGTGAGTTACAGGATCGTTTTGTGATGGGCTTGAGCAACATTACCGCCCGCGCCGAAGGCGAGCGTATTTACATGGCTGCCTGCGCGCGACTGCGCACTCAGCTTGACACCCGCAACCGTGCTCACCGCGAGATTATGGATGAGTTAGCGGAAAAGCTTGCCGATAAACTGTTCGTCAATTTTTCGCTGTTTCAATCCGTGCCCGATGTGTGGGGCATTCAGCAGATTTTCCCGGTGCTGCCGCTGAGCGGGCTTGACCAGGCCCCCACCCGGCGGGCGGTGATTCAGGATATTACCTGCGACTCCGACGGCCGCATTGATAGCTATGTCGATGGCCAGGGCGTTGAAAGCACGCTGCCGCTACCCGAGTGGCCATCCGATGATGAACGTTGGTTAGGGTTCTTCCTGGTGGGCGCCTATCAGGAAATTCTCGGCGACCTGCATAACTTATTTGGCGATACCGACTCCGTTGACGCGGCACTCAATGCAGACGGCGAATGGACACTGTCTAATCCACTCGCGGGGGACTCCGTGGCCGATGTGCTGGCCTACGTCAACTTCAATGCCAATGTGCTGAAGCAAAAGCTCACTGATCAACTGGCAGCAAGTGGCCTTTCTGCCGACGAGCAAGCACGCTTTGCGGCAAGCTTAAGCGAAGGGCTGGAAGGCTATACTTATCTTGAGTAATTGACTTACTTGAGTAACTGACTTGAATAAACCAGCCCCAAAATAAGAAGCGCCACCCGTGATTAACGAGTGGCGCTTTCTATTGAGCTTAACGATAGCTAATGCTTGTGGCGTGCTATCTACTCCACTACTGGGCGGCTCCACCATCTAGTTACTCAACCATAGAGCTACACGACTAAATAGACCTTATGACCCAGTTTCTCCC
>JAMCZP010000040.1 GCA_023485185.1 Gammaproteobacteria bacterium
CGGCGTGTTTGTCTTCGGGTAACAGGCCTGCGCGGTACTCATCAATGCCTACTTCTTGAGCAATCGCCTTGGCGGTGTGCTCGTTATCCCCGGTTAACATAACGATGGTTAAGCCATCTTTTTGCAGGCGCTGGATGGCAGCACGAGCGTCATGGCGAAGTGGATCGCTGATGCCAAACAGGGCGGCTAGCTTGCCATCTACCGCCAGGTATACCAGGGTGCGCGCTTGCTCTTGTAGAGATCGTGCCTGGGCTTCGCCACTGGTTAGATCTACGCCTGCCTCGGTTAACAAATACGCATTGCCTAGTAGCAGCGCCTTACCGTCAGGTGTTTGGGCGGTTACCCCGCCGCCGGTAACACTGTCAAAATTCTCAACCGTTAACGGTGCAGCGCCGTTATCTTGCGCATAGCTCACCAGCGCGCTGGCAATAGGGTGCTCCGAGCTGCGCTCTAATGCCACGACCCAGCCAAGTACTTGGGTTTGTTCACCAATGAGTATTTTCGCGTCAGTAACGCGGGGCTTACCTTCTGTTAGCGTGCCGGTCTTGTCGACGACCAGCGTGGTCAACTTGCTGGCGGTTTGCAACGCTTCTCCGCTACGCACCAGCACGCCATGCTCTGCTGCTTTACCGACGCCAATCATGGTGGAGATCGGGGTGGCAAGGCCTAGCGCACAAGGGCAGGCAATGATGAGTACTGTGGTCGCCGTTACCAGCATATAAATCACTTCGGGCGCAGGGCCCAGGTTGAACCACACTAAGGCGGTGAGTAAGGCGATAATCATGACTGAAGGTACAAACACGCTGGAGACTTGGTCGGCAAGCTCTCCAATCGGCGGGCGTGAGTTCTGGGCGGTCGCGACCTGTTCAGTAATCTGCCCTAAGCGGGTATCAACGCCCACACGTGTGGCTTGATACACCAGCCCACCACGGCCATTCACGGTGCCTGCGCTGACCTCATCTCCCTCGCGTTTGGTAACCGGAACTGGCTCGCCGGTAAGCATCGATTCATCAATATGACTCTGCCCTTCGGTCACTTGGCCGTCCACTGGTAGGCGTTCACCGGGGCGTACCCGAATGTAGTCGCCAGCGACCACGGCATCAATCTCGATCTCTAGCTCGTGACCGTCGCGAATAACCCGTGCGGTGCGGCTTTGCAGATCAAGTAAGCGCTTTAAGGCATTGCTGGTACGGCCGCGGGCGCGTAGCTCCATGGCATTACCGAGCAGGATCAGCCCGATCACCATGGCAGAGGCTTCAAAATAGATGCCATGGGCCACCTCAGGCAGCCATGGTGCGAACAGCACTACGGCCATGGAGTAGAGCCAAGCGGTGCCGGTTCCCATGGCCACCAGCGTATCCATATTGGCCTGATGGTGTTGGAGGTTTTTCCAGGCGTTGACGAAAAAATGCCGACCAGGAAAGGCAAGAATGCCCAGTGTTAGCAGGCCTATCCCCAGCCAGTAAAGTCGGCCCAGCCCCATCGGGTGCGGGTGGAAAAAAAACATACTAAGCATCAGCGGAATAGCCAGAGCCAGCGAAACAACACTGCCCCGCAGGCGTTGTTTATACGCCTTTGCGTCTTGTTCAACGCGGGTGCGTTCGGCTTCCCGCATATCCACAATTGGTTCGGCACCATAGCCCGCCGACTCAACGGCGGCGATTAACGCTTGGGTCTCGGCACTGCCAAATACCTGGGCGGAGTGGGTGCCAAAGTTGACGCTGGCGGTATCAACGCCTTCGGTGCGTTCAAGCGCTTTCTGTACGCTTTTTACACAGCTGGCGCAGGTCATCCCGCTAATCGCCAGGCGTTGCTTTGTGCCCGATGCGTGTGAGGGTTCACTCTTTTCAGCCGGGGCAGGGGGAGCAGCCTGTTCCATTGCTTCGCTTGTGGCTATCTCGGCCGGTGGATAGCCAGCCTCGGTCAAACGTTGATCAAGCTCGGAGCTGGTTAAGGCTGACACCACCTCAAGACGTTTTTCGCTAGGCGTACCGGTAACCTCGGCGCTTGGGTCGGCATCTTGAACCGCCTCGCGCATACGCTTCACGCACCCTTGGCAGCTCATGCCAGGAATGGTGCGGATAGTAGCTACATTGCAAGAGTCGCTCATAGCGTCTCCTTCACAGGCGCTGAGTCGGGAAAGCTTTCAATTAAGCGGCATACACTGTGACCGTCGGGGGTACCATCGGGCATATGCTGCCAACTGGACAAAGCCTGTTCCATACGGTGTGCCAGCGCTTCGAGCTCAGCAATCCGTGACCGTATTTGAGGCAGGCGGCTGGCGAGCAGGTCACGCACCATCGGGCAGGGGGAGTCGCCTTGATCTGAGTGGGTCAGAATGTCGCGAATCTCGGCCACGCTAAAACCTAACTTGCGCGCCCGCTGAATAAACCGCAGACGCTCTAAATCGGTGTCTGAAAACAGTTGGTAGCCGTTATCTGGGTGGCGCTCAGGGGCTAGAAGCTGTTCTCGAGCGTAATGGCGCACGGTCTCCGCAGTCACGCCCCCGCGTTTGGCAAGCTCATTCACTTTCATGGCCTGTTCTCCCAGCTAGGTAAATAGTCACTATTTAAGTGTAGAACCTATGGGTTACCCATAGGTCAAGAGCGCTTTGCTCAATCCGCTGAAATGACTAAAACACTGATTTAAAACGACCGTACGACTAATGTATAAGCCAAGAATAAAATAAAACGAACGTTTGCCCTTGAACCTTTGGCTCAGTTGCGAGAAAACAGTGATGTAAAAAACAAAAGGGGTGGATCGGCAGTATCCACTGGATCATCGGGAAGAGAGGCCCACCATGAATAATAAATTTAATAAGCTCACCCTGGCCGCTGCCATCACAGCCGCCTTCGCCAGCCAAGCCCACGCGGGTGGGTATCAAATCAATGAGCAGAGCGTTAGTGGGCAGGGCTACGGGCACGCGGGGCGTAGCTCTAATATTAATGATGCATCAATTGTTTACGGCAACCCCGCCGGTATGTCGTTCTTAGACCGTGCGCAGATTACCGCTGGTGGTACTTTCCTTAGTGTGAATACCGATATAGACAATGCTACCTCTAGTCGTTCTTTGGGAACACCAGCGGGCTCGCTG
>JAMCZP010000351.1 GCA_023485185.1 Gammaproteobacteria bacterium
GGCGCGGGGATCACCGCCGAACCCGGCAGGCTCATGCCCAACACTTCGGCCATGGAATTCATGGTGGAGGCGGTGCCCATCGTATTGCAGTGACCAATCGAAGGTGCTGAGTCGCTGGCTCGGGAAAGAAACTCGGCGTAGTCGATATCCCCCGCTGCCAATCGCTTGCGTAGCTCCCAGATAATCGTACCTGAGCCCACCCGCTCAGCCCCGCGCCAACCGTTTAGCATCGGCCCACCGGAAAGTACAATCGCGGGAATATTAACTGTTGCCGCCGCCATTAGCGCAGCAGGCGTGGTTTTATCGCAGCCTGTCGTTAGTACCACGCCGTCTAAAGGGTAGCCGTGCAGCACCTCAACGATGCCCAGATAGGCCAGGTTACGGTCCAGTGCGGCGGTCGGCCTGCGCACATTTTCATGAATGGGGTGCATGGGAAATTCAAACGGTACGCCGCCTGCAGCACGAATACCGTCTTTAACCCGTTTAACCAGGTCGATGTGATGACGATTACATGGCGTTAAATCTGACCCTGACTGGCAAATACCGATGATCGGCTTACCGCTGGTTAGCTCATCCAGGGTAATGCCGTAATTTAGATAGCGCTCGATGCACAGCGCCGTGGTTCCAGGGTGTTCAGAGTTATCGAACCAGTAACGTGAACGCAACTGCTCAGGAGTTATGCGATGAGGATTGGCCATGGTTACGCTCCACGCCTAAAGTGAAGGATAAGAAAACAGTGCCATGACGGTACGCCTTCTTCTCCATATCGTCGATACATACAAAAGTATATGTTGAACATAATCACGAAAAGTTAGACATTTAGCTAGGGTTTTAAAACTGGTTTCAAGAACTGGATTGTAAAAACTAGGTTTCAAGAACTGGGCTTCAATAACTGGGTTTAAACAACAACAACGGTAAACATGCTGCAGCTCGCTTGGAAAGCGCCCTTAGTGAAGCGACCTGTAGCTCGTCAGGAGAGTGATAACTATGCATCATCTTTGGAAGCGCACCCTGTTAGTCACCGGTGCTACGCTGCTTAGCTCAGGTATCGCTTACGCGCAGACGCCTGATCTTTCCGACCCGCCTGAGATTGAAGGCGATACGGTGGGTGACCACGGCAGTGTGACCCTGCGTATGGGCCTTGGCTTGGCTGAAAGCTCACCTCAGTACATTTCAAGCCAGTACTTCGCGGATATTCTTGACCAGCGCAGCGAAGGACGCATTAGCGTTAACCTGTTCCCGAACAGCCAACTCGGCGATGACGTGCAGATGATGGAAATGCTGCAAACCGGCACGCTGGATATGACCTATCCCTCGTCATCCCCCGCCACGGGCTACGTAGCGGAGCTGGCCGTTTTCGATCTGCCCTTCTTGCTTCCAACGCGCGAAGCAGCCATTGAAGCAATGCGCAGCGACGCTGCCCAAGAGATGCTTGATGCGTTTGATGGCACCGGTATTAAAGCCTTAGCGTTCTCGGAAAACGGCTTTCGCCAGCTTTCCAATAGCGCGCGGGAAGTCTCATCGCCTGAAGACGTGGCTGGCTTAGATGTGCGTGGTTTGTCAGTGCGTACGATGGAAAACCCGGTACACCTGGCCATTTGGCAGGCGCTAGGGGCCAACCCAACACCCATGGCCTTTGGTGAGCTGTTTTCCGCCATGGAGCAAGGCGTTGTGGACGGCCAGGAAAATCCTTGGAGCACCATCCTGACCTCGAATTTCTATGAAGTGCAGGAGTACGGCTCTGAAACGCGTCACGTTTACACGCCGTTTATCAAAATGATTTCTGAACGTACTTGGGATCGCCTCGACCCTGAATATCAGGAGCTTGTACAAGAGGCTGCGCTGCAAGCCGCGGATTATGAAATCCAACTGTCCAGTGAATACGATGACTGGGCTCGGGATCAACTAGAAGCGCGTGGCATGCAGGTTACGCGTCTTGATGATGATCAAATTGCCGCCTTCCAGGAAGCCGTACAACCCGTTTATGACGAGTGGGCACCGCGCATTGGCGAAGATCTTGTCGCTGAATTCCAGCGTATTGCTGAATCGACAATGTCGGAATAAACACTCTCTCTAATGACAAAACAGGCAAGAGGCAAACGCCTCTTGCCTTGTCGTTATTCGCCTCTTCGGAGAGCTTATGGACATACCCAACACCCCACTTCCAGACACTGCAGCGTTTTTCGATGACCCTCAACGTGAACCGTTGGAGATCGACACCGAGCAGCGCCGTGGCCCAGCGATCTTCCGCTGGCTAACGCTGGCGATGGAACACATTATCGCCACCCTGCTGGTGGCGCTAATCGTCTCGGTGTCTGCCAATGTGGTGGGACGTGCTGTATTGAATCACTCGCTGCCGTGGGCCGATGAGTTAGCTCGGATGCTGTTTATCTGGTTAATCTTTATTGGTGCTGCCGCCGCTTTCGCTCGCTATGAACATATTGCTGTGGATATTTTAGTACGCAAACTTAAGCCGCGTGCCGCCCATATGCTGTATTTATTCCAGCACCTGGTAATCACCACTTTAATGGGTGTCATTATTTGGGGCGGCTTTTTGGTGATGTCTCGGGCATCCGGGCGCACCGCGATTCTTGGTGTGCCGTGGAACCTGGTCAATGTCTCACTGGTACTCTGCGCCACTTTTATTGCTGCCGTGGCTATTTGGCGTGCTTGGCAGAGCATTGGGCAAATACGCTCACCCAGCGTCATACCGACCACCACAGGAGATCGTTAGGCCATGCTATGGATTTTTCTAGGCATCCTGTTCGCCTCACTGGCACTTGGTCTACCCATCGCCTTTGGGCTGGGTATCGCGGCTGTGGTGATGGCACTGCTCTCTGATATTCCACTATCCATCATGATCGAGCAGTCGATTCGGGGTGTTAATAGCTTCCCTCTGCTGGCGATTCCGTTCTTTATTTTAGTCGGTGAAGTGATGAGCAACGGCGGCATCGCCCGCCGGTTGATGGAGTTGGCAGGCGCCCTAGTGGGCTTCGTTCGCGGTGGCCTGGGGCAGGTAGCGATTACCGGTTCAATGTTCTTCGGTGGCATTAGCGGT
>JAMCZP010000120.1 GCA_023485185.1 Gammaproteobacteria bacterium
CTAAGCGTTCAAAATCACCGCCGTAGGTTGCCATATGGTCAGCATCAATATTGGTAACAATTGACACCATCGGCTGTAAATGCAAAAACGAGGCGTCAGACTCATCGGCTTCAGCCACTAAATAATCACCTTCCCCCAAACGGGCATTGGCACCGGCGCTGGTTAACTTCCCGCCAATTACAAACGTAGGATCAAGCCCGCCCTCAGCCAGCAGCGTAGCCGTTAAGCTGGTGGTGGTAGTCTTACCATGGGTACCGGCCACAGCAATACCATGCCGAAAACGCATTAGTTCAGCTAGCATTTCCGCGCGCCGAACCACTGGCACACGGTGCTCGTGCGCCCAGCGAATTTCAGGGTTTGTTTCATCAATGGCACTAGACACCACCACCACATCGGCACCTTCCACATTGGCCTCGGCGTGACCGATTGCCACACACACGCCACACTGGCGCAACCGCTCGACCACGGAAGATGACTTCATATCACTACCGCTAACGGTATAACCTTGATTAGCGAGCACTTCCGCAATACCGCACATCCCTGCGCCACCAATACCGACAAAATGGATGCGCCGAATACGGCGCATACCAGGGCCCGTGGTGCAGCCTCGTGGGGATGTCAAAGTTTGGTTTGAATCGGTCACGCAGTATCTCCTAACGGCACCATCGCCAAACACCCTTCAGCTAAGCGATCCGTCGCATCTAAATGCGCGGCTTGGCGCGCATTCGCTGCCATCGCTGCCAGGGTGTTAGGGACGAGCAATTCATTTAAAAATTCGGTTAAACGCTCAACGGTTAGCTCAGATTGAACAACACACCGCGCAGCTCCTGCCTTGACCAATACCTGTGCATTGAGCCGCTGGTGATCGTCTACCGCAAACGGGAAAGGCACCAGCAATGAGGGCTTGGCAGCCGCTGCCAGCTCAGCCACGGTTAGCGCACCAGCGCGACACACGACTAGATCTGCCCACTGATATGCAGCCGCCATATCTTCAATAAAGGGGCTCACCTCAGCCTCTACCCCACACTGTCGATAATTGGCAGCAGTAGCGACTTCGCGATCTTTGCCCGCTTGGTGGCGCACCGCTGGACGCTGATCAACAGGCAGTGCGGCAAGCGCTGGCGGTAAGCGCTCATTAAGCGCAACTGCTCCTAGTGAACCGCCTACTACGAGAAGTTGAAGCGGTCGCGCAGCAAGCGTGACAGCATCGCGTGGGGTGCTGCCTAGCATGGCAATCTCGTTACGCACGGGGTTACCAATCACCTCCGCCCGCGTACCGAAAGCTTCAGGGAATGCGGCATAAGTGCGTTTGGCAAGCCGTGACAAGACACGATTAGTAAGGCCTGCTACGGCATTCTGCTCATGAACAACCAAAGGAATGCGTGATAACCACGCCGCCAAGCCACCGGGGCCACTGGCAAAGCCACCTAAACCCACCACCACATGGGGCTTAAACTCACGAATAACCGCACGCGCCTGTAAAATCGCGCGCGAAAGATTTACCGGCGTCTTCAACCACCCCGCCAAGCCGTTACCACGCAACCCACTTACCGCTATAGTGTGCAGCGTAATGCCCGCCTCAGGCACCAAGCGATTTTCAATCCCTCTAGGGCTTCCCAACCACTCAATGTCTACCTGCTGAGCTTGTAACGCCCTAGCAAGTGAAAGCGCTGGAAACACATGACCACCGGTGCCTCCCGCCATAATAAGAACCCGTCGGCGTGCGTTCGTTGTCACAATAAACTCCTGAGAATAGCGCTAAGACAAACGCGGCTCATGACGTGATTTATAAGGGGTGGACGGACGACGTGGGCGGTGTCGCGTTTCGGCATCCGTGCGTAGCAGCAGCCCAATCATAATACCCGTTACCAACAAACTAGAGCCGCCATAGCTCATCAATGGGAGTGTTAGGCCTTTGGTGGGCAGTAACCCCGAACTGACCGCCATGTTAATGAAGGCCTGAGCGGCAACAATAAAGCCAATGCCATAGCTCACGTAAGCGCCAAAAAGATGCCCTGCAAGCTCGGCACGCCGCCCCACCCACATTGCGCGAGCAATAAAAATGGTGAACAACAGCACGACAATAATCGCACCGATCATGCCGAGTTCTTCGGCGATAACGGCAAAAATAAAGTCGGTATGCGCTTCAGGCAGGTAGTGTAGTTTCTGTACGCTATTACCCAGACCCGTCCCTGTTACATGCCCTCGTCCAAAGGCAATGAGTGCTTGCGTTAACTGATAGCCTGTAGCGAACTGATCCGCCCATGGATCCAAAAAGCTCGTCCAGCGAGCTAAGCGATAAGGTTCAATCACCACCATCATCACAGCGCCTGTACCCAGTACTCCACCACTACCCAATAGCAGCACTAACGACGCACCACTCATCATTAGCATACCAATGACACAAACGGTAAAGACCACCATGCCACCGAAATCAGGGGCTAAAAAGAGCAGCCCTGCTGGTAAGGCCAGCACGGCCAAAGGACGCCACATGCTAAACGCTCGACGACGCAGATCGTAAGCGAATCGCGACATAAATGCCGCCATATAAAATATCAGCCCAATTTTGGCAAACTCTGACACCTGTAAACTTGGCAATGGTCCAGGCAATGCAATCCAGCGCTTACTGCCGTTGACCTCTTGGCCAATCACCAGTACCAAAAAAAGCATGAAAATACTGGCAAGTAGAATCAACGCCGCGTTTTGCCGCCACGCTTCAAGCGGCACGCAGAGCATAAACAGGCATGCCATAATGGCAAGCACAAGAAAAACACCGTGTTGTCGGGAGTAATGGTAGGTATCTTCCAGCAGGCCTATTGAGGCAGAGCTCACCATCACCCACCCTAAACCTGCTAGCGCAATTGATGCCATGACAAGCCAAATATCGCACGGCATATTACGCGTGGTGAGCCCTTCGCGAAGGCGCTGAAGTCGGCTCATCTTACTTCTCCTGCTGTCTGCTGTGCCATTTTCAGCACCCAACGGCGAAACACCTCACCGCGCTCTTGGTAATTGGCAAACTGATCTAGGCTTGCGCAGGCTGGGGATAGCAGCACACAGTCACCCGGCTGGGCGAGCTTGAAGGCGACTTGCATCGCCAGCGTTAAGTCTTCCACCTGCTGAATGCTCACGTGTTCAATTAATGCGTCTGCTAGCCTTGGCGCATCCAAGCCAAATAACAGTACATGACGGGCACACTGAGAAAGCGGCGGCGCGAGGGGCGAAAAATCGGCCCCTTTGCCGACCCCACCAGCCAACAAAATCAGACGCCCTTCCAGATTAGCGCCAATGCCATTAATGGCGGCCAGTGTAGCCCCAACATTCGTACCCTTACTGTCATTAACCCAGATAACGCCATTAATGCTGGCAATGACTTCGCTGCGGTGTACTAGGCCTTTAAATTTACGCAGCACATTACACATTGATGTAGCGGCGAAACCCAGCGCTTGCCCCATCGCCAACGCGGCTAACGCATTTAAATAATTGTGCTGCCCAGCCATCTTAAGCTCATCAATCGCAAGCCAAGGCTGCCCGCCCTGCATAAGCGTTAACTTATCGTTATAAGGAGCCAGACCCCACTCACTTTCATTGGTAGGGGTTTTAGAGGAGAAGTGAGCAACCTTTGCAACAGCTTGCTCAGGCCATGTAGAAGGGTCATCGGCATTAACAACGGCGCTTTGCGCGCCGTTAAAAATCTGCTGTTTGGCAGCACGGTAACCCTGCATATCACCATGCCGGTCAAGGTGATCTTCACTTAAGTTCAAGAACGCCGCACAGGCTGCCCCCAAGTTAGGGGTTGTCTCAAGTTGAAAGCTGGACAGCTCAAGAATATAGAGCTCAGCATCAGGCTGATCGGCTAACAAATCCAGCGCAGGCGTACCTAAATTACCACCAACAGCCGCGCGAATGCCTGCCGCAGCAGCCATGTCGCCAAGCAGCGTGGTGACCGTAGACTTGGCATTTGATCCGGTAATAGCCGCAATGGGAGCTTTGGCAGCGCGAGCAAACAGGGCAATCTCACCCACTACCATCGGTTCGCCGGTATCAACATTGACCTTATCAGCTAAGCCTTCTAACCCTGCCATACGAGGATCAAGACCCGGACTAATAACCACCTCTTTGATACCAGTAAGATCCAGTGATGTTAATGAACCACAGTGAATCTCAACGCCTGGATGAGCAGCACGAAAGTCTTCCAGCCCAGGGGGTACGGCGCGCGTATCCGCCACCATGTAGGGCACATTTAAATGGCTTAAATGGCGACAAATCGCACGGCCAGACAAGCCCAGCCCCACTACCAGCGTTAAACCTTTAGCTACTCGAACCATGACAGGCTCCTTATCGCATCACGCCACGGCTAACGAAGCGCACTCACGACCATGTGCATTAACGAATTTTGAGCGTCGCAAGGCCGAGCAGCACCAGTACTACGGTAATGATCCAAAAACGTACGATAACCCGCGGCTCAGGCCAGCCTTTTAATTCATAGTGGTGGTGTAAGGGCGCCATACGGAAGATGCGTCGGCCGGTGAGCTTGTATGAGCCCACTTGCAGGATCACGGAGACCGTTTCCAGAACAAAAATACCACCCATAATAAACAACACGATCTCCTGGCGAACAATCACCGCGACGACGCCTAGCGCTGCGCCTAACGCCAGTGCCCCCACATCGCCCATAAAGACTTGCGCCGGATAAGTGTTAAACCATAAAAAACCCAGACCCGCGCCAGCGATAGTGGCACAGAAAATAGCTAATTCGCCCGTGCCAGCAATAAACGGGATATGCAGGTATTCAGCAAAAACGACATTGCCACTAGCATAGGCAAATACCGACAGTCCCATAGCTACTAATACGGTGGGCATAATCGCCAGCCCATCAAGACCATCGGTTAAATTAACCGCATTTGAGCTACCCACGATCACAAAGTAGGTAAGTACGATATAAAAGACACCAAGTGGTAGCGCAATATCCTTGAACAAGGGCACCAATAAGCTGGTTTCTACCGGCGTCGAAGCTGTGAAATAGAGTAGTAAAGCGGCACCTAGCCCCACCACTGATTGCCAAAAATACTTCCATCTGGCAGGTAAGCCGCGAGGATTTTTCTCAACCACTTTGCGGTAATCATCAACCCACCCAATCGCGCCAAAGCCCAACGTAACGCCAAGCACTATCCATATATAAAGATTGGTTAAGTCTCCCCATAGCAACGTACTAATGGCAATCGCCAGCAGTATCATTGCCCCACCCATGGTGGGAGTACCCGCTTTAGAAAGGTGAGATTGAGGGCCATCATCGCGCACGGCTTGACCGATTTGACCTTCAACTAAGCGCCTGATCATCCATGGTCCCAACCAAAGACAGAGCATTAATGAAGTCAGTGCACCTAAAATCACGCGAAGCGTTAAATAATTAACAACCTGAAAAGCAGATTGGTACTGCGACAGAAAATTCGCCAAGTGAAGTAACATGAACGGCGTTTACCTTATTTCATCCGAACGCAGCGCATCGACAAGGTGTTCCATGCCAGCACTGCGCGATCCTTTCACCAGTAAAGTGGTGTTAGGCGGCAAAGTATTAGTGACATGACGCGTTAGCGCCTCGTGATCGTTAAAATGCAGCCCACGACCAAAAGCTTCGCTAGCAGCGCGTGCAGCGTCTCCCAGCGTCAAAAATTCATCTATTCCAAGCGCTGCGGCATAGCGGCCAATGTCAGCATGTAGGGCAGCCGAGTCGTTTCCCAGCTCCCCCATCGCCCCCAATGCACACCAGCGCGGTGCCGGAAAGCTTGCCAAGGTATCTAGAGCGGCTTTGACTGCGCCAGGGTTAGCATTATAGGTATCATCAAGTAGGCTGGCACCTCGCACACCGGGCACCACCGTTAACCTGCCTGACAACATTTTCAGCGATTGTAGCCCCGTAATGACCTGCTCAGCACACACACCTAAAGTCAGCGCTGCCGCAGCAGCTGCCAGCGCATTGCAAACGTTATGTTTACCTAGCAGCGGCAAACGTACATGACCTAACGCCCGGCCATGCTGCAGCAGGGTGAAAGCATAACGCCCTTGATGATCACAAGAAAGCGCTGACGCGCTCACATCCGCATTGGGATGCAAACCAAAGCTAACAATACGGTGTTGTCGCGCAAAAGCGGCCCAAAAAGAGAAGTAATGATCATCGCGATTCAGTATGGCCGTACCACCCTCACCAAGCCCTACTAGTATTTCACTTTTTGCCTGGGCGATTTGTCCCATACCGCCAAACTCACCGACATGGGCACCGGTCACGTTGGTAATAATGGCAATATCGGGCTTAGCCAAGTGAGTCGTCCAGGCAATCTCACCTAAATGATTTGCCCCTAGCTCTACGACAGCGGCTTGATGGTGTTGCCTCAGCGCCAGCAACGTAAGCGGTGCACCAATATCATTATTTAAATTGCCCTGGGTGGCTAACACATCGCCCAAAGGCGCAAGGAGCGCGGCACACATCTCCTTCACCGTAGTTTTACCGCTATTACCAGTGACGGCGACGACGGGGCCTTTCCATCTCTGGCGCTGCGCGCCTGACAACAGACCCAAGGCAAGGCGAGTATCCGGGCAAATCAGCTGCGGTAAACAGCACTCTGTGGCTGTCTCGACTAACGCCGCCGCTGCCCCCTGCGAATGGGCGCTTCCAATAAAATCATGGCCGTCAAAGCGCGGCCCTTTTAAGGCGATGAATAAGCATCCTGGCACTATTTTTCGAGTATCGGTCACTACTTCGGTTATCGGTAACTCGGCACTTTCCAGCGGCACTTCAATACCCAGGGCGGTTGCCACCTGACTTAATGTCCACTCCATCAATGGGCGCTCCGAATAGCAAACGCGCGCTGAATCTCATCACTATCGGCGTAGGGGTGGCGCACGCCGTTGATTTCCTGATAAGCCTCATGGCCTTTCCCGGCAACCAAAACCACATCCTGATCGGAGGCTTGGCTAATAGCAGATGCTATGGCCTCGCGGCGACTGCCTATTTCGATGGGCCGTGCTGCGTTCGAAAAGCCAGCCAATATCTGCTGACGTATCTGCCCAGCAGGCTCATGGCGCGGGTTATCATCCGTTACCACGATATAATCGGCTAACCGTTCAGCCGCTTTAGCCATCTCGGCTCGCTTACCCGTGTCGCGCTCGCCTCCACAGCCAAACACGCACCATAGCTTGCCAGCATCGCCTAGATGCGCTCGTAACGCCTGCAAAGCACTGTGCAACGCATCCGGCGTGTGGGCATAATCCACCACTACGCTTGGAGTATCCACATCGCGGTAGAGCTCCATACGCCCCGATACGGGCGTTAACGAAGAAGCCGCTTCAAACAGAGCATCAAGCGGTTCGCCTAACCCATAGAGCACGGCCATCGCCAACAGCACATTGTCTAAGTTAAAGCGCCCCATGAGGCTCAAAGAGAGCATTTTCTCACCGTCTGGGGTGGCAATCATCGCTTGCTGCCCATGCTCAAATGCCTGCCAATCCATTACCCGCAATGTCACTGCTTCATCCTGACCAGTAGCTAGGACACGCACGGTAGAACCGCAGCCTGCCAGCATTAGCCGTGCCAGTGGATCGTCGCCATTTACCACTGCCAAACTAAGCGCCGATCGACGAAACAGCTTTGCTTTTGCAGCAGCATAAGCGGCCATACTGCCGTGGTAGTCCAGGTGGTCGCGGGTAAGGTTGGTAAATACCCCCACCGTAACGTTAACGGCTTCCAGCCGGTGCTGGTCTAACGCATGGGATGACGCCTCTAACGCGACGCGCTTAATGCCCTGCTGCGCAAGCTTCCCTAAGGTTGCTTGCAGGGCCAGCGGACCTGGCGTCGTTAAACCAGTATCTACAAGCCTACCAGGGCGCCCCACACCCAAGGTTCCGATCACGCCCGCCGGTGTTCCCAGAGCCTCACTTAGGGCGGCAAGATAATGTGTTACCGAGCTTTTTCCGTTAGTACCTGTAACAGCGATAACCTCAAGATCACGCGGCACCTTAAACAGAGCGTGCCCCAACTCTCCCAAGCGCATCGAAAGATGCGGTAGTTGAAGCACCCGCCCCTCCAACTGAACATCGCCGTGCCCACCCTGAGCCAATACAAGTGCAACACCCGCCTCAAGCGCTTGCGCAATATAGTCACGACCATCACGCTGAGTACCAGGCACAGCCACGAAGACGTCGCCTGCTGCTAACTCACGGGAATCTGTTTTAATACGAACATGTTCCGGCAGTTTGGGCAGGTCATCCGGTAGTGGTGTTTTTGGCCATACTTGCGCGAGCGCCGCTAACACATCGCTTGGACTCAGCGTCATGAAGTCTCCTTAAAAAAGCTACTCCGCCTCGTGATCTGGCGGTACATCTAATAAGCGCAAGGCATTCCCTGTCACACTGGAAAAAACCGGTGCGGCAACAGCACCGCCGTAGAACTCCCCCGCCTTGGGGTGATCAATCATGACGACGGTAACAATACGCGGATCAGAAATAGGCGCAATGCCCGCAAACACACTGCGGTATGCATCGGTGGTGTAGCCTTGCAGCCCGGTTTTGCGCACCGTGCCCGTTTTACCGCCCACGCGATACCCCTCAACCCGCGCACGACGCCCACCGGTATAAGCCGCCACGGACGTTTCTAAGACATTCAGCAAATCATTAGCCACGGTAGGCGAGATGGCAGGTATCCCGGTGGGCGGCTCAGAAAGGCGCAGCAATGAAGGCTGCAAGCGCTCGCCGTTGTTGGCTATTGCAGTATACGCACTCGCTATTTGAACCGCCGACGCTGACAAACCGTAGCCATAAGAGAGCGCAGCGCGCTCGCTGCGCGACCAGCGTACAGGCGCAGGCAAGCTACCCGTCGACTCACCCGGAAAACCGGTACCTGGCGCTTGGCCTAGGCCCAATTGATTATATTTTTCCCAAATCGCGGTATCGGTCAGTTGTAGCGCCAAGCGTGACATACCGATATTTGAAGACTTCTCCAAAATGCCGGCTAAATCCAACTGCCCATAGTCACGGAAGTCGCGAATGGTAAACTGGTCTATGCGCATCCAGCCTGGTGAGGTATTGACCACTACATCGCGATCAACAACGCCACTTTCCAGAATGGCGGCCATAGCTAGCGGTTTCATCACCGACCCAGGTTCAAACACATCAACCAGCGCCTGGTTGCGTAGCCCGCGTGGGTCGAGCCCTGCGCGATTATTAGGGTTATAAGAAGGCAAATTGGCCATCGCTAACACCTCACCAGTGCGCGCATCCATCATGACCAGCACGCCACCATCAGCCTCATGCTCCGCCACCGCAGCGCGTAGCTCACGATACGCCATATATTGAATGCGCTGGTCGATCGCCAGGGTTAACTCGCCCCCTGGCTGGGCATCTCTGATCACACCGAGTTCACGGACCAAACGACCACGACGATCATTAATAACGCGACGCTGCCCCGGGTGCCCCGCTAAGTAAGGCTGATAAGAGAGCTCCAAGCCTTCCTGACCAATATCATCCACATTGGTTACCCCCAATAGCTGGGCGGCAACTTCTCCGGCAGGATAATAACGTTTGTATTCACGCTGAGGATAAACCCCCGGGGTACGTAAATTAAGAATCTGCTGAGCTGCCGCGGGCGTCATTTGGCGCCGCAGATACATAAATTCACGCTCGCTAAAGCGCGCTACCCGTGACTCAAAGTCATCGAGGGTCATTCCTAACGCCTGGGCAAGGACTATGCGCTGGATAGCATCGTCTGGTAACTCTTGAGGATTTGCCCACAGAGTGACGACGGGCGTTGAAATCGCCAGAGGCTCGCCATTGCGGTCGGTGATCATGCCGCGGTGGGCTGGAATCGCCTCGTGGCGCAGGGTCCGGGCATCA
Source organism: Gammaproteobacteria bacterium (assembly GCA_023485185.1). The sequence goes on from JAMCZP010000120.1 coordinate 9,886, forward strand.
CCCTGGCTTTGTAGAAAGGGGCGGTCAATAACCTGTAAAAGCGTAATGCGGCCTATTAAAATAGCCGACGCCAAACCAATGGCGAGCAAAATAAAGAAAAACCGACCACCGCCTAACGGGGGTGCAATCGGCTGCTGACGCGAGGTACCTCCTCGACGCTCACTCCTCATGGCCGAATCACCTCAACGTCATTAACATCTGGGATACGCATCCCCAGTCGCTCTGTGGCGATTTGTTCAATTCGGGCAGGTGTTGCCCAGGCACCCTCTTCCAGCAGTAGCTGACCCCACTCGGTTTGAAGCTGGTTCTCCTCTTGCTCCAATTGCTGTAGCTGAGCAAACTGAACCCGCGTCATATGAGTAGTGACAACCACTCCCAATCCAGAGGCCATACACAGCAAAAAGATTAAGCTAATCACAATCGGCCAGGGGCGAAGGCGGAGCTTAAACGGCCATTCGGTGCGTAGCGTGGTTGCCCACTGCTCAATCCGATCCATGCTCATGATGTCATCCGTGATCACATACGTTTGCGGGCAGCTCGCATAACGGCGCTACGCGCACGAGGGTTAGCATCAACTTCCTCATCGCTTGGCCGCACCCCTTTACTTATCGCTTCTAAGCGCCGATTCAGTTGATCATCACGAATGGGCACGCCGCGGGGCAGATCGGTATCACCACGCACATGGTGACGAATAAAGCGCTTCACGCGCCGATCCTCTAGCGAATGAAAGCTGATGACCACTAAGTGGCCACCAGGGGCTAACGCCTCAAGCGCCGCTTCAAGCGCGTTATCAAGCTGATCAAGCTCGCCGTTGATAAAAATACGCAGGCCCTGAAACGCTTTCGTTGCCGGGTGACGACCCTTTTCCCAGGCGGGGTGGGCAACTTTCAGCACTTCCGCCAAATCCACCGTATGGGTGAACGGTTTTTCAACCCGACGGGACACCACGGCTCGGGCTAAGCGCTTAGCGTAGCGCTCTTCGCCGTATGTTTTAAACACATGGGCGATATCTGCTTCACTGGCCCGGGCTAAAAACTCTGCAGCGCTCTGACCCTGAGTAGGATCCATACGCATATCCAGTGGCCCATTACGCATAAAGCTGAAGCCACGCTCAGGGTCATCCAATTGAGGCGATGAAACGCCAATATCCAGCAACACGCCCGAAAGCTTCCCATAAAGCCCTTGCTCTTGAGCAAATTCTGCTAGGTGTGCAAACTCACGCTGAACAATCTGAAAGCGAGAATCAGCTATTTCCGCTGCGGCGGCAATCGCCTGGGGATCGCGATCCATCGCAAGCAGTCGGCCTGACGCATCAAGGCGATCTAATATCAAGCGTGAGTGACCACCTCTACCGAAGGTGCCATCCAAATAGACGCCTTCAGCGTCATGAATCAAAGCATCAACTGCACCTTCCAGGAGTACGCTGGTATGGCGAAAGCGGTTAGCAACCTGTTCAGCGTCAGCAGAAGACATTTTTTTCTCACACAAGAGTATAAAAAGACAACGTTATGAAGAGCGTACATGCACGCCCTAAATCTAGAAATGGGGGAGTCAGCCGATAAGCCGGGTTCTGTCGTGGACAGCCATTCCTCTAGGCGCTGCGTTACCACAGCGCTCAAGCAACCTACCCGGACCCAGCGCGGGCCACGCCATTGGGTCCCTATTTGGTCTTGCTCCGAGTGGGGTTTACCATGCCACGCACTGTTACCAGGCGCGCGGTGCGCTCTTACCGCACCCTTTCACCCTTACCGGCCCCAGAGGTTTATTTCAGGGGCTTAGGCGGTCTACTCTCTGCTGCACTTTCCGTCGGCTCGCGCCGCCCAGGCGTTACCTGGCACTCTGCCCTATGGAGCCCGGACTTTCCTCCCCCAACACCTTTTAAAGGGTATTAGCGGCGACTGTCTGGCCAACTCCGGCGGCAAGCATACCAGTGCCCTCGATTTGCCTCAATGGTCGCCTTTCATTGCTTGCAAACGAGCGTACCAAGCCTGCTTACGCCCACCGAGCATTCGCGAGGCAATAGCGGCTCCCTGTTTCACGCCAACGCCTTCTGCCAATAGGGCTTCTAGCAACGCCTCCGCTGAAATATCCTGATGTTCGCTCTGTGCCACAGGCGCGGCTCCAGCAACGATAACCACGAATTCACCGCGGGCTTGATTAGGGTCAGCAGCTAATTGCTCAAGCAAGGACGCTGGCGTGCCGTGTAAAAAAGTTTCGAACGTTTTGGTTAGCTCACGGGCCAAAACGACATCCCGCCCAAGCATTTGCTCTTGTAACGCTTCAAGAGTATGCAGAATACGGTGTGGGGACTCATAAAACACCAGCGTCTCTTCGCGGGTTTTCCATGCGTCTAATGCCTGGCGGCGAGCACCAGGTTTAGCGGGTAAAAATCCACAAAATACAAATCGATCTGTTGGCAATCCTGCTCCTGACAGCGCAGCAATCAACGCGCAAGGGCCAGGAATGGGTATTATATTGCGGTTTCGTGCCCGCAGCTCACGCACCAAAACAAATCCAGGATCACTAATTAACGGTGTTCCTGCATCGCTGATCAAGGCAATATCTTCTCCTGCAGCGAGATAACCATCCAGCGTATCCACTCGGCGAGCTTCATTGTGGTCATGCAGCGAAATCATGGGCTTATTAAGCCCTAAATGTGCCAACAAGCGTCCGCTATGACGCGTATCTTCAGCCGCGATGCGGGTTACTTGCCCTAATACCCGAGCGGCACGCGAGGATAAGTCGTCCAAATTCCCAATTGGCGTGGCAACCACGTACAATGTGCCCGGATTATCGTCTGTCATTTATGACTCTCAATTCGTTGAAGGCTTGCCCTGCCAGTACGCTATGCTTGTGCAGAGACCTATTTCAATCGCTGGCAAGCAGCGACAGCGCAAATGGAAACTTAAGGAAGGATACATGAAACAGTCATTACGTGGCTTTCTCGCCGCCGCTCTAGTGGCACTTCTGGTTGCAGGCTGTGCGATGCAACCACCAGGGGTTGTCGACCGAGCGCCCGATGAAGATCCTGGCCGGCTATTAAGTCAAGCTGAACAGCAGGCACCCGAGCAAGCCGCCAGAACTCGCTTGGAAGCGGCCAACATTATGGCCCGCCAAGGTGAGCGCGATAACGCCTTTGAAACAGCTGACGCCATTGATGAAAGCCTACTGTCAGACGCGGATCGTGTGCGCTGGGCACTGCTTTTCTCCGAACTTGCTCGCGCCTTAAATGAGCCTCGCGCTGTATTACGCGCCACACAAGTATTGGACGACGAACTACCGATGCAGGCTAACCAGCAAGAGACGCTGGAGGAGCGGCAACGTTGGGCGCGCGAAGCGCTTGACCAACCCGGTGGCGTAAGCGTTGCGCTGCCTGAGCTTGAAGGACAAGACATCCGCCGCATTGTCGTTGCGTTACCTGAATCAGGCCCGCTTAGCAGCGTTGCCAATGCCATTGCTACTGCCATGCGCAAACATCACGAAACTAAAGGTGACAATGTCGAGTTAAGTTTCCTGGACGCATCACGCTACTCGCTGAACGAGCTCTACGACCGCGCTCAGCAGATGAACGCTCAGCTAATTATTGGACCACTTGATAAAGATCAAGTTACCCAACTAGAAGAGCGCGACAGCGTACCACTGCCTACCCTTGCGCTTAACTATGGCAACAATGACAGCAACCAAGCCCAGCGTCTTTTCCAGTATGGCCTGTCAGCAGAAGATGAAGCCCGCCAAGCCGCTCGCCGTGCATGGCAGGATGGCCACCGCCAAATGTCAATGATGGTACCGGACAATGGCTGGGGCCGTAGAGTTGGGGAAGCGTTCTGGAATGAGTGGCAGAGCCAGGGCGGCGAGATCACCAATGCCGTGCGTTACAACCCAGAAAGCTCGGTTTCTAACGCCGTTCAAACGGCGCTTAATGTTAGCGGCGAGCGCGCACGCTTAGGCAATATCGACGCCCTTTTCCTGCTTGCATTGCCAGAATACGCGCGCCAAGTACCGCCAACGATGGACTACTACTACGCGCCTAATTTGCCGATCTATGCCACATCGCATCTTCATGAAGGTCGCCTGCAGGCACGCCTAGACCAAGACCTGAACGATGTTATGTTTATGGATATTCCATGGCAGATCCCAGATGCTGCGGTAGGTGGTGAAGAAGCGCTACCTTTTGCGTCTAGTTACCGTAGCTTACGGGATGAGTCCGATGCCTCCATGTTCCGCCTAATGGCCATGGGCGTAGACGCTTATGAGTTGGCCATTCGCCTTTCCAACCTTGCCGACCTTGAAGGCCTCAGTGGCAGCACAGGAATGCTATACCTGAGAGAAGATGGACGCATCTATCGTGAGCTTCCGTGGGCAAGATTCCAGAACGGCACGCCATCACCCATTTTAAGCCCCGGCTTGGGCAATAGTGGCGAATAACGCCCAAACTGCCCGCGCCCGCGGTGCCGCCATTGAGCAAATTGCTGCTCAATGGCTGTGCCAGCAGGGGCTCACCCTCGTGACACAGAATCATCATGTGAAAGGGGGTGAGCTTGACTTGGTGATGCGAGATGGCGATATTCTCGTCTTTGTCGAAGTCAAACACCGCACCACGACGCGCTATGGGCATCCACTGGAAACCATTACCTACCAGAAGCAACAGCGCCTGGTACGCGCAGCACGGCTCTATCTTGCTCGCTGCGACACATCAACACCCTGTCGCTTTGACGTTCTGGCGATTATTGGCAAGACGCCTGATCTCGATTTCCACTGGGCGAAAGCGGCTTTTGACGCCTTTTGACTCAATTTTATCAGGAAGCCCTTATGGACTTTCAAGCTCGTATACTTGGTCATTTTAACGACAGTATTGATACTAAAACTTATGCTAGCGAAGTACTGCCACCGTTTATCGAAGTAGCCAGTCAAATGATGGTTCAATGCCTTGTTAGCGAAGGGAAAATCCTTGCTTGCGGCAATGGCGGTAGTGCCGGTGATAGTCAGCACTTCTCTTCTGAACTGCTTAATCGCTTCGAGCGCGAACGGCCAAGCCTTCCCGCACTGGCATTAACCACCGACACATCAACACTCACTTCCATTGCGAACGACTATAGTTATAACGAGGTTTTTTCCAAGCAGATTCGCGCCTTAGGTCAACCAGGCGATGTACTGCTAGCCATCTCTACTAGCGGCAATTCAGGTAATATTGTTCAGGCTATTCAAGCGGCTCATGATCGTGATATGACAGTGGTAGCCCTCACTGGTCGCGACGGCGGAGATATGGCATCACTTCTTGGCCAGGACGACTGTGAAATTCGCGTCCCCGCCACATCAACAGCACGCATTCAGGAAGTCCACTTACTGGTCATTCATTGTTTATGCGATCTTATTGATGAACAGCTGTTTGGCAGCGCTTAAGCCTTGCCACCTAACTCACACCTTTCCAATCAGTCACGTCATGGAGCTATACCGATGACCCAGCGCTTCTCTTCTTATGGCTTAATAGCCGCAGCCCTTTGCACAGCACTAATGCTTGGCGGGTGCGCCAACAATACGGCCTCTAACCAGTCCAACTACGCTCAACGTAGTGATGACGTGCAAGCCGTCGACACGACCATTGAGCGCGAAGTTGAGCGAGCACTGGATCGTGCCGACGCCCGTCTCGGTGACGCGCGCATCCGCGCAAACAGCTTTAATGGCGTTGTATTGTTAGTAGGGCAAGTACCCAGCGAAGAACTTCGCGCGCGGGCAGGAGAAGTGGCCAGCAACTTACGTGGCGTAAATGAAGTGCATAATGAACTGACCGTCGCCGCCCGACTCCCAGCCAGCCAGCGACTCACCGACACGTGGCTAACGACCAATGTTGTCAGCCACTTGGCGACCAATGACACTATCGACTCCTCTAAAATCAAAGTCACCACCGAAAATGCCAGCGTTTACCTGATGGGCATCGTCACACGCGCAGAGTCGGATCGCATC
>JAMCZP010000247.1 GCA_023485185.1 Gammaproteobacteria bacterium
GCCAAATACCAGCATCTTCAAGTCACGATCCAGCTTCTCAAGCAGCTTACGATCAGAGCTTGAAACACTCTTCGGCGGAATGCGCGCAATCGAAGCCACGACGGCTTCCACTTGCTCAACGTCAATCGTTTTAGCACGAATTTCAGGCGGTAACAGACGCTGGTGAGCCCCTGCTTCATCGATGACGTCGATAGCCTTGTCGGGCAAGAAACGGTCATTGATATAACGATCTGCCAGACGTGCAGCGCTTTCTAGTGCACCATCGGTGTATTTCAACTCGTGGTGCTCTTCAAAGCGGGAACGTAGCCCTTTGAGGATTTTAATGGTGTCGTCGACAGACGGTGCCATGACATCCACTTTTTGGAAGCGACGCGCCAGGGCACGATCTTTTTCAAAGATACCGCGGAATTCCTGGAACGTGGTGGAGCCAATGCAGCGCAGCTCACCTGAAGAGAGCAGCGGCTTCAGCAAGTTGGATGCATCCATCACACCGCCGGAAGCAGCACCCGCACCAATCACCGTGTGAATCTCATCGATGAACAGCACTGCATTGGGCTGTTTGCGAAGTTCGGTCAACAAGCTTTTTAGACGCTTTTCAAAGTCACCGCGGTATTTGGTTCCGGCCAGCAGCGCACCCATATCTAGCGAGTAGACCACAGCGTCAGCAATGACATCCGGCACGTCTTCTTCAACGATGCGCTTGGCCAAGCCTTCAGCGATGGCGGTTTTACCTACACCGGCTTCACCCACCAACAGCGGGTTATTTTTACGCCGCCGCGCCAGGATTTGCACCACGCGCTCAAGCTCATGATCACGCCCAATAAGCGGATCAATTTTGCCCAGCCGCGCCTGCTCGTTTAGGTTGGTCGCATAGCCAGTAAGCGGGTGTGCAGCGCCTTCGTTGCCGCCCTCTTCGGCATCTTCACTGTCAGATGAAGAGGGAGAAGGTGAAGGTCCGTGACCCGCCACTTTGGAGATGCCGTGAGCAATATAATTAACCGCATCAACGCGAGCGACGCTCTGCTGTTTAAGAAAGTATACCGCCTGACTCTCTTGTTCAGAGAAGATAGCCACCAGCACATTAGCGCCGGTTACTTCACTCTTTCCAGATGACTGAACATGGAAAACCGCACGCTGAAGGACACGCTGGAAACCTAGCGTCGGCTGGGTTTCACGATCACCCTGCCCATCGGGAATCAGCGGCGTGGTCGAGTTAATAAAATCCTGCAAATCGGACCGCAGCTTGTCGAGGTTAGCCCCGCATGCCTTCAGTACGTCCACCGCTGAGGCATTGTCCAATAACGCTAGCAGAAGGTGCTCAACGGTCATAAACTCATGGCGTTTTGAACGCGCCACAGTGAAGGCCGTGTTCAGGGTCATTTCAAGTTCTTTGCTCAGCATGGCAGTCCCCTTTTCGCTACTACCTAGGGCGTATCGCCACCTAGGGCTTGCGTCGGATCAGTTTAATCGACCGGCACTCTCAACATCGGGTACAAATGGCACGGTTGCAAGCCTCACCGTCAATTATTTCTCAACGTTTTTAATTGGCGGCCTCAATATCACTTATCAACGGGTGCTCACACTCCCGGGCGTACTCATTTACCTGGTAGCTTTTGGTTTCCGCAATATCACGCGTAAACACACCACAGGTACCCTTTCCTTGGGTATGGACAGCGAGCATAACCTGAACGGCCTTTTCACTATCCATGTTAAAAAAATCCTGCAGTACTTCAATGACAAATTCCATCGGCGTGTAATCGTCATTATGAAGTACCACTTTATAAAGCGGCGGTTGCGCCAGCGCCGGTTCTGCTGACTGCACCGCCATATCGCCATCTTCATCGGGCATACTTGGACGTGTCATTCCCGTTTGTTCGGGTAACATTGCCAAGCATGGACTCTCTAGGTTGGACATAAGCAGCACGGTTGATTGTCTCGAAACTGACCGATGAAGGCATCTAAGCGCTTTACACTACTTCTAAGACGCTGCCGGTCAGTAAGGGTTCATGGAAAATTAAAATATCACAGGGTGTTGCAGAGAGAACAATAGAGGATGCAATACAAAAAACCCCCACCCGCCAAGCGGACGGGGGCTCACAAGCCACATCGCAGTTGGGCGCTATTAGCCTTTCGCGACCAGGGCTAGCGTTTCATTAAGCGTCTTACTCGGGCGCATTACCTGGCTCGTCAACGCATGGTCAGGGTGGTAGTAGCCACGAATATCGGTAGGCTTGCCCTGAACACCGTTCAACTCATCAAGAATAGTGGCTTCTTTGGCCTTAAGCTCTGCGGTTAAGCGACCAAACAGTTCTTTCATCTCGGTATCTTCACTCTGCTCAGCCAAGGCCTCTGCCCAGTATAGCGCTAAATAGAAGTGGCTACCGCGATTGTCCAGCTCACCCACTTTACGTGAAGGTGACTTATTGCTGTCCAGGAACTTGCCGTTCGCTTGATCAAGCGCTTTGGCCAACATTTTAGCGCGAGCGTTATCGAACGTGCTGCCCAGATGCTCAAGGGAAGCGGCTAAAGCCAAGAACTCACCCAGAGAATCCCAACGCAGGTGGTTCTCTTCCAGCAACTGTTGAACGTGCTTAGGCGCAGAACCGCCAGCACCGGTCTCAAACAGACCACCGCCGTTCATCAACGGTACAATCGAGAGCATTTTGGCACTCGTGCCTAGCTCCATGATCGGGAACAGGTCAGTCAGGTAATCGCGCAGTACATTACCGGTGACGGAGATGGTGTCTTCGCCCTTACGGATACGCTCCAGCGAGAAACTCATCGCTTCTTCCGGCGTCATGATACGAATATCTAGGCCAGCGGTATCGTGATCTTGTAGGTAGCTTTCGACCTTCTTGATCAGTTGTGCATCGTGGGCGCGCTGGGCGTCAAGCCAGAAGATCGCGGGCGTACCGCTTTCACGGGCACGATTAACCGCAAGCTTAACCCAATCGCGAACCGGGGCATCTTTGGTCTGGCACATGCGCCAGATATCGCCCTGCTCAACGCTATGCTCAAGCACCAC
>JAMCZP010000064.1 GCA_023485185.1 Gammaproteobacteria bacterium
GGGGTCGATCAGAATATTATCCGGGCTAATCTGTTGATGAATAATATCGCGGTGGTGAAGCGCTTGAACCGCCTTCCCTAGCTGATTGGCAATATCGAGACGCTGAATCAGGCTTGCCTGAGGATGCCGCTCCGCCCATTGGCGCAGCGTCTCACCCTCGATATGCTGCATCAAATAATACAGGTAGCGCCGTGGCCGCGAGGGCTCCATCACCTTAACGACAAACGGCGAATTGACCCGTTCAACCACCCACTGCTGAAGTAGAAAATGTTCAAGATAAGCATTACGCAGTGACAGTTCCGGGCTTGGCGCTTTCATCACCATTTCCCGTTCGGTGTGAACATCGCGTACGCGATAAACCCGCGATTGCGCCGTTCGGGACAAGACCGCCTGCACTTCTAAGCCATCTAACCGCTCACCGGGCGCAAGCTCAGGTGGAATCGGTAAGTCGCCGTATAGCTGACCGGGGTGCTCGCTTATTCCTTCAGGCAACTCATCTATTCGAACGAGCTGAAAACAGAACTGATCGCCGCCATAGCCTCGCTCTTGAGCACGCTGTTTCGCTTCATCCGCCAAACGCTCGCAAGCGGCATCCAAATCACTGGCATCCTGGCGAATCAAACGCACGTAGTCAGAAGGCAACAATGTGCCGCGCACGCCCTGGGTAGTAAACAGGAACAGATCGCCCTGTTTTAGCGCGATATGGGTGTAATCGATATCGACACTGCCATCCATACCCAAGGCACGGGAGGGGTAGCGATAGCCGCCTAAATCTGTCACATGGTCGCGGCTTAACTGCTCAAACTCTGCGCCGCGTAAACGAAAGACCAGCGTATCGCCCATATGAAATAGATGGGCCTCACAGCCTCGAAACACCATCACCGACATAGAGGATACAAAACTACCCTCTTTCACATGCTGGCTTTGGCTGTAGCACCAGCTGTTAAGTGCGCGTAGCACTCGGGTTGCAGAGGTTTTGACGTCCCAGTGATCGGGGGTTGAAAAGTAGTCAGCTAAAAAGCCGCGCACACTTAAATCGCCCGCCTGCTTGGCCATAGTATTGCGCGAGATGGAGTCGCTGATAACGGCACAGCCACCTTTTGCACGCAACAGAGGCGCCTCAGGGAAACGAACCGACATTGAACTGCGGTGTGAGCGCCGATCGGGTGCGACAAACGCTTGACCATAACTGATGAGCAACTGGGCGTGCGACAAGTCATCCTCCTAGGCTGCCGACTCGATCAAGGGACATCACTGTCAATCAATACTGGTTATGATACACGCTGCTGAGCTGAAACGATGCCCGCCAAACGTCTCTATCGTATTAGCACGCTTTTATATTCACACTTTTTTATAACGATTTTGCATCGACCCACCTATGTCGCATTGGTAATCGCGCAGTCATCTTCGTATAATCCCCCGCTATTAACGACTCTGAAACAACTGCCTAGCCATGCACTACCAAGGAATCAACGATGAACTTCGATAATATCCCTGCTGGAAAGGATCTCCCCAACGACGTTTACGTAGTAATCGAAATTCCAGCTAACCACGATCCGATCAAATACGAAATTGATAAGGATATGGGCGCGCTACTCGTTGACCGTTTCATGGCCACGCCTATGTTCTACCCTGCCAACTATGGTTTTATTCCGCATACCCTGGCAGACGATGGCGATGCACTTGATGCACTGGTCGTTACCCCCCACCCCGTTCAGCCCGGCAGCATTATCCGCGCCCGTCCCGTCGGCATGCTCAATATGACTGACGAAGCCGGCGAAGATACTAAATTAGTGTGCGTACCCCACGCCAAACTGAGCTCACTCTATGACGATATTCAGGAGGTTACTGACCTACCTGAACTGCTTCGTCAGCAGATCGCTCACTTTTTCGAGAATTACAAAGATCTTGAGAAAGGCAAATGGGTGAAAGTAGAGTCTTGGGAAGGCGCGGACGCTGCGCGCAAAGCAATCGAAAAAGCCGTTAGCGCGTACCAAAAAGCGTAAAAACATTACGGCGGCGCTACTTTTGCCATGATGACAATAAGGCTGCCCGTAGGCAGCCTTATTGCGTTAAGGATTAACGTAATATTAGCGGGCGCGTCACGTCACCGCAGCTTGTACGCGAGGGGTTTAAGGTTGAGGTATGCTATCCCTCTTACCTTGCGATGCCATTGATTAAGGACGCTCCGTGTTATCCCTTAAACGCCTAAGCTTGTTTACATTATTAGTTTTCGCCATCGGCTTGTTACCGCCGATTGCCCACGCACAATGGTTTTCATCGCCCAGCAATCAGGATGAATTTTTACCGGTAATGGAGGCCTTCCAGCCCGCTGCTTGGCATGATGGCGATACCCTGTTTATCGGGGTAGACATCGCCGATGAGTACTATCTCTATCGCCACCAGTTAGCGGTTATTGGTGAAGATGACAATGTCATGCTCGGCGAACCCATCATCCCGGAAGGCACCTTCACTAACGATGAGTTTATGGGTGATGTTTATATCTTCCGTGATCAGTTGGTATTCGAAATTCCGCTTGAGGCGCCTTACTCAGGCCCACTAAGCATAGAGCTCACCTTTCAAGGCTGCGCCGATGCTGGGCTATGCTACCCACCGGAGCGCACGAACCTTGAGGCTAGCGAAACTCAACCGCCCAGCCAGTTTGCCAATTGGGATAACGCTAGCAGCGACGTGGTTACGGCTGGCGCCGCCGCTCAGGGTGAATTCAATGCCCCACAAAGTGAAGATAGCCGCTTCAGCGCCTTAATCAGCGATGCCAGCCTACCACTGGCGCTGGGGCTATTTTTCATCGCCGGCCTGGGGCTGACCTTTACGCCCTGCGTGCTTCCGATGATTCCAATTTTGTCATCAATTGTGGTGGGGCAGAACCCAACCAGGCCACGCGCCTTTGTGCTTTCCGCCAGCTATGTGATGGGTATGGCGCTTACCTACGCACTGGTAGGCGTTTTGATGGGGCTGTTCGGCGCGGGACTTAATCTCCAGGCACGCTTACAGTCCGCCCCGGTATTAATTACCTTCGCAGCGCTCTTTACGCTCTTTGCACTCGCCATGTTTGGTGCGTTTAACCTCAATCTTTCACCCCGTTTGACCAACCGTATTGATGCTTGGCAGGCGCGCGCTCAGCGCAGTGGTCCGCCGGGCTTAGCCTTAGCGGGTGCGCTATCGGTGTTGGTAGTATCACCCTGTGTTACGGCACCCTTGGCCGGGGCACTGGTGTTTATCTCCACAACGGGGGATGCAGTGATGGGTGGCGCCGTGCTATTTGCATTGGGCTTGGGTATGGGCATTCCCTTACTGCTCGTCGGCACCTTTGGCACTACCCTACTGCCGCGCACTGGCGCTTGGATGAATGGCGTAAAAATCGCCTTTGGCTTACTTCTTCTTGGCGTGGCGATTTGGATGGTAGAGCGCCTGGTGGCAGCGCCTATTGCGCTGCTGCTATGGGCCGGGCTGGCGATCGGCAGTGCACTGGCTTTAGGGGCACTGAATTTCAATCAGCCACAGGGCTGGCCGCGGGCGCGGCAAACCTTGGGTCTTATGTTACTTGCGTGGGGGGTACTGCTGGTGATTGGCGCCGCTCAAGGGGGCAACAACCCCCTCCGGCCACTAGCATCCAATACCAGTGCGCCTAGTGAACAACAAGCGGAATCACTCAATTTCATTGAAATAGGTAGTATCACCGCGCTGGATGAAGCCATCGCTCAAGCTGACAATGCTGGTCAGCCAGTGTTTGTGCATTTTACCGCCGATTGGTGTATTTCCTGCAAGCTAATGGAGCGTGATGTTTACCCTGACCCTCGCGTCTCCTCTGCTTTGAGTGGCTATACATTAATTGCCGCCGATGTCACCCATACCGATAGCCAAAGTCGTGAGCTGCTTGAGCGGTTCAATCTGTTTGGCCCACCCAGCCTGCTGTTTTTTAATCAAGGAGAAGAAATTCGTGATGCACGAATCCAGGGTGAAGTAACCGCCGATCAGTTGCATGGTCACCTTGAATCTGTCAACCAGTGGTTGGCCAACAGCTAATGCCACCATCCTCGTCAGCTCGGTGTAAAAGCCTTAATGCAGTCTTCTGTCGCGAACATCCTCAAACAGTTGTTTAAATTTATGCTAATCGGCAGCTTCTGGCTGTCGCTGGACATCCTCGCACTTTTTCGGCAAACTCCGCTCCCATATTAGCTAAAATTTTCCTTTTTTAGGGGTGAGAACGAGGTAACGTTCGCTAACATGCAGCGTTCTCTTCATTTTTAAATCTGGTTTACTGCGCTTAATGAGCGCCACAAAGCGCTTCTCGCTCTACGCTTAAGCATTTTGTGACTACCTTTTATGACATTGATGGGGCTATGCCATGGATATCCGCAAAGTTAAAAAACTAATTGAACTGCTCGAAGAGTCCAATATTAGCGAGATTGAAATTCAAGAAGGTGAAGAGTCAGTACGCATCAGTCGCCACCCAAATGGCGCCTCTTGGCAGCAACAGCCAATGCCGCAATATGCGCAACCTAATTACGCACCCGCCCCCAGCGCTCCAACAGTAACACCGGAAGCTGAATCAGCCGGCGCTAGCTATCGTGGTGAAGCGGTGAATTCCCCCATGGTAGGGACTTTCTATCGCAGCCCGGCTCCAGGCGCTAAATCGTTTGTTGAAGTTGGTGATAGCGTTAAGCAAGGCGATACCGTGTGCATCATCGAAGCCATGAAAATGATGAACCAGATTGAAGCTGACCGTGACGGCGTAGTGGAAGCCATTTTAGTGGAAGATGGCGAGCCAGTGGAATTCGATCAACCTATGATCGTTATCGCTTAATCTTTCATTTTCAACACGGGTGGATTCTCCCATGCTGGACAAGGTACTTATCGCGAACCGCGGCGAGATTGCCCTCCGTATCCTACGGGCCTGTAAAGAACTGGGCATTAAAACCGTAGCGGTGCACTCAAAAGCTGATCGTGAGCTAATGCACGTTCGCTTAGCAGATGAAGCCGTGTGTATCGGGCCGGCCTCGTCAACGCAATCTTACTTGAATATTCCTGCACTAATCAGTGCGGCTGAAGTGACTGACTCAAGCGCCATTCATCCTGGTTACGGCTTTTTATCTGAGAACGCCAACTTTGCTGAGCAGGTTGAGCGTTCAGGCTTCACCTTTATTGGACCCCGCGCTGAGACAATTCGCCTGATGGGCGATAAGGTCAGCGCTATCCAGTCGATGAAGGAAGCCGGTGTTCCAACCGTTCCCGGCTCAGACGGCCCATTGGGTGACGATGACGCCACTAACTTAGCCACCGCGAAGCGCATCGGCTATCCGGTGATCATCAAAGCAGCCTCAGGCGGCGGCGGCCGCGGCATGCGCGTAGTGCATGCTGAAGGACACCTACTTTCTGCCATTACCGTTACCCGTACCGAAGCGCACGCTGCGTTTGGTGACGGCACGGTTTACATGGAGAAGTTTCTAGAGAAGCCGCGCCATGTAGAAGTGCAGGTACTTGCCGACGGTCAAGGCAACGCCATACATCTTTATGATCGCGACTGCTCACTGCAGCGTCGCCATCAAAAAGTGCTTGAAGAAGCACCGGCACCAGGCCTTGACCCAGAAGCCCGTGCCCAAGTGCTTGAAGCGTGTCGTCAAGCGTGCCTTAAAATTAACTATCGCGGTGCAGGCACCTTTGAGTTCTTGTACGAAGACGGTGAATACTTCTTCATCGAGATGAATACGCGTGTTCAGGTTGAGCACCCGGTCACCGAAATGGTCACCGGCGTGGATATCGTCAAAGAACAGCTACGCATTGCCTCTGGCCTGCCACTGTCGATTCGTCAAGAAGATGTAAAACTCTCAGGCCACGCTTTTGAGTGCCGGATTAATGCCGAAGACTCACGTACCTTTATGCCCTCACCTGGCAAGGTCACGCTGTTTCACGCACCGGGCGGTCTAGGTGTACGCATGGACTCACATCTCTATACAGGTTACACCGTGCCTCCGCATTACGACTCACTGATCGGCAAGCTGATCACTTGGGGAGCAGACCGTGAAATAGCCTTAACCCGGATGCGCAATGCCCTTGATGAGTTGCTGGTGGAAGGCATCAAAACCAATATTGACCTGCAAAAAGACCTGGTTCGCGACAGTTACTTCCGTCAAGGCGGCGTCAATATTCATTACCTGGAAAAGAAACTAAGCAGCTAAACCTGCCTTTCCAGCGTCACGATTGATGCCCAGCGGGGTGGCTAAGTCCACCCCGCTCTCGTTTATATTCGCGTTGCGGAGAATCTCCATGCCCTGGCTTCAACTCAAAGCCCATGTCGCCCCTGAGCAAGCAGAGTTCCTCGAAGAGCTCTTGATCAATGAGGGGGCAACGGCCATTGGCCTTCAGGATGCCCATGATGACCCGGTATTTGAACCTGAGCGCGGCACCACACCACTTTGGCAAGATACCATTTTAACCGGCCTCTACGACGACCTTGAGGGTGTTGAGGGCATGCTGGAGCGCATCGAAGCCGCGTGGTCGGAGCAACAGCCTGGCGAACCCTGCCCAACCATCGAGTATGAGTTACTGGCCGACCGTGACTGGGAGCGTGAGTGGATGGATGATTTTACGCCGCTGCGCATGGGCCAACGGCTTTGGATTGTACCTAGCTGGCACGAGCCACCAGAGGCCGACGCGGTTAACTTGATTCTTGATCCTGGCCTTGCCTTTGGCACCGGCACACACCCAACAACGGCCTTATGCCTTGAGTGGCTGGATGAGTTAGCGGTTGCCGGACACTTAGCGCAGCAGCCGATACTCGATGTGGGCTGCGGCTCGGGCATTCTCGCTATTGCCGCGCTCAAGCTGGGTGCCAGTCACGCTGATGCCACCGACATTGACCCCCAGGCGTTGCAAGCCAGCCGTGATAACGCAGAGCGCAATGGCATCGCCGAAGAAGCGTTAAACCTCTACTACCCCGAACAGTTAAGCGATAGCGTGGGCTATCCCATTTTGACGGCCAATATTCTGGCGGGCCCGCTTGTCGAACTGGCAGTAATGATTGCCGGGCATGTGGCCCCTGGCGGTCGCATTGCACTATCCGGCATATTAGCCAACCAGGCCGATGATGTTTATCAAGCCTATGCAGCCCAAGGGATTACCATGCAAGAGCCGGTAATTCGCGAAGGCTGGGTGCGCCTTTCTGGTCAGCGTCCGCGGTAAAGCAGCTAACGGCCTTCACCCTGCCGCTGAGTAGGCGTATCATACGCCCCCTTGAAAGCGCCTACTCACCGCTAGCCTAGTATTTAGTCAGCCCTGTATTTAGATAACCCAATGCGATGACCTTAACAACTGTACCCGCCACTTCAGGCTTACCCTCCATCGGCCCGTACCGGCTACCCAACCGGGTAATACTGGCACCGATGGCGGGCGTCACTGACCGCCCTTTTCGTCAGCTCTGCCGACAACTAGGGGCTGGCTGGGTGGTGGGTGAAATGGTGACGGCAGATCCCAGCCTGTGGCATACGCGAAAATCGCAGTTACGTATGGATCATCGCGGCGAGCCAGACCCACGTGTAGTACAAATCGCCGGTGGCGATGCAGAAATGCTGGCTCAGGCAGCGCGCTTAAATGCCGAGCTGGGTGCGCAGATTATTGATATCAACATGGGCTGCCCTGCGAAAAAAGTATGCAATAAAGCAGCAGGTTCAGCGCTACTGCGTGATGAAGCGCTGGTGGCGGAGATTCTTGAGGCGGTCGTTGCAGCGGTTGATATTCCAGTGACGCTTAAAATCCGCACCGGCTGGTGCGCTGAAACGAACAACGGGTTGCGCATTGCGCAACTCGCCGAGTCAGCAGGCATTCAATCGTTAGCGATACATGGCCGACATCGCGAGCAGCGCTATACTGGACAGGCAGAGTACGACACGATTGCTGAGATCAAGTCACGCCTCTCGATACCAGTGATCGCAAACGGCGACATAACAAGCCCTGAAAAAGCCGCCGAAGTACTCGCTTATACCGGCGCTGATGCCGTCATGGTGGGTCGTGGCGCCCAAGGCAACCCGTGGATTTTCCAGCAGATTAGCCATTATCTTCAGCATGGAGAGCGGATGGCGCTGCCTACTCTCATAGAGCGCCACCACGTGCTTCAGGGGCATATTGCGGCGTTACATGAGTTTTATGGGGACACCATGGGCGTGCGAATCGCACGCAAACACGTTGGATGGTACCTCAACGACGACCCACGCTTTACGCAGCTCCAACAGCGCGCGCTTAAGCAGCAGTTTAATGCATTAGCCTTACCCGAAATGCAATTTGATTGGATCAACGACGCGATGGCACCCGATGCTGCCACGCGTTTGCTAGCCAAAGGAAGCCATGCTGCATGACCGAACGCGATCTTCTCTCTAGCACGACTGAATCCCACAAGGTCTCTCACCTTGTGGGCACGCTGGCCGACCCTGCCGCCAGCTCTCCCCCACAGCCGCTTCGGGAAGCTGTGGAAACCGCCATGCGCCGCTACTTCGAGCATCTTGATGGCAGTCAAGCAACTGACCTATATGCCATGGTGATGGCTGAAGTTGAAGCACCCTTGCTGGCCTGCGTATTGGAACATACCGACGGCAACCAGACCCGAGCTGCAGATGTACTAGGGCTCAACCGTGGCACTCTGCGCAAAAAACTAAAGCTTTACGGACTTATCGAAGGTGACGCCCCATAACGATGGGGCGTTGTTGTTTTTAATTCTCGACTCTGCACAACATGAGCACTCTAATGGCTGATAATCCTTCCTTGATTGACAGTAGCGCTATCCCCGTCCGCCGCGCCCTTTTGAGCGTTTCTGACAAAACTGGCATTGTGGAATTCGCCCGCGGTCTGACCGAGCATGGTGTGGAACTCCTCTCAACGGGCGGCACCTTCCGCCTATTGCAGGAAAACGCCATTCCAGTCAAAGAAGTTTCAGAGCACACAGGCTTCCCTGAAATCATGGATGGCCGCGTCAAAACCTTACATCCGAAAATTCACGGTGGCATTTTAGCTCGCCGTGGGCAGGATGATGCGGTAATGGCCGAGAACGACATTACCCCAATCGATATGGTGGTCGTCAATCTGTACCCCTTTGCCGCCACGGTTGCCAAGCCAGATTGCACGCTAGAAGATGCCATTGAGAATATCGATATTGGCGGCCCCACCATGGTTCGCGCCTGCGCTAAAAACCACGCTTACACCACCATTGTGGTCAATAGCAGTGATTACGCTCGCGTACTAGGTGAGCTGGCAGCACACGATGGCCTGGTCAGTAACGCCACGCGGTTTGATTTAGCGGTTAAAGCTTTTGAACACACCGCTGGTTATGATGGCGCGATTGCCGACTATCTCGGCCGCATGGTCAATCCTGCCGATGAAGCATTCCCACGCACTTTTAACCTGCAGCTACATAAAAAGCAGGACATGCGGTACGGTGAAAATCCTCATCAGCAGGCAGCTTTTTACGTTGACCCTGATGCCAGCGAACCCAGCGTAGCCACCGCCAAGATGCTCCAGGGCAAGCCGCTTTCGTATAACAATGTTGCCGATACCGACGCTGCCTTTGAGTGCGTAAAAGCGTTTAACGAGACAGCGTGTGTGATCGTAAAGCACGCAAACCCTTGTGGTGTCGCGATTGGCGCAACCGCCCTGGCAGCTTACGACAAGGCCTTTGCCACCGACCCCACCAGCGCCTTCGGCGGCATTATTGCCTTTAATACGCCGCTAGACGCAGAGACAGCCCAGGCGATCATTGACCGTCAGTTTGTTGAGGTCATCATTGCCCCCGGGGTCAGCGATGAAGCTGCTGCTATTGTGGCCAATAAGCAGAACGTGCGTTTATTAGATGTTAGCGGCAACTGGCCCGGCCAACATCAATCAACCTTTGATCTTAAACGCGTCAACGGCGGTTTATTGGTACAGGATCGCGACGAAGGTATGGTAGCGCGTGAAGATCTAACTGTCGTCAGCGAGCGCGCGCCTAGCGAGCAAGAGCTGCGTGACCTTGCCTTCGCCTGGCGGGTAGCCAAATTCGTAAAATCTAATGCCATTGTCTACGCCAAAGATGGTCAGACAATCGGCGTTGGCGCCGGGCAAATGAGCCGCGTCTACTCAGCAAAGATTGCCGGCATTAAAGCCGCTGATGAAGGCCTTTCAGTGCCAGGCTCTGTGATGGCATCGGATGCGTTTTTTCCTTTCCGTGACGGCATTGACGCAGCTGCCGCCGCTGGCATTACCGCAGTGATTCAACCGGGCGGTTCTATGCGTGACCAGGAAGTAATAGACGCTGCTAACGAAGCAGGTATTGCCATGGTCTTTACCGGGATGCGCCACTTCCGCCACTAAACGTGCTTAGTAACACCCCGAAGTTAAAAAGCCCCACCTGCAATGTGCAGGTAGGGCTTTTTTAAGCCTTTAAAATAAAAATATCGGGCTTAGCCAAGGTCGATACAGAGATATTTGGTCTCAAGGTACTCTTCCAACCCCTGGTGACCACCTTCGCGACCAAGCCCCGATGCTTTTACACCACCGAAGGGTGCGGCGGCATTAGAGATTGCGCCGGTATTAATACCTACCATGCCATAATCAAGCGCTTCTGCGACACGCCATACGCGGGCAAGATCACGGGAGTAGAAGTAAGAGGCTAGGCCATACTCGGTGTCATTGGCCATCTCAATGGCGGTCTCTTCATCATCAAAGGGGAAAACCGCTGCCAGAGGACCAAACGTCTCCTCATGAGCCACTTTCATTTTATCGGTGGCAAAGCTGATGAGCGTCGGCGTAAAGAAATTACCGCCCAAGGGGTGAGGATGACCACCTAACAATAATTCAGCGCCATTATCGATGGCATCCTGAACATGTTCACTGACCTTGTTAACCGCATTTTCATCGATGAGTGGGCCAATATTGATATTTGGCTTGGTGCCATCACCCACCTGTAGCTCACTGTTCATCGCCACCGCCAATTTCTCGCAGAAGGCATTGATGACACTCGACTGCACTAAAAAGCGGTTAGTGCAGACACAGGTTTGGCCGGCATTGCGGAATTTTGCTGCCATGGCGCCTTCGACAGCCGCATCCAAGTCAGCATCTTCAAACACGATAAAGGGCGCATTACCGCCTAACTCTAGCGAAACCTTCTGCACGTGTTCAGCGGCTTGCGCCATTAACTTACGGCCAACCTCAGTGGACCCTGTAAAGGTAATCTTGCGCACTTTGGGTGATTGGGTCATCGCCTTAGCAATATCGCTGGCGCTGCCCGGTACCACATTGAATACACCGCGGGGAATACCCGCGCGTTCGGCTAAAAGCGCGAGCGCCGTGGCTGAAAATGGCGTTTGACTGGCCGGCTTAACTACAATAGTACAACCCGCCGCTAACGCGGCACCTGCTTTGCGAGTAATCATTGCGGCAGGAAAATTCCATGGCGTAATCGCGCCCACCACACCTACCGGCTGTTTGGTAACCACAATACGCTGATTAGCTTTAGCAGCAGGTATTGTTTCACCGTAAACGCGTCGCGCCTCTTCAGCAAACCAGCGTAAAAAGCTGGCTGCATAAGCAATCTCACCTGCGGCTTCTTTAAGGGGCTTTCCCTGCTCGTAGGTCATCAACATAGCAAGGTCTTGTTGGTGCTCCATCATTAGGTCATGCCATTTCATTAGCATGTCGGCGCGCTCTTGAGCAGTCAGTGCCCGCCATGCGGGTAGCGCAGCATCAGCAGCGTCAATCGCCCGCTCGGTTTCGGCTCGACCTAAGCGGGGAATATCTCCAATTGCTTCGCCAGTCGCCGGGTTCAATACTGTAATCTGCTCGCCGCTGTCTGCTGCCACCCAACTACCATCTATGTAGGCGAACGGGCAATATAGCTGCGTTTCTTTAAGCGCTTCCATGAAAGACTCCTGACCAAATGATGGCCTTGTAGGCTCATTAACCACTTCATGCTAAGTCGAAACGGCCCTTTAAACCAAATTTGTAGCGTGAGCAGCTCGCCCATTAGCGATGACTGATCTAGCTAATGAGCATTAAAAACTCATGCCTTGTAGATTGATTTTTACGAAATCCACCTAACATCACCGATGATGTCATGCTGGAATTCTGCTTTTCAACACCACGCATCATCATGCAGAGGTGGCGAGCTTCGATCACTACAGCAACTCCTTTTGCCTGAGTCACTTCCTGAACCGCATCGGCGATTTCTCGCGTCAGGTTCTCCTGAATCTGCATACGACGTGCAAACATATCGACAATACGCGCAAATTTAGAAAGACCTAACACTTTTCCATTGGGCAAATAAGCAATATGGCATTTGCCAATAAACGGTAGTAAGTGATGCTCACACATTGAATACAATTCAATGTCTTTAACTAGCACCATTTCATCCGTTTGCGATTCAAATACCGCCCCGTTAATAATTTCTTCCAGCGATTGAGTATAGCCAGCATTTAAAAACTGCATAGCCTTAGCCGCCCGCTTCGGCGTATCTCTCAGCCCCTCGCGGTCAGGATTTTCTCCCAATGCGGTAATTATCTGGCGGTAGTGTTCGGCGATATCATCGGACATGTTAAGCCTCTTCAAAAACGATGCGCAACAGCGTTAGGCGGCCAGCTAGGTCAACTGCTTTTTGCGCTTATGAAAATAAAACCCTTATTAGACGCTATGTTCCCAACGCCTTTCTCTGCACAACTTGTACAAAAAGTATACTTTTAATAAAACTCACACAACGAGTATTAATCAAAAAGAGCATTTTACCGCACCTGCTTCGCCTGTGGCAGAGTGACACGGCCCCCACTTTGCAACCAAAGTGCCTGTGATATGATGAATTGTTTCTATTTCCTGCTTTTAGTGCAGGCGACAACTTTGAGAGCCGACCATGTCATTTAAACCCTCACCCATTTGGTTAACCGCCATCGTGGCCCCTTTATTCGCTATGCCACTGCTTGCTGACGAGTCCACTTTGACTCTACCAAGTGAGGCAACGGTGGGCGTAGAAGTGGTTGAAGAGCTCACGTTTACATCAGGACAAGCCCGGCTAGACGACATCTTATTACACCCCATTCAGGCAGCAGGCGCGTCACACTCATTGCCTGAATATTGCGTCATTATTGGTACTGCACAGTTAAACAATGATCGCATTCGGATTACTACGCAAAATGCCACGTGCATTGAAACCAACGATGCGAATAGCAATATTTTTTCAGGCGACTTTGTGGCCAGCGCCTATGCAGAAGATGGCCAATACGCCATTGCCTGCGATGGATCACCCTGCACGCTTTCGCCCGGGCAACCATTTTTATTGACACTTGATGAAGCTGTCGAAATTGAAGAGCTTGATAACCCATCAGCCGAGCTAAACCAGCGTCGCCAGCAGGCGAACGGTGAAGGCGTTGTCAACCCAATCCCCCGAGAGCAGCCCAACCCAGACGCTGAATAGCAAATACCCGGACCCACGCTGGTTGGTTTATGCCAACCAACGTGGGTTATCTAATTGTAAGCACTGCTGTTCTAATTGGCGGATATGCTGATCCCAGTAACCGTTGTCGGCTACCCATGGAAACGCACGTGGAAAGGCGGGGTCATCCCAGCGGGATATCAACCAAGCAGTGTATCGTATCAGCCGATAGCTTCTTAGCGGCTCGATAAGCGACATTTGTTCTGAAGGGAAGGAACACGTTTCCTCATAACCTTCGATAATTTCATTTAAGTATGGCCGCCAGCCCTCAGGGTCATCAGTGGGCAGCAGCATCCAGATATCCTGAATAGCGGGCGCCATTAGGCAGTCGTCGAAATCGACCAGCGTAAACTGCTCTTCGCGGCCTAGCACATTGCCAAGATGGCAATCACCATGGCAACGAATCATGCTGCTCGCGGGTACGTTATGTTTTAAAAGGTGTTGATGCATCTTTTGTATAACGCGCTCATAGGCACGTTGTTGATAAAGGGTTAACCGCTCACTTGCCAGCACGCGCTGCTGCGCATCAAGAACACCGCTCGCCATCTCTAAGTATGGCCGGTGTTGAAACGCCTTCTTAGCCGACACTTGATGTAACCGCCCTAACACCTCCCCCATTGCAAACAAATGAGCAGGATTATCCAGCTCTGGCGCCTGGCCTGGGCAGTGGGGAAATAGCGCAAAACTAAATGTCTTAAAGTGGTGTAGAGACACACCCTCTGCATCACGCCAAGGAGCTACCACCGGCACCTTGCTGTTAGCCAACTCCTGCAAAAAATCATGCTCTTCCTGAATCGCCACATCTAACCACCGATTAGGGCGGTAAAACTTAATAATCCAGTTTTTGCCATCTTCACCACGAAACATCAGTACACGGTTTTCATAACTGTTGAGCGCGAAGGGCTCCCCTGCTGGCCAAATACCGAGCGACTCAGCGGCTGACATCACTAAATCTGGCGAAAGAGAGCTAAACGGGTGTGACATAGGTCACTCCTGGGTTGGCAAAGGGGCTAGTTAATTAGCTAAAGGGTTATTCTATCAATCCTTGCCTAGGGGTGTCCGCGCTGCCGCCCAAATATCGACGCGTTTCGCACCTGCTTTGAGCGCAGCAGTTGCCAGTGCATGTCCAGTAGAGCCGGTAGTGACAACATCATCGATAATCACTATATGACGAGGCAGTTTTGCTTCAATCACAAAAGCACCGGCTAAATTTGCCACTCGCTCGCGGCGGTTCAGCGTACGCTGTGAAGGGCTATCCTTAATCCGCCTGGCATTGACTAGTGGCACATCACAGATTTTAGCCAACTGCTCTGCTAACCAGTGAGACTGATTAAACCCACGCGCTCTTGCATTCGTCGGTGTCATCGGTACCGATAAAAAGGCATCCCCTTTATCCGTTGGCGGCGTCATTAACATTAAGTCGAAAAGCAACATACCTGCTCTGGTCGTGGCATGAAATTTGAAATCATGCACTAATTCTTTAACCACACCTTGATACAACAACCCAGTGTGGGTGGCCGAAAAGGCGGGCGGGTCGACCAGGCAGTGCCCGCACAATGGCTGCGCATGCCCCACTGGTTCGCCGCACTGACGGCAGGCATGTAAGTTCCAGGGAAGCTCTTGCTCACAGGTAAAGCACCACCCGTGCCCTTCTGCAGGTGCCAAGCAGAATGCACAGTAGCCAGGTAGCTCACGCTTTAACCAGGTGCTCCCCCGCTGCAGCCATCGTTTTAAATACATACCCCCTCCGTGGCATTGCTTGAAAATCTAACGCTGACGCATCATGTTTAAGATATATTTTAAAATCACTTATTGACTTCAAATGGAATGATGATAATATACGCCTCGTCTTCGCGGATGTGGTGGAATTGGTAGACACGCTAGATTTAGGTTCTAGTGCCGTAAGGTGTGGGAGTTCGAGTCTCCCCATCCGCACCAATTACTTGTTAGTTTTTAAGATATAGCATCATCCTATCTCTTCAATTAGTCGCCATATTTCAAGCTATAAGTTCAATATGGTTTACTTTTTGGCCAGTATTTAGCATCTATCTATACCAAATCATTCGCTCAAATCAATCAATGGCTAACTGCCATTTTTTTGTGCTTGAGTTATGCATATCTATCAATGTTAACAAGCTCAGCGACAGACTGCCCCCTGCTGTTTCACTAAGCTGTGTGCACATTTTTCAGCTCTATTTTTTCCGCTATATTTACGACGTACGATCAGTTAT
>JAMCZP010000116.1 GCA_023485185.1 Gammaproteobacteria bacterium
CCACTGCATTGAGTGAAGCAGGTTGTGGCCTTGCGATGCTTGATTCAGGTGATGAGATGCTATCACCTGCTATGGCATACGTGGGCTTGGATCCGCTTAGCGAAAATATTGAAGACCTGGAAGCCGGCGGCGAGGTAATTGCAGGTATCCGCGATAATATTACTTATTTCCACTCTTCGCGTTACGTATCCGATCTTGCCAATGGCGACATCTGCGTAGCCGCTGGCTATTCAGGCGATATTTTTCAAGCAGCCGAGCGTGCTGAAGAAGCCGGTCGCGACTTCTCTATTGGTTACAGTATTCCTAAAGAAGGTGCAGCCCTCTGGTTTGACATGATGGCGGTACCCGCTGACGCGCCAAATACTGAAAACGCCCACGCCTTTATTAACTATATTCTAGATCCTGAAATTGCTGCTGAGATTACCGAGTATGTGCGTTACGCCAACCCTAACGCAGCGGCTAATGAATATCTCTCGGAAGAGATTATTAATGACCCGGCTATTTACCCAGCAACCGATGTCATGCAAAACCTGTACGTGGCGATTGAAAAGCCTCAAAATGTTCAACGCGCCCGTACGCGTATTTGGAACCGCGTAAAATCAGGCCGTTAAGCTAACACTTATCCGACGGCGAGCTTGGGGTACTCCCTTTGTAGCTCGCTGTTCGCCTTTTATCTGCCCGGTTTTGCCGGGCCTTTTGATGGGAGTGGCGAATGGTCACTACGCCCCTGTCGAACGAGCCTTCATCCGTTTCGCCAACGAATCCTCATGGCTTACATGCTACCGGTAAAACGCCGCGCTTTGCTGAGGACGTAGTACTGGAAGTGAAGCACTTAAGTAAGCGGTTTGATGATGCGCTGGCGGTGGATAATGTCAATTTGCAGGTCAAACGCGGGGAAATTTTTGCGTTATTAGGTGGTTCTGGATCGGGAAAGTCTACGTTACTACGAATGCTGGCAGGATTTGAGACCCCCTCGGAAGGGCGCATCATGTTAGGGGGTGAGAACATCACCGCTATGCCGCCCCACAAGCGGCCTATCAACATGATGTTTCAGTCCTACGCGCTGTTTCCCCATATGACGGTGGCGCAAAACATTGCCTTTGGCTTAAAGCAGGACAAACTGCCTAAAGCGGATATTGACGAGCGCGTGGCGCAAATGCTGAAGCTAGTGCATATGCAGCGTTTTGCTAAGCGCAAGCCGCATCAGCTTTCCGGTGGCCAGCGGCAGCGGGTGGCGTTGGCCCGCTCGCTCGCTAAGCGACCCAAGCTTCTGCTGTTGGATGAGCCGATGGGTGCGCTGGATAAAAAGCTGCGCACAGAGATGCAGCTAGAGGTGGTTGAGATTATCGAGCAGGTAGGCGTTACCTGCATTATGGTGACCCACGATCAGGAAGAAGCCATGACAATGGCTGACCGAGTGGCGATCATGGCCGATGGCTGGATAGAGCAGATAGGCTCACCCATTGATATTTACGAAAGCCCGGTCAGTCGAATGGTGGCTGAGTTCGTCGGCACTGTGAATATGTTTGAAGGTGAAATTATTGAAGATGCTGCTGACCACTGCCGCATTGTTGCGCCTGCGCTGGAGCAGCCAATCTATATTGATCATGGTATTACCACTCAAGCGGTTGACCGGCGTGTCTGGGTTGCACTGCGTCCTGAGAAAATTTGGTTAACCCGCGAAAAACCCGCTACGGAATATAACTGGGCGGAAGGCAAAGTCGATGATATCGCTTATTTAGGCGGCTTCTCTTTGTATTACGTGCGCACGCTTTCGGGCCAGGTAATTAAAGTCAGTATGGCTAACACTGAGCGCCGTGGAGATCGGCCGACCTGGGAAGACGGCGTCTATGTCCACTGGGAAGATCACAGCACTATTGTGCTCAATCGCTAATGGCTGGGTTTATAAGACTGGGTTTATCAAGACTGAGTTTCTTACGATTGGGTTTCTTTCTGGGAGGAGGAGACTGCCTTAAATGATGCCATCTCGTGTTTCAGCGTTGGTTAAGCGCTGGCAATTAGGACGCCGGGCAGTGATTGCATTTCCCCTGGTGTGGTTAATCCTGTTCTTTTTGCTGCCCTTTGCATTGGTACTCAAAATCAGCTTATCCGAGGCCGCGATTGCCATTCCGCCTTATGGGCCGCTGCTTGAATATGCTGATCAAACGCTGCATATCTTTCTAAGCTTGGGTAATTATCTCTTTCTGCTTTCGGACTCGCTGTATGTAGCTGCTTACTGGGGGTCAATTAAAACCGCGTTTATTGCTACCTCAGTCTGCCTGTTAATTGGTTATCCAATGGCGTATGCCATGGCGAGGGCACCGGCGCGCTGGCAACTGTTGTTACTGTTGTTGGTCATGCTGCCCTCATGGACATCGTTTTTAATTCGGGTATACGCCTGGATGGGCATCCTGAGTAACAGCGGCTTAATCAACAATCTGTTACTCGGGTTAGGGCTGATCGACTCGCCAATACGTATGATGAATACCCAGTTTGCCGTCACGATAGGCATTGTGTACGCCTACTTGCCCTTTATGGTGCTGCCGCTTTATGCCCATCAAACCCGCTTGGATAATTCACTGCTTGAGGCCGCTTCTGACCTTGGTTCACGCAAGCTGAATACGTTTATAAAAGTGACTTTGCCGCTTTCCATGGGCGGTATTGTGGCGGGCTCGATGCTGGTGTTCATACCCGCAGTAGGTGAGTTTGTGATTCCGGAGTTACTGGGTGGGCCGAACACATTGATGATTGGTAAAGTCTTGTGGGAAGAGTTTTTCCTCAATCGCGATTGGCCGGTAGCGTCGGCGTTGGCCATGGTAATGCTGCTGCTGTTGCTGGTACCGATTGTCTGGTTCCATCGTTACCAGTCCAAGGAGCTTGAATAATGCGCATGCGGCGACCTAATTTCTCAACGGTCATGCTGGTGCTTGGCCTGCTATTTCTTTACTTGCCGATGTTTGTCCTGGTGGTGTATTCGTTTAACGCGTCGAAACTAGTCACCGTGT
>JAMCZP010000335.1 GCA_023485185.1 Gammaproteobacteria bacterium
TTTGAAACAGCTACGGCCTAACTACGCACCGTGCGTTTTTCAATACGTTTCTCAAATGTGCCTTGAATAATCCGATCCACATAAATACCTGGCGTATGGATCTGGCTAGGCTCAAGCTCACCTGGCTCCACAATTTCTTCAACTTCGACAACGGTGATTTTTCCCGCAGTAGCAGCCATGGGGTTAAAGTTTTGCGCGGTATGGCGATACATCACGTTGCCATAGCGGTCTGCCTTCCACCCTTTAACGATAGCGAAATCTCCCCTAATCGCTTCTTCTAAGATGTAGTGACGGCCATTAAATTCGCGCACTTCTTTACCGTCACCAATAGGCGTGCCGTAGCCAGTCGCGGTGTAAAAAGCAGGGATACCTGCACCGCCAGCACGCATTTTCTCAGCTAATGTGCCTTGGGGAGTTAACACCACCTCAATTTCGTCGTTGAGCATTTGCTTTTCAAATAAAGCATTTTCACCAACATAGGAGGCGAGAATCTTACTTATTTGACGATCTTCAAGCAGTATCCCCAAACCAAAACCATCAACACCACAGTTGTTGGAAACCACAGTAAGATCATTGACACCGCGCCGCTTGATTTCTGCAATCAAGTTTTCAGGGATACCACATAATCCGAAACCGCCAGCAATGACGGTCATACCGCTCTCGATACCTTCCATTGCTTCTTCGTAGGAAGCTACACGCTTATCGAATCCTGCCATTGTTGTGCCTCACATTGTTGTCTTGGATATGCGTTGTGTTAACTATTTTTCACGTACTGTCTGCCACGTACTGTTTTCCACGTACTGTCTGCGATACGTGGGTAGTGGTCTGAATGCCTGTTTCGCTCGTGTCAGTGTTGTGCCAGATGATATATTTGTTAAGTTTGTTTTTCTTATCAATTTATTTTTAAAATTTATAAAAGGCTTTCCATGACCGTCAAACAGCTACGCGCCTTTCTGGCGGTTGCCCAAACGTTGAGCTTTACTCAGGCCTGCGAACGTCTCCATTTATCTCAGCCAGCGCTCAGTTTAGCGATCAAAGGGCTTGAAGAATCATTGGGGGGCAAACTGTTACTGCGTAGTACTCGTAGTGTGAGACTAACCTCAGAAGGGGAATCTCTGCTACCACTCGCCAAACATCTGCTCGCCCAGTGGGATAATACCGAAGAGCGGCTGCGCCAGCGTTTCACCCTTCAACTGGGCCGCTTGAGCGTCGCGGCAATGCCTGCGTTTGCCTGTAACTTGCTGCCCTCGGCATTGGTCAAATTTCGTCAGCAGTACCCTAAGATTAATATTACGGTGCACGATGTTATCAATGAAGAAGTCACCGAGATGGTGCGCTCTCGTCAAGTAGAACTGGGCATCGCCTTTTCACCTGATGCCACTGGCAGCTTGCTATTCACCCCGCTATTCGAAGACCATTTTGTGGCGGTGGTGCCGCCTACCTCAACATTACTGCAATCCTCACAGCTCTCTTGGTCAGCACTACTTGAGCATGATTTTATTACGCTTCAGCGCCCTTCTATGGTACGTCGACTGCTTGAGCAAGAGCTGCGTAAACAGCATATGGAACTGCCTGT
The DNA here is from genome assembly GCA_023485185.1 of Gammaproteobacteria bacterium. Next base: position 1,577 of record JAMCZP010000335.1, read on the forward strand.
GGCGTTTGAAAGCCATCAGCTCTCCACCGTTGGCAGAATGGTGGCTGACGGCCTGGGGGTTAGTGCAGTGCCTTCTATGTGTATTCGCCAAATGCATGAACTGGGCGCACGCTGCATACCGCTGACGGCACCCGCCGTATCTTGCCGAGTAGGCATTTTGACCCAGCAGGAACTGTCCGTTGCCGCCCATGCATTACGCACCGTATTGCTAAAAACGGTTCAAGCGCCCTCGCTACCTCTAAGCTAAAACATCATCAAGCTACCCAATTGCCCTAGGTTTATGCTGGGCAGCGTGGCTACGATCATTTAGCATTCGGTATTAAGTTATTCGTCTGACGGTAAGGATACGCGGTATGCCTATTTTAAAGGGGCTGGTCAGCGCACTGCTGCTGGTGCTCAATACGCTATTCTGGGGCGTACCTCTTATTTTTTTAACCCTGCTTAAAGTGGTTGTTCCTGGACAGCGCCTGAAACAGAAGGTATTACAGGGCTTAAATGCCGTCGCCCTTAATTGGATTGGTTTTAATCTGTGGTGGATGCGGCACTGGCTTAAGCCTGACGTCACTATCAGCGTACCCAAGAATTCGAGCCCTCAGCAGGGCTGGTTGGTCATATCCAATCACCGAAGCTGGACCGATATTTTTATGCTTTTCATGGCGTTGCATCGGCGCATTCCAATGCCACGCTTCTTCCTTAAACGCCAATTAATTTGGATTCCCATCGTTGGCCTGGCGTTTTGGGCACTTGAGTTCCCTTTCATGCGCCGCTTCAGTCGGGAGCAGATAGCGAAAAACCCTAAATTAGCCACCATTGACCGTGAATCCACCGAACGCATGTGCCGACAAGCTCGCAACAATCCCATTGCGATTTTTAACTTTGTAGAAGGCACTCGCTTTAGCGTCACAAAACGTGACGCCCAGCAAAGCCCATACCGCCACTTATTACGCCCTAAGGCGGGCGGTGTGGCGCAAGTGCTTAGCCTGCTAGGAAGCCAGTTAAATGGCATACTGGATGTCACGATAAGCTATACCAATCCCTCCCCCACCTTTTGGGGATTTTTGTGCGGCAATGAAGCCCCCATTACGCTGCACGCACGGCAACTGGATATTCCTCAGTGGATGTACGCACCGGACAACCACGATGAAAAGCAGCATAAGGAACGTTTCCACACATGGATCAATTCACTCTGGCTGGAAAAAGATGGTTTGTTGGACGGCCAAACCGATCACGATTAATAGCTCTGCTGAGTAGCTGTTTATTAGCTGGGGTATTGGCTGGCTGTGCCAGTGACCCACAGTCATCATCTCAGCGTGCGGCAGCGCCCAGCGGCGGCCAGATCAGCGGCGACTGGGTTCAAGTGCAGCGGGGGGATACTCTCGGCCAGATGGCAGCGCGAGCTAACGTGCCGTTAGAGCGCTTACAGCGCTTTAATCCTAGCGTGGATGCACGACGCCTAGAGGTAGGACAACGCCTATTGCTTCCCACTCAGCAAGAGCGGGCGCCCTCTGGTGGGCCATATCGTTATCAAATACGCCCCGGTGATACTTTCTCAGGTATCGCTCGGCATTTTGGAACTACCAGTGGCCGCATCCAGAGTGCTAACCCAGGCACGACACCCACAAGCCTGCGGGTGGGCCAAGTGATTAGCGTGCCTTTAAGCGGCAGCGCCGCGGCAAGCTCTGCAAGCAGTAGTAGTGCCCCTAGTGCTAGCGCCAGCCCATCCGCCGCTGCACCAAGCCAACCACTGCCGGCCTCTGCACGCCGCTGGCCCTGGCCGCTGGAAGATTACCGTGTAGTGCGCCGTTTCGGCGCGGACAGTCGTGGCACTCTGCAGCCCATGCTACTCGCCACCCAGGCGGGTGCCCGAGCGCAGTCGGTCGCCCCAGGTGAAGTGCGCTTTGCCGATGGCATGCGTCAGCTAGGCGAAGTGGTGATTATCCATCATGCCGATAATCTACAATCCGTGTATGCCCTTTGTGAGCGCATATTGGTCACTGTCGGCCAGCAGGTCAGCACGGGCGATGCGCTATGTGAGGTAGGGCAAAGTGATTCAACGCAACGCTATGATTTGCTGTTTGATCTGCGCCAGGGCGGCAAACCCATCGACCCCAGGCAGGTTCTGCGCTAAAACACTTCCCCAAGAGCAGCGGCCCCTGCTTAAACAGGGGCCGCTGTATATAGGTTAGCGTCAGTCGGAATATTAACCGCGATAATAACCCGGCTTTACAAACGGCATTGGGGTCACGACCATAGGCAACTGCTTACCGCGAACCACCGCAAAGACGGTACTTTGCGGTGCCTCCAGCTCACGGGTCACGTAGCCCATTGCCACCGGCTTACCGATGCTGGGGCCAAACCCACCAGAAGTAACAACACCGACCTCATTACCCGCTTCATCAACCAGCGACGCACCTTCACGCACCGGCGCACGGCCATCGGCTAATAGCCCAACCCGCTTACGGGTGTGATCTTTGGCATCGACCTGGTGCAGAATAATATCGGCGCCGGGAAAACCGCCCGGGCGTTCGCCACCATGACGGCGCGGCTTACCAATCGCCCAGATTAATCCGGCTTCCACCGGGGTAGTCTCCATATCCATATCATGACCATAGAGACATAGACCTGCTTCTAGACGTAGTGAATCCCGCGCGCCCAAACCAATCACTTCTACCTCAGGCTCTGCCAACAGCCGCTCGGCAAAGGCTTCACAAGCGTCTGCCGCAACTGAAATTTCAAAACCATCTTCGCCGGTATAACCGCTGCGACTAACCCATACTTCCTGGCCAGCGATAGTGAAACGGCCATGCTGCATAAACACTAACTCGCAGGCTTCCGGGCAAAGCCGTTGCATCACATCACGTGCCTGCGGGCCCTGTAGCGCCAGCAGCCCACGGTCGAGCGGCTCGATCGTATGTGTGGAAGCTAAATTTAACCGCAAATGCGCCAAGTCCTGATCTTTACAAGCAGCGTTCACCACCAGATAAAAGTGATCGCCTGCGTTCACTACCATCAGGTCATCAATAATGCCCCCTTCAAGGCTGGTGAAAATTCCGTAGCGCTGGGCGCCTTTCTCAAGCCCCACCAAATCAGCAGGAATAAGCGTTTCCAGAGCCTCAGCGACGTTATCACCGGAAACAGTGATCTGCCCCATGTGCGAAACATCAAACAAACCGCACTTTTGACGCGTATGCTCATGCTCTTTTTTCACGCCCAACGGATACTGCACCGGCATATCGTAGCCCGCAAAAGGAACCATTTTGGCACCCAGCTTGAGGTGTAACGCGTGCAGCGGCGTTTGTTTTAATTCAGTCATGAAGCTTTCCTCACTTAAAAATGCGTGTTCATAAAAAAGAACGGGAAGCCACTTAGCAAGTGCCTTCCCGACTCTGTTGTTATTCGATACTTACCTACAGCGCAGCTAAACAACGCCTGGCGAGCTAGATAAGCTTAAAGAGCTAGATAAACTTACCGGTCGTGATCCAGCTCTTCACCCGGCAGGACATCTTTGCCGTCAAAATAGTCCTTGGTCAGCTTAAAGACTACCGGCGAAAGCAGTGCCAAGGCAATCAAGTTCGGAATGGCCATCATGGCGTTAAAAGTATCCGCCATTAGCCAGATAAAGCCTAGCTGCGCAATCGCCCCCAAGGGAATCGCTAACACAAACAGCACACGATAGATCATGATCGAGCGCGTTCCAAACAGAAACTGGCAGCACTTCTCGCCATAAAATGACCAGCCAAGAATAGTAGTAAACGCAAAAATGGCCAGCGCTACCGCCACAATTTGGTTACCAAACCCCGGCAATGCGGCATCAAACGATAGCGCGGTTAACGACGCCCCCGCTTCGCCATCTATCCAGACCGTAGAGGTCAAAATAACCAGCGCGGTAATGGTGCAAACAATAATGGTATCGATAAACGTACCCAGCATAGCGATCAACCCCTGACGCACCGGATTTTTCGTTTTTGCCGCCGCGTGTGCAATGGGCGCACTGCCAAGACCCGCTTCGTTAGAGAAAATACCCCGAGCGACACCAAAACGAATCGCCGCCATTACTGCCGCACCCGCAAAACCACCCGCGGCGGCCATTGGGTTAAAGGCGTAGTAGAAGATCAAACCAAACGCTTCACCGATCTGTCCGGCATTAATGATCAATACCAGCAGGCCAGCGGCCACATAAGCAATCCCCATAATGGGAACCAGCTTGCCCGCCACTTTCGCGATACGCTTGATACCACCCAGAATGACTGCACCGGCCAGCACCATAATGATCACACCCGTGATCCAGTGCGGTACTCCAAAGGTGGCATCCATCGCATCCGCCACCGAGTTTGACTGTACGGTATTACCAATCCCGAAAGCGGCCACGGCACCGAAGAAAGCAAAGACACCGCCTAGCCACAGCCATTTTTTACCCAGGCCATTTTTGATATAAAACATTGGCCCGCCCACATGGAACCCGGTGCTATCGGTTTCACGATAACGCACGGCCAGTACCGCTTCAGCGAATTTGGTCGCCATACCGACTAACGCGGTAATCCACATCCAGAAAACGGCACCTGGCCCACCTAACGCAATGGCAGTGGCAACGCCGGCAATATTACCGGTACCGATGGTCGCGGAGAGTGCGGTCATCAATGCATCAAAGGGAGAAATTTCCCCTTCATCGCCCTCTTTTTCCGCTAGCTTGCCAGTTTTAGGTTTTGGTTCACGGCCGGCCCACATTAGCTTGAAACCCATGCCGAGCTTTCTAATCGGCATCAGTTTCAAGCCAAGCTGTAGGTAGACCCCCACACCCAGCAACAGCATCAACATGACGGGGCCCCAGACCACGCCGTTGATGACCCCTAACAGATTAGTTAATGCTTCCACGCGCTTCTCCTTATTCGGTTGTTTGAATCATCAAATACTCAAGCTTATTAACGTTGCCAGGGTTCATTAGCATACGATTTGAATGTTTTACACCATGAACTTAGCAATCATCTAGGGTGATGTCGCTTGCGCATAGAGGATACCGCTTTTTTCATAACCCCACCGAGTTCGATACATTACCAGAGCATGCAACGTAATAGGCTCTCTATGGAGCTTCCTGTGGAGATTCCTGTGGAGCAAAGAAGAAATTTGTTTCCGATTGGAAACACGTTAACATGCACACCTATTCGCTCGGCTATTGACCAAGCCATGTAACACACTTTGCGCTCGAGATTTCATTAAACGGTGCATCATCGACAGTCGCCAAGGCGAGCGCCAGACGCTAGTATGCTTGAGTCCAGAAAACTGTTTCATATAGGAAAACATCATGAGCAATCTTCCTGCCAATCTTCGTTACGCTGAAAGCCACGAGTGGGTACTTGACCACAAAGATGGCACCGTTACTGTCGGCATTACCGATCACGCCCAGCAAGCGCTAGGTGATGTGGTGTTTGTTGAACTGCCTGAAGTAGGTGCAGCACTGACTAAAGGTCAGGAGTTTGGTGTTATCGAGTCGGTTAAAGCCGCTTCTGATCTTTACTCCCCCGTGGGTGGCGAAGTTATCGAAGTAAACGAAGCCCTTGAAGACGCCCCAGAAACGGTCAATGAAGCCCCTTATGAAGGCGGCTGGATTATGAAAGTCCGCTTAGACAGCGATGCCCTTGACGGCCTACTTGACGCAGCTGCTTATCAAGCCACGCTAAGCGCTGACGACTAAATTATGTACCAGAGTCTGCCCTTTGCGGCAGGCTCTTCGCTTCTTTGCCCCTGCACGGTTCTCTCTTAACGTTCGGAATCATTCCTATGCCTATTGAAACACGCCGACTGGCCGAGCTGGCCGACCACGATGCTTTTATCAAACGTCATAATGGTCCAAGTCAAGATGACGTCACCACCATGTTAAAAGCGCTCAATATGCAGCACATGGAAGATCTGATTGAGCAAACCGTGCCCAGCGACATTCGCCTAGGACGAGAGCTGGCGCTAGATGAACCACGCAGCGAAGCAGAAGCGCTAGAATACTTAGCACAGTTAGCCCGCCAGAACCGCGTCGCGAAAAGCTACATTGGCCAAGGCTACTATGGCACCCATATGCCCGCGGTTATCCAACGCAATGTGCTGGAAAATCCCGGTTGGTACACGGCTTATACGCCCTATCAGCCAGAAATCTCCCAGGGTCGCTTAGAAGGCTTGTTGAACTTCCAGCAAGTGGTGATGGATTTAACCGGCATGGAGTTGGCGAATGCTTCCTTGCTGGACGAAGCAACCGCCGCTGCCGAAGCCATGGCGCTGTGTAAACGTGGCAACAAGAAAAGTAAATCCAACGCTTTCTTCGTCGCCGACGACGTTTTCCCGCAAACACTCGATGTGGTTAAAACCCGCGCTGAATTCTTTGGCTTTGATCTCATCACCGGCCCTGCTGAAGAGCTCGCCCAGCATGATGTGTTTGGCGCTTTAGTGCAGTACCCGTCGGCAAGCGGTCAGGTGCGCGACCTTGCACCGCTCATCAGTGCGGCAGCTGATCGCAATATCATGACATGCGTGGCCACCGACCTTTTAAGCCTTGTGCTACTTAAAGAGCCCGGCAAACTCGGCGCTGACATTGTGGTGGGCAACTCCCAGCGCTTTGGCGTACCAATGGGCTTTGGCGGTCCGCATGCCGCTTTCTTCGCGACCTCTGACAAGCTCAAACGCTCTATCCCTGGCCGCATCATTGGCGTTTCCAAAGATAGCCGCGGCAACACAGCATTGCGCATGGCCATGCAAACCCGCGAGCAGCATATCCGCCGCGAGAAAGCGACCTCGAATATCTGTACAGCCCAAGCACTGCTGGCCAACATCGCAGGCTTTTACGCCACCTATCACGGTGCTGAAGGACTACGTAAAATTGCCGGCCGCGTTCATCGCTTAGCCACCCTCCTTGCTGAAGGCTTAAAGCAGGCAGGTGTATCGCTCGCCCATGACAGTTGGTTTGATACGCTATGCCTGACTGGCGTTGATGCAGGTAAGATCCATGGCCGCGCCATGACCCATGATATTAACCTGCACTACTTCGCCAATGGCGATGTAGGTATCAGCCTGGATGAAACCACCACAGCCCATGATGTGGCGACACTGTTTGATGTTCTGCTGGGCAACGAGCACGGCCTTTCTGTAGCGGCGTTAGACGAGCAAGTGATCGCCAACGATGTTTCTGGCATTCCTGATACCTGCCAGCGCGAAAGTGATTTTTTGAGCCACCCGACGTTCAACCGTTACCGCAGTGAAACCGAAATGCTGCGCTACTTGAAGCGCCTGGAGAACAAAGACCTGTCGCTTGCTCATGCGATGATTCCGCTCGGCTCCTGCACCATGAAGCTCAACGCCACCAGTGAAATGATCCCGGTTTCCTGGCCTTCGTTTGCCCACCTGCACCCGTTTGCTCCCCGCGACCAAGTGGCTGGCTATCATCAAATGATTGATGAACTATCAGCCTTCTTAGTAGAAGTGACTGGTTATGATCATCTATCTATGCAGCCCAACTCCGGCGCACAGGGTGAATACGCGGGCTTAGTGGCGATTCGCCGCTATCAGGCAGCTCAAGGTGAAGCCCACCGCGATGTCTGCTTGATTCCCAGCTCCGCTCACGGCACCAACCCAGCCTCGGCGGCGATGGTACAAATGAAAGTGGTCGTGGTGGAGTGTGATCAGAATGGCAATATCGACATGGCTGACTTGCGTACCAAAGCCGAGCAGCACCGCGATCAACTCTCGGCCATTATGCTGACCTACCCTTCGACACACGGTGTGTTTGAAACCAGCGTGCGCGAAGCGTGCAAGATCGTTCATGACAACGGCGGCCAAGTCTATATTGATGGCGCCAATATGAACGCCCAGGTGGGCTTGACGCGCCCTGGCGATTTTGGTGGCGATGTTTCTCACCTTAATCTGCATAAAACGTTCTGTATTCCTCACGGCGGCGGCGGCCCTGGCATGGGCCCTATCGGCGTTAAAGCACACTTAGCGCCTTATGTATCTAACCACGTGGTAACACCGATTAACGGCGTGAATAGTGACAGCGGCGCAGTATCCGCAGCAGCGTTTGGCAGCGCCTCTATTCTGCCGATCTCGTGGGCCTATATTAAGATGATGGGTGCGCGGGGGCTGCGCGAAGCGACCGAGCTTGCCATCCTGAACGCCAACTACATTGCCAAGCGTTTGGAAGCGTCATTTCCGATTCTTTACCGCGGCGAGAATGGCACCGTCGCACACGAATGCATTATCGATATTCGTCCGCTCAAAGCGGCCTCTGGCATTAGTGAAGAGGATATCGCTAAGCGATTAATGGATTACGGCTTCCACGCGCCCACCATGTCGTTCCCAGTACCCGGCACGTTGATGATTGAGCCAACGGAGTCTGAGTCGCTTTATGAAATTGATCGTTTTTGCGATGCCATGGTAGCGATTCGAGAGGAAATTGCACGCGTGGAGAGTGGAGAGTGGCCGCTGGATAACAATCCGCTGGTCAATGCACCACACACACAGGCGGATCTAATGGATAGTGACTGGGAGCGGCCTTACGATCGTCAGTTGGCAGCTTTTCCCACCGCCGCAGTGCAAGCCGCAAAATACTGGCCCGCTGTAAACCGTGTTGATAACGTGTTTGGTGACCGCCAGTTGATTTGCTCTTGCCCCAGCATTGACGAGTATCGCGACTAGCGCCACTCCAACGCCCCTGTTGCCTTATAACGTTATGGTATCAGGGGCGTTTTTTCTTGCACACGCTGGGCGTGAAAACCGCTTAACAGCTTCTCGTAACGCTTGGGCAGTACCGAGTCGCGACGACGAAGCAGGTAGAGCACTTCGTTGACCGCATTGGGTAGGTTCAGCGCCTTTACCTGACGCTGCCAGGGAGAGGTTTCCAATACCAATCTGGATACCACAGTAAACCCCAACCCGCGGGCGACCGCATCCAACACCATGCTAACTTCGTTGGTGAAGCCTTGATGACGAAAATGCGTCATTGAACGAAACTCATCCGGATAATTGGCACGCAATAATGCATTAGCGTGATTGATGCCATCGTAATAGTTAAGAAACCCAATGCCCATTAAATCGGAGAGAGTACTGCCCGCAAAATCAGCTGGCACGACTAAGCACAATGGCTCTTGATGCCAAATAGAGCAGTTTAGTTCAGAGTGATTCATCGCCTCTGTTACAATACCAATATCATAACGACCTTCGAGCAGATCATTCACAATTTCGTGGTTAAAAGCGAAGCTGTAGTTAACCGTTAAATTGGGATGCATTTGTTGCTGTCCCAGAATATAAGGGTAGAACATCAACCCTACGCTTCCAGGTGAAGCAATCCGGCAATCGCCACTATCCAAAGAGTCATCATCTAAGCCATGGCGAAACTGCTCATGCTCAGCAAATAGCTTTAACGCGTAATCATAAGCTCGCCGCCCCGTTTCAGTTAGCGTAAAGCTGCGCCCTTTTCGTTCTAATAACTCTTTATTTAAGTAGCTTTCCAGCTTACGAACATGCTGGCTTACCCCCGGCTGCGTCATTTCCAAGCGGTGAGCAGTGCGCGTAAAACTGCCTGTTTCCACTAACGTAATAAACGTACGAAAATATTGGGCATTAAACATAGTAAAGAACCATTGTTTTTAGCAGCATCCGGTTAAACACGCCTTATAGTAGCACAGCGGCTTGGTCACCCGTTGCGCCGCTGTACGTAGTGCAAGGGCATGGTAGACTGCCATTAGCTAACAAACGACTAGGGACAGCTCCGCTAATGACCGAAATAGTTAAACCCCGCGCTACTCTCTCCAGCATTATTTCTCCTGAAGGAAGCCTTGAAGTACTTTCACAGCATGAAGTGAATCGCCTGCATAGCACTTCTCAGAGCGGCCTTCATGATCTGGTTCGGCGGTGTGCACTGGCGGTGCTCAATTGTGGTAACCCCAGCGACGATAGTCTGGCGATATTAGAAGCCTATAAAGATTTTGATATTGAAGTATTGCAACAAGACCGCGGTATTCGCTTAAAGCTAACCAATGCACCAGCGGAAGCGTTTGTCGACGGGCACATGATTCGGGGTATCCGTGAGCATTTATCGTCGATCATTCGCGATATTGTTTATGTCTACAACGAAATTCAGCACCATAAACGCTTTGATCTTAGTACCGCAGAAGGCACCACCAATGCGGTTTTCCACATTCTGCGTAAAGCGGGCACCTTAAAACCTGGCCGCGACCCGAGTTTGGTAGTGTGCTGGGGTGGTCACTCTATTTCCCGTGAAGAGTACGAGTACACCAAAGATGTAGGCTACCACTTAGGCCTGCGTGATCTGGATATTTGTACTGGCTGTGGGCCTGGTGCCATGAAAGGGCCAATGAAAGGGGCAAATGTTGCCCATGCCAAGCAACGACGTAAGGAAGGCCGTTACTTAGGTATTTCGGAACCCGGTATTATCGCCGCCGAAGCGCCCAACCCCATCGTTAATGAATTGGTGGTAATGCCGGACATTGAAAAACGTTTGGAGGCCTTTGTGCGCCTAGGGCACGGCATTATTGTCTTCCCTGGCGGCGTTGGCACGGCGGAAGAAATTCTCTATCTGCTGGGTATCTTGCTACATCCCAGCAACCAGGATATTCCCTTTCCGTTAATTTTTACCGGACCCGCTGACTCTGCGGCCTACTTCCAGAAAATCGACGAATTCCTGGTCTATACACTTGGTGAAGAGATTCGCCGCTACTACACCATTATTACCGGCGACCCAGTTGCCGTCGCCCGCACGATGCGCCAGGGCGTTGATGAAATCGCACAGTTCAGGCGCACCCACCAGGACGCCTTCTACTACAACTGGCGCTTAACCATCGCACGTGAATTCCAAGCCACCTTTGAGCCCACCCATGAAGCAATGCGCTCACTAGCACTTCACCGCCAACAGCCTACCCACGAGTTAGCTGCCAACTTGCGCCGTGCTTTCTCAGGTATTGTGGCTGGCAACGTAAAAGAGCCTGGCATTCGCGCTATTAAAGCGCATGGCCCCTTTGTACTGACGGCGGAACCCGAGCTAATGCAGCGCCTGGACGAACTGCTGACGTCCTTTGTGGCTCAAGGTCGGATGAAACTGGATGGCCAACCTTATACGCCCTGCTACGTATTAAAATAAATAGCTACGTATTGAAATAGCGGTAGCGGCGTAGAAAATCACAATCTCACCTAAAACTCAGCCGCCTTAGTAGGCGGCTGGTCATTTAGGGATAATCGGACTCGCCCATGCTAATTGCATTTATCACATTACTAATTGCGGGAATTGTAAAAGGTGCCATCGGCTCAGGCGTGCCGGTTATTGTCATTCCGATTCTTACCATGCTCTATGATGTGCAGTTGGCTATTGCAGTGTTGCTGGCACCTAATCTTTTTAGCAACGCATTGCAGGTCTGGCAATATCGTCGTCACCTACTGCCATTGCGCTTCTTGGCCGCTTTCTCTATCGCGGGTGGGCTGGGAATCATCCTGGGCACCTGGGGCTTGGTGGTATTATCCCCCGACATACTTTCGCTGGGTGTCGCTTTCGCCATTGTGCTGTACCTAACCATTAAACTGGCGAAGCGGCACTTCGCCCTGCCCTTACATACAGCCACCAGGATTGTGATTCCGGTGGGCATTCTAGCGGGTGTGCTGCAAGGCGCTGCGGGCATGTCGGCACCGGCCTCGGTAACGTTTTTAAATGCCATGCAGCTAGAGCGGCGCGTTTACATCGGTTCGATTTCGGTCTTTTTTGTTGCCATTACCAGCGTGCAGGTTCCTGCCCTGCTTAGCACAGGCATTTTAACGTGGGAACGCGCCCTGTTTAGCGTCTTGGCACTGCTTGTCATTCTAGCCACCATGCCCCTGGGAGCTAAGCTGGGCAGGCGGTTGCCTCACCGCTGGTTCGACAACTTGATTATGCTGCTTCTCGCCGCTATTGCATGCAAAATCTTCTTTGATACGCTTATTGCCTGATCAGCTTTAACACCCGTGCTTTTTTGAAGGATTCAGCTCCCAGGGAACCAAAGCAGAAAAAAATGGCCGTATTCGTTACACTTATAAGGCATTTTCCATACCTTGCACCGACGAAAGGAACTCACTTATGTCAATGATTGATCAGTTAAACAACGTAAAAACCAAAGATTTCGCCAAGCACTGCTATGAAACTAGCTCTGTTGAGAAATTGCGTGCCGCAGCTGAAGGCAAACCCGACTACGCAGAAATGGAACACTGGGGACTGAGCGAAGGACAGTGGGAAGAGGCTATCGCCACTGCGCTAGCGGACCATGAAGCCAACAATTCAAAATGATTAAATAGCAGTCGCTTGTTTGCAATAACAGCGTTTAACGTCTGCTTTAAACATAAAAGCCCTGCTGGAGTTTATCCGGCAGGGCTTTTTAAGTTATTTATTTTAAGGCTATTTGCTCAGCGGCTTCTATCTTGGCGCTACTCACGGGTTGATAGCGTAACGCCTTCATACTCTTCGCGCAGTCGCTCTAATCGTACTGTCTCGTTCTCAGTCAATTCAGGAGAATCCCATAATGCTTTCTCGTCAGAACCACGCAGGCCTTCCAGCGTCAACGTCAACTCGGCGCTGCTAGGTATTTGCGCATCCCCCCAAGGGCCAAAGCGATTGGGGGCAAGGCTCCACTTGAGCGTTTCACCCGGCTCAATACCGCCAGGAACAACGTAATAGAAAGATTCATCGACCCAAGGTAGCGAGCGGTCAGGGCTGGTAACAACACCGCGCAGTAAGAGCTCAGATATGGCCTGATCCGTGCCATTGGTCACTTCAAGATCAATTACCGGCTCAGGGGCGCCGTAAGGGCTGGCGCTGATATAAAATCGCGCTTGATCAATAGTGAAGCGAGCTAGCTGCTGCTTGTCACGCACGGCGTTCGCCTGTTTCTCTTCTAATCTTGCCAGCGTGCGGATAGCTTGCTCGCGCTCTCGTGAACGCCGCTCACGTAGAATCTGATCAGCGCGATGAATCACCTGATCTCCCGTTAAACCGTGCATTTGTGCATTGGCAGATTCGGCGATCTCAGCGGCATTCATCCGCTGCGGGTTAAGAATATCGATACCGTCAAAGGTAGCGGTGGCAATGATAATTAAACCGCGATCGAATTCGTCTCGTTTGTAGCTCGGCAGCGCATCGCGCACCTTCTCAACGGAGACAACGGAAGCAGGCATGGAGCTAGTATCAATTTTGGGATCTGAGCAACCCGCTATCATTATAAGTGATAGTGATATTGCAGAAAGCCTAAGGCGGCTCCACATACGTAACCTCAAAGCAGGCTGATAAAATTGCTGAGGAGCTTAACGGAAAGCGCTATTTAGCTCTACCCTTTGCTACTTGCCCTATGCGTAATGCACGCAAAAAATCGCCATCTCAGTTACGCTAGCGTTGCTACTTGCGCTCCATGACAGAAGGATAGCCATATCAATGTTAGGATTTCTGCAGGGATTTTCCTACGGCTTGTTTATGACCTGCCTGCCTTGGCTGCTGGTGGGCCTTTTCAACCCTGCCCTGGCACTTCCAGGGCTAACGCCTGGACGGATACAGGTGATCATCCGCTATTGCATGGTGATTCCTTTCATCAGCATGCTGCTATGGCTGACGTCTTTATGGGGTGGTTTCAGCCCTAGTTTACTGGGCTGGCTGGCGGGCATTGTCGCTATTCCTATGGCGCTGCCCATCGAGCGGACGCTGCGCGGCTGGCTGGCTCGCCGTCGGGCTCGTCTTCAGATGAAGCAAGCAGTAGCTAAAGCACAGACACGGCGTGCTGAAGAGGAGCGAAATGCCTACGAGGCTGGCGTATCAGTACTTGATCCGGCAAACCCGCCCGCAGGAGCAGATGAGTTGGTTCTGGCCATGTGCCGAGTCAAGCAGAGCCTGCTTGATGTGCAGCGCCCGGATCTTGCGATACTCCCCGACCGACTCTATAGCCGCTATCGCCATGTAATGAATGTGCTAGGCGAACGATTTCACACTGGCGAGCTCGCCTTTGATCGTTCGCGTGGCTTGGTAACTCAGGTATGCCTTGGCGCGGTAGATAC
>JAMCZP010000080.1 GCA_023485185.1 Gammaproteobacteria bacterium
ACCATCGGTTACGGACTGCCGGACTTCGCAGAGGAACTCAACTACGGAGTCGATCTATCAACCATCTGAGGGTGGTATCAGATTGATGGGGTGAAGGTGCCCCATCAACCATTAAATCCGTATACCCTATTTTTAATAAAGGGAGCGTCTGCTACTCAGCTCACAGCAAAAGTCCAAGCGCCGCTAGTGTACATAGCGCCAGCGATGCGCCCTGCAGTAGCCGCCTATCAATGCGATGAGCAACGGCATCTGCTAGAGCATTACCGATTAACACCGCGGGTAGGAGGGTCAGTGCGACTTGGAAATGCCATAGCTGAATTTGCTTTGCTAACGCAAGGGTTATTAGGGTCAGCATCGAGGTTAGGATGAAAAAAGCGGCTAAGTTGCCCCGTACACGATCCGCTGGCAAGCCGTGCATTAGCAGCACCAGGGGTGGCCCACCAATGGCAGCGACGGTACCGAAGATGCCAGAGAGCACGCCCGCAAAAAAGAGCGTTATACGATTAACCGGGAGTTGAAAACGACATAGCGTGACGAGTACTGCAAACAGCACGATCACTGCGATCATTTTTTCTAGCACTACCATTGGTGCTGCGAGCAATAGCCATATCCCCAGCGCATTGCCGGGCAAGCGCCCTACTAATGCCATGCCAATAGCGTCCAGACGCACTTCGTGCCAATAGTGGCGCACCATCATTAACGAGACAGTAAATCCAAACAGCACCAAAATTACAGGCACTAAGCGAGGCTCTAGCATTAACAGCAGCGGCGCGCCCACCACTGCCAAACCAAAGCCGGTCGCGCGCTGTACAAAAGCACCTAGCATTAGCACCGCTGCACAGCCTAACCAGGTAGTTAGCGGTAAGTTGACCCAGGCTAATAAACTATCCATCTGCAGTCGGGGTTTGGGTTAGTTTACGCACACCAATGTTCCCCAGCACCGCAGCGCCTAACATCGTTAGCACCATCGGCCAGAGATGCTCGACTTCGAACAGCCCAACCATCACACCGGCCAGGGCACCACAGGTAAACTGAATGCCGCCTAGTAAGGCGGTTGCGGTAGCACTAATGTGGCCAAAGTGATCCAGCAGCGCCGAAATGGCATTCGGGGTAATCAGCCCAATCATGCCGGTAAACAGCATAATCAACGGCACCACGATCATTAACGACGCCATATTTAGCGCGGTTGCAGCGACTAATCCTAGTGCTGCTATCAGTTGTATCATCAAGCCTAAGCGTAGATTCTGCTGGGGGGAGCGCTTACGTAATAAGTGAATATTGACCCGATTTGAGAGGGCTATTACCAGTACGTTGACGCCAAAAACAAGCGGATAGGTAGCAGGAGACAAACCGTAATAGTCGAGGTACAAAAAAGGTGAGGCAGTCACAAAAGCAAAAAGCCCGGCAAAGGAAGCCGCTACCGCACAGATATAACCCATACCTTCGCGGTGCTTAAGCACGCTAGCATAATTGCGGATAACTTGCCGCGGCGACGCTGCCGGTAACGACATGTCGCGGGTCTCAGGCAAACGCGTCCCCAACAGCCACAACAGAAAGGCTGCATAAACGGCCAGAAACACAAAGATCAACCACCACCCCGCCACATACAGTAATAGGCTCCCCACCGCGGGTGCTACCAAGGGCGCTAACATCATTATCATGGCCATGGTAGACATGACTTTAGCGGCCTCGCGCCCACTAAAGCAGTCGCGCACAATGGCTGCCGAGTTAACCACACAGGCACCTCCGCCTAACGCCTGAACAAATCGCCAGGCAAGCAGAGACGACAAACTGTCCACCGTAGTGATAGCTAGGCTTGCCAGCATAAACACCACCAGCCCACCCAGGAGTACTGGCTTTCTGCCCATTCGATCTGAGAGCGGCCCAAAGCATAGCTGGCCAAGCGCAAAGCCAAACAAAAACACACTAATGGACAGTTCCGTGCGATGAATACTGGCACCAATACTCTCAGCGATGATCCCCATCGCAGGTAAATATGCGTCAATCGCAAAAGGGGCAAGCGCCGTATTGGCAGCGACCAACAGTGCTACCCGGCGGGGATTAAGGTGCATGGGAATCCTTGAACGCATTTAACGGCACTATAAAAGATAGGCCGCTAATCATAGACGATTTAATAACGTTTGTCGGGAGCAAATACTATAGGGATAGCGCCGTGGCTTAAGCACCCCTGCCGTCAGCTATTAGCAAAGAAACTCATTCCAAACGGGAATGACAGAGGTGTACTAAGCGTTAAGGCTTTAATGATGTGTAGCAGCGTCTTGCGACTCAAGCATCTCTACCAGGGGCTGAAATTGTTCACGATTATGCTCGTTCATGTGCATCAAAATGCGATGGGCTTCAAGGATGCGTTCCCGCAACCCTTCTTCATCGGCGGGCTCTTCCGGTAACTCCTCAAGCACATCATTGAGCGCGGTCTGTTGCTGCAAAGGCGCTTCCATCAGAGTGAAAAAGCGCGCAAACCCCATCACATCCAGCATTTGGCGAACGTCAGGGTTATCAACAATGATCGTAGGTGGCTGCTCCAAGCGCCCTTTAACCGCCATGGCCACCTTAGCGAGGAAGCCCAGTGCAGTGGAGTCCACGTTGGTGGCCTCGCGCAGGTCAATCAATACGGCACGCAACCCCGGCGTCTCGGCGAGGCGTTGGGCTTGCGTGTCCAGCGTAGCGCAGAGCGTTAAACGCACATCGCCACACAGTTTTAAAACAAATACACCAGAATCGAACGCCGCTTTAATGCGGCCTTCTTCAATCAGCATGACCAAATCCGCTCACCATCATGATTGTTAGATCATCGGGTAAAGCATCGCGCTCTTGGTTCGCATCAAACTCCGCATCCCCTTCTGCCAGGAGCGAATTTGTCTGTGCGAGCCGGTCGCGCAACTGCTCAAGCGTTACACTCTCACTTACTAATTGCTCAAGTTCCTTGAGCCGCGTGTCGAGCGTTTTACCCGGCAAGCACTCCAATACACCATCTGAACAGAGCCATAAACGAAACTCTTTCGGCAAAGCACAGCTTAGCGAAGGATACTCCACATCGGGGAAAAGGCCTACCGGCATTCCCTCACCTTCTAAGCGACTTAGCTTACCCTCTGCCGCCAAGAGTGGCATAGGAAGCTGGGCGCCGAGCGAATAGTGCAGAGTATGCGCTTCATGGTCAATAACACCGACAAACAAAGTGGCATGCTTACCGATATCGGTGCCCTGCAATTCACGATTCATCGCCTTCAGCCAATCCGGGGGCAGGTTCTCCGGCTGCTCTCCATCCCACTCACTAAGCCAGCGGTTGCATAAGTATTTGAGTAGTACCGTCACAAAGGCTGACGAAGCACCATGCCCAGACACATCCGCGAAGTAAAATGCACTATAACGCTCGTTATAGCGCTGATAATCTAGAAAATCGCCGGATAAATAGAGCGAAGGCGCAAATAGATAATCATAGTACACCCCATTGATTACCTTAGGGTGTACCGGCAGTAAGCGGCGTTGAATATGACCACCGCTCTGCTGATCCATACGCAGTAGCGCTAGATGTGTTTCTAAGCTTTCATTTAACTCAGCCAGCCGCGCATGGTCACGCTCGCGCTCAAGGGCCAAATCGTTAAGCTCGATGGCCTTGCGGATCATTCGTCGCAGTAACTCGGCATGACGCAAAGGATGAACGATGTAGTCCACCAAGCCAACGTCAATGGCCTTAATGAGGTCAGCGTCTTGTCGCGAGTCACTAACCACCAGCGTAGGCAGGCGACGCGTTAACTGCGACCACTGCTGCCGTGGCACTGCCCTGGCATGGGCTACAATAAGCGCCGTGCCTGAGGGCAAATGCTCGATATCATCTGCCGCATATACCCACATACCATCGCAGGTAATTGCTTCCGCCAGCGCATCACGTTCACGACCAGGTTCATCGATCACCGCGATCAACTGCTTAGAATGATCCATCACAAGCCTCAATCGGCGAAATCATCGTCACCAAAGTCGCTATCATCGAAGTCGCTATCATCAAAATCAAAGACATCAGCGGCAAACGGGTCGTCGCCCAGCTCTCCATCACTAATCGCAAATTGGCGACTCTGTAAGAAGGCGTCACGAATAAAGCGGTAGCGATCACCGCGGATTAACTCCTCCTGGTCTAGCAAGCCCGCGCGAATATCAACCAAGTTAAGCGCTGTCAGGCTGACACGAACCGTATCATCATCCACGTAATAGACGGGATTCGCCGCTATATCAGCCGGTAAGCCGGTCGTGTCTCGCAGCGTGCTGGGGCCTAACAGAGGCAGCACTAAATAGCGCGAGTCCTCCCATCCCCAAACGGCTAATGTTTGACCAAAATCCTCTTCTTCCGCGGTAATTTCCATCAAGGTGGCGTAATCCAACAGCCCTCCGATGCCGACGGTGGAGTTAATCAAAAACCGGGAAGTGGCGAGGCCTGCGTTGGCGGGCTTGCCTTGCAACACACTATTAATTGCCGTGCGCACTTCACCTAAGTTAGAGAAGAAATTACCCACGCCTGTTTGTACGGGCTCAGGCGTAATCGTGCGGTAGCCCCTAGCAACTGGTTTTAATGTGTAACGATCTAGTACATCGTTAAACGCAAACACTTTACGGTTAAAACCTTCCCAAGGGTCCTCGGGATGCCTGTCTTCCGCGACCTGGGTGCTGGCGCAGCCGCCGGTTGCTAATAACGCCACCAGCAGGAGAGGCGAGCCCCCGGTGCGCCACGTAAGCGCTGACTTCTCGTTATTTAACAACTGCCGCATGACGTTTTCCCTTTGCTAATTCCGTACTGCTTTTAGTGACGACGAACAACCACGCTACCAGCACTGTAACCTGCTCCAAAGGAGCATATGACGCCGATATCCCCCGCCTCAAGCTGATCCCGGTGGAGGTGAAACGCAATAATAGAACCCGCAGAACTGGTGTTCGCGTAACGATCAAGAATGATCGGTGCTTGAGTCACGCTCGGGTCGTGGCCCAGCACTTTGCGGGCAATCAAATCATTCATATGTTGGTTAGCTTGATGCAACCACATGCGTTTAAGATCACTACCGCTCAATTCCAAAGAGGCCAAATGGTCAGTGATCAACTTTGCCACCATGGGACAAACCTCTTTAAACACACGCCGACCTTCCTGAACAAATAGCTTATCCAAGGCCAACGGATCACTGTCAGTCACCCGATTTAAAAAACCAGTATTATTACGAATCGCGTTGGAAAACTTGGTAATCAAGCGCGTTCCAAGAATCTCAAAACACTCATCTGCTTTGGCGATAGCGCTGTTTTCTAGTACCACGGCCGTACAAGCATCGCCGAATATGAAGTGACTGTCACGATCTCGAAAATTGAGATGCGCCGAGCAAACTTCCGGGTTAACCACCAGCGCTCGTTTTACGCTGCCGGACACTATCGCGTTAGCCGCTGTTTCCAGCGCAAAGGTTGCCGAGCTACAGGCAACGTTCATATCAAACCCGTACCCGCTTGTCCCTAACGCTTGCTGCACCTCAACCGCCACGGCAGGGTAAGCCCGTTCAAGGTTCGAACAAGCAACAATAACCAGCTCAATATCCGCGGCATCTACCTGAGCGGCGGTCAACGCCTGGAGCGCAGCAGCTGTTGCCATTTCGCACTGGATGGACGGTTCATCGTTATTCCGCTGTGGCAGTTTAGGCCGCATACGCTGTGGGTCAAGGATACCCTCTGCATCTAGTACGAAACGACTCTTAATACCGGACGCTTTTTCAATAAACTCACTGCTCGAATACGCCAGTGGCTCCCGCTCTCCTCGCGCAATCGCTTCGGCATGAATGTCATTGTCGCTGTCTACCCAAGCGTTAAATGCCGCCACCAAAGCCGCATTATCAATGGCGTGTTCCGGTGTATAAAGCCCTGTCCCGGTAATCACCACATGTGTCATGCCAATCTCCTTTAAACGGCTTGCCGATGTGACTGGCCATCGATGGCTAGCGTGTGACTTACGGCGAACCCATATCGTAACTGTGTGCGTAAAATAGCGGTTTTTCCAGCAACATTTTTTAACGACTGACTAAACGCTCACGATCTCTTGCCAGCGTTTTTCCAGGCGCTTGACTGATACCGCCATGCTGGTCCCCAACTGCTGGGCAAATAACGACACCCTAAGCTCTTGCAGCCACCACCCAAAAGCGACTAGTGCCGGGTCTTCCACTTTACCTCGACGCTCACTTTCACGGCGTGCGTCAAAGCGTGCTTCTAACGCTTGGACATCCTGCATCATCATTTGGTCGCGCCCGCGTTCACGGGCGGCTTTTTCGAGCCTAATAAGCGCGGCTTCGGTATAACGTGGGTACTCTTGCAACCAAACGCCAGCATCACGAATAAAGCCAGGGTAAACCAAGCGCTGCATCTGAGCACTAACGTCGCTATAGACTAACGCCAGAGCAAAATTGAGTTTACCTTTTAAAATCTTACTCACCGCAAGATGGCCTTTAAGCGCCGTTTCTATCTGTAGAAGCAACGTCTTAGCTTCATCAACCAGTTGGCTTTGAGTATCGTTCAATCGCTGGCTAAACTCCCATTCCGAGCGTGGCAAGGGGTGCTGTGCCACCACTTGGGTAAACACTGCCAGCAGCAGATCATCAATCAATGCTTGCTTACTACCCACCTTGGCAAATAGCAGCGCGCACTTCTCTACATCGGTTAAACGCTTAATTGCTTTAACCTGTTCAGGCAGTTTGGCAATTGCTAACCGGGCAATGCCTTCCTGGTGAGCGGCCTCGGCTTTCGCAGGATGATCAAAAAGCGCGACCTTGAACTCACTGGTTTCTGCTACCCTGCTCTCAGTAAGCTTGGTCTCAGCAACCAATGCAGGATACGCCTCAACGCGAATGCCCGCTTGGGTGGTTACTCGAGAGGTTGGCAATGGTGCTTTGGGAAGCCCGGCAACGGCAGGCTCGGCGCTGACCTGTTCGGTCAACGCCTGGGCGCCCGCGCTAGCAGCTGCCTCAAAGCGCTGCTCCAAGGCACGCAAATCTCGCCCTTGACCCAAGGTTTCACCGGCGTGGTCAACAACGCGAATATTCATCGTTAGATGCGGTTCAAGCAAGTCTAAACGCCAATCGTCGGGATGCACCCGTGTTGATGTTCGGCGGCGTATAAACTCCCCCAGCGCCTCGGTTAACGGGCGCTGGTCGGGCACTAAGGTTTCCAGCGCTGCGTCCACCCAGTCAGGAATCGGCACAACCTGGCGGCGGATGCTTTTCGGCAACGACTTCAATAGCACAATACATTTTTCGCGCAGTAGGCCGGGTACCAGCCACTCTAGAGCATGGACCGGTACCTGGGGCAGCATGGCCGCCGGAACAGTCAGGGTAACACCATCGTCTGGCGCCTCCGGGTCGAAGTGGTAGCTAACCGGATAGGCCACGCCAGCCAAGGTCAAATGATCAGGATAGTGCGCCTGAGTAATGTCATCGGCATCTCGAGCCTTAAGCGAGTCAATATTAAAGTGGAGTAACTGAGGCTCTTTCTGCTCGGCCTGTTTGCGCCAATGCTCAAAGCCCTTACCGTTAACGATTTCAGCCGGAATCCGCTGATCATAAAAATCAAACAGCGTGTCTTCATCGACCAGAATATCCCGTCGCCGAGCACGGTCTTCCAGCGCTTCGACTTCGTCGATCAGTGCGCGATTGTGAGCGAAAAAGGCGCCTTTGGTTTGAAACTCCCCTTCTACCAGCGCACGGCGAATAAATAGCTCCCGTGACTCCCTAGGGGCAATGGGACCATAGTGCACTCGTCGCCTAGCAACAATCGGCAACCCAAACAGCGTGACCTGTTCAAACGCCACGACCTGGGCACGTTTCATCTCCCAGTGCGGTTCGCTGTAACTTCGCTTAACTAGGTGCTGAGCCTGGGGCTCAATCCACTGTGGTTCAATTTTGGCCACCGTACGGGCAAATAACTTAGAGGTCTCGATTAGCTCAAAGGCCATGATCCATTTGGGTGATTTCTTGGCTAACCCTGACCCTGGATGAATCATAAACTTACGATTGCGTGCGCCAAGATACTCGCGATTTTCAAGCAAATTACCTAGGTTGGAAAGCAGCCCAGAGAGCAGCGCCTGATGCACTTTTCCTGACGTTTTCCGCCGCGCCTGACGCGCTTGCTCTTCGCTCTCATCTTGATCTCGGGCCGGCGGCACAGGCACCTCAATATCCATATCACGCAGAAGCTGCCTGAGTTGGCGAAAGGTGTCGTGCCACTCACGCATACGCAGATAGTTGATGTAATGCTCGCGACACCAGCGACGCAGTTGATTGCCCGACAACGCTTCGCGGGCATTCTCTATACCGTGCCAGAGATTTAACAGCGCGACGAAATCAGAATCTGGGTCATGCCAGCGTTGGTGGGCCTGATCAGCGGCTTGACGTTTATCCGCAGGACGGTCACGAGGGTCTTGAATAGCCAGCGCTGATACTACAATCAGCACGTCACGCAGGCTGCCTAACTCGGCTCCCGCTAACACCATCCGCGCCAACCGAGGGTCGATCGGCAGCCGCGACAGCTTGCGACCAAGCGGTGAAAGGCGTTGCTGTTCGTCGACCGCCCCTAACTCAAACAACAGTCGAAAGCCGTCTTTCACAAAACGGCTGTCCGGCGGATCAACAAACGGGAAGTCTTCTATATCGCCAAGTTTCAGCCCCAGCATAGAGAGAATCACCGACGCTAAGTTGGTGCGCTGTATTTCGGGGTCGGTAAAACCGGGCCGGGATAAAAAATCCTCCTCGCTATACAGACGAATACACACGCCTTCAGCGATCCGCCCACAGCGCCCTTTGCGCTGGTTGGCACTGGCTTGGCTAACCGCCTCTACGGGCAAACGCTGAATCTTGGAGCGATAGCTGTAACGGCTGATGCGCACCAAGCCAGGGTCGATTACATAACGAATACCGGGCACGGTCAGCGAAGTTTCCGCGACATTGGTGGCGAGTACAATTCGCCGCCCCCGGTGTGGAGCGAATACGCGGTTCTGCTCTTCGTTAGAGAGCCTGGCATACAGCGGCAGGATCTCGGTGCCCTTTAGTTCCGCTCGGCGCAAGGTATCGGCAGTTTCGCGAATTTCGCGCTCACCGGGCAAAAATACCAGCACATCTCGCGGTCCATGTAACCACCCTTTCTCACGCTCAATAACATCAAGTTCTTCAACTGCGTGCAGAATACCTTCCTGAATCGTGCGATCCTCTTCGCCCTCATCATCACGAATTAGCGGCCGGTAGCGCACCTCCACCGGATAGGTGCGTCCAGTCACTTCGATGACTGGTGCTGGCGTTTCAGGCGTACCAAAGTGTTGAGCGAAACGCTCTACATCAATGGTGGCCGAGGTAATAATAACTTTTAGGTCAGGCCGTTTGGGCAGTAAGCGTTTAAGGTAGCCGAGCAGGAAATCGATATTCAAACTGCGCTCGTGGGCCTCATCAATAATGATGGTGTCGTAGCGCAGCAGGAGTGGATCTTGTTGAGTCTCGGCCAGCAAAATACCGTCAGTCATCAGCTTAACTAATGTGATGGGGCTGCTCTGGTCATTGAAACGTACCTGATAACCCACCTGCTCACCCAAAGAGACTTCCAGCTCTTCTGCCAACCGCCCGGCGACGCTTCTGGCTGCTAAACGGCGTGGCTGGGTATGTCCAATCAAACCACGGCGACCACGCCCCAGCTCCAAGCACATTTTGGGCAGCTGAGTGGTTTTACCTGAACCAGTCTCCCCCGCCACGACCACCACCTGGTGATCGCGGATGGCATTGAGGATATCTTCACGCCGCTCCACCACCGGCAGTTCCGCTGGGTAGTTCAAGGCGACCTTTTGGTCTATGCGCTGGCTAAGCACTTGCTGAGCTCGATGAACCTCACGCCGAACCTCTTCTAAGCCGCGACTAATAGGCTTGTTGTCACGTAGGCGACGGTTTAAACCGGCTAAACGTCGCTCCAGCCGCTCTGTGTCGCGCAGCATCACATCGCCCGCTGCCTGTTTCAGCGACGCAAGGCGTTGGCTATCGGTGGGGGCTGGGGATGTGTCGGTGGTCACGATTGACTAGGCTTCCATTCGCTGTATTAAAAAATAAAAAGGAAAAGATAAAAAAGAGATATAAAAAATCGGCCCGCTCAAAAGAGCGGGCCGACTATTGTAACGCTTTCAACTCCAGGACACCTAACCACAGCTTTAGTAGATGACGCGTTACGTTTTCGCAGGTTCTTCATCGCGCAACTGACGGCGCAACACTTTGCCCACATTCGTCTTGGGCAATTCATCCCGGAACTCGATGACCCTGGGCACTTTGTAGGCGGTCAACTCTTTCTTACACCAGTCACGTAGCGTTTTTTCATCAAGCTGGTCATTCTTGCTCACCACAAACAGTTTGATCGCTTCACCCGCATTTTCGTCGGGTACTCCCACCGCTGCTGCTTCAAGCACATCAGGGTGGGCGGCAACGACGTCCTCAATTTCATTGGGGTAGACGTTGAAGCCAGAGACCAAAATCATATCTTTTTTGCGATCAACAACGCGGATGTAACCATCATCCTGAAGAATAGCGATATCCCCAGTGAAGAACCAGCCATTTTCATCAATGGAGGCACGGGTTTCATCTTCACGCTGCCAGTATCCTTTCATAACCTGTGGGCCTTGCACACATAGCTCACCTGGCTCGCCCATAGCGACATCGTTGCCATCGGAATCAACAACTTTGACCGTCGTACCTGCAACCGGCTTACCGATAGTGCCTAACTGAATGGCATCGGTCGGGTTGAAGCTCACAATCGGTGAGGTTTCCGTCAAACCATAGCCTTCGGAAATAGGACAACCCGTGGTTTGCTCCCAGCGCTGCGCAGCCGCTTTGGTCAGTGCCATACCACCAGAAATGGTCAGTTTCAGTTTGGAAAAATCTAGCTGCTTGAAGTCATCGCGATTACATAAAGCATTAAACAGTGTGTTTAAGCCGATGAAAGCAGTAAATGGCAGGCCCTTAAGCTCTTTAACAAAAGCGTCTAAGTCACGAGGGTTAGTGATCAGCAGCGAATGGTTGCCTGTTTCCATTAAGAACAAACAGTTAACCGTAAACGTATAGATGTGATAAACCGGAAGCGGTGCAATCACCAGCTCTTCGCCGTCACGTAAGTGTGTGCCAATGGCTGCACGCGCCTGGAGCATATTAGCCACCAGATTACCGTGCGTTAGCATGGCCCCTTTAGGCATGCCGGTGGTACCGCCGGTGTACTGCAAGGCAGCTAAATCATCGTGGGTCTGTTTTGCCTCAGTATGACTCAACGAGGCGCCCTTTTTTAATGCCTCGCGAAAGCTCACCGCGCTAGGTAAGGAATAAGCCGGTACCATTTTCTTTACATGCTTAACCACTGCGTTAATCAGCCAACGCTTAGGTACATCGTGCAAATCCGCCAACTGGGTCACTAACACATGCTTGATATCGGTTTTATCAAGCACTTTTTCCAGCTTGTCAGCCATATTCGCCAAGATAAGAATGGCTTTGGCGTTGGAGTCTTTAAACTGGTGTGCCATTTCCCGCTCGGTGTACAGCGGGTTGGTATTGACCACCACTAAGCCTGCCCGCATCGCACCGAATACCGCCACCGGAAACTGCAGCACATTTGGCAGTTGAATAGCGATACGATCGCCTGGCACCAAGTCTGTTTCATGCTGCAACCAAGCAGCAAAGTCGGCGGAGAGGCGGTCTAGGTCGGCAAACGTGAGGGTTTTACCCATACAGGTGAAGGCTGGCTTCTCTTTGAAGCGGCCAACCGCTGAGTGGAAGACATCCGTGACTGAATCGTATTTATCCAGCCCTTCAAGCGCTGGGCCACGTAAAACGGTTTCGTTGGCGTATTCGCTCATAGGCAATCTCCGCTATCCATGTCGGTTTGATCACCGACCTTGTTGTTGTCGCTTGGCAATTGTCGCTAACGTAAGTGTGTCGCTAAGTTCATATGTCGCAAGCTCAGATAGCCAACGATATACGACCTACGACAGGCTGTAAAACGATCGATTGAAACTAACGTTTAGACTTTAGACCATCGATAAAGCCCTGAGTTAGCTGCACGTTACGCTTAAACCTCGTACCTACACTGTAGCAACTCGATTACTTATGGACAGTAGCGGGCCTGAATTTCTCCATCACACCAGACTAATAGCTCGCCTGGCGTCATTCGGTGCCACGCCTCATTATGCGTGAGCGGCTCAGTGGCAATAACAGAAACGATGTCGTCAGGCGTTGTATGCTCGGCAAAATTGACCGTCATTTCAGCATCAGAGAGCTCCGCATCGCCGAAGGGCGCACACCGTGTGATATGAGCTAATTTGGTTGCACAGTAGGTATATAAATAACGCCCATCGGAAAGCAGCATATTAAATACGCCTAACGCTCTTAGCTGTTCACAAAGCTGGTGTAAATGTTTCCAAAGCATCTCAGGCGCTGGAGGCGGTGTAGGAAAGGTGCGGCGCAGTTCGCCCATTAGCCAACAGTAGGCATGTTCACTGTCTGTATTACCCACCGGGGTATACACCCCTAGTGGCAGGCTTTGCCACTCGCTTAACTGACCATTATGGGCATAGCACCAGGGGCGGCCCCACATTTCACGCATAAAGGGGTGGGTATTGGCCAAACGCACGCCGCCCACATTGGCTTGCCGAATGTGGCTGATCACTACATTCGATTTAATCGGATAGTCGCAAATTAGCCGGGCGATGGGTGAGTTCACGGAGGGGTGAGGATCGCGAAAATCGCGGTAACCACCCTCTTCATAGAAGGCGATACCCCAACCGTCACGATGCGGCCCTGTGCCACCGCCGCGGTGTAAAAATCCTGAAAAACTAAAACAGATATCCGTGGGTACATTGGCGCTCATACCCAGCAGCTCACACATTGTGAAACACCCTAATGTCGCTCAAACGTGCCATTAGCCAATCACCGGTTCACGACGCCGTGGCGGCGGTGCATCATCCATTGCTTCCTCTTCTTCAATATATTCATAATCGCTAGGACGACGCCACCACCAGAGAGCAATACCAATAACGGCGCCTAAGGCCATGCCTAACACCAGCCACAGCAAGCTTACGCGCAGCGCACTGCCGTTATTTTCTAAAAACCCCACCGCGGCCACCATCGCCGCCGGTGCCCAACCAGTGTAAAATTCACCCTCTTCAATGAGCGGCAGTCGAAAAGTCGCGGGCGCCCAAATAGCGCCGGCCACTACCCAAGTCAGCACTAATCGCGGCAAACGCGGCAACAGCGCAAGGGTAAAGTAAACCGCGATGATCACTAACAGCGAAAGACCGTAATAACTTAACCACAGCAGTGACATTGAATCTCCAGACAGCATAATACCCCTCATGTGGGTGAGTTCACCCGACGTTGATTTCCCGTTATGGTACCTATGAATTTATGAAAGCACAGCCAAGCATGCATTTAGGCTTACCCGCTGCGCGCTATTATCGCGCTAATGACCCAAAATGGCACTGGTTAGAAGAGCGTGATGACCCAGAAGTAACCGCATTTTTAGAAGCGGCCAATCAACAACAGGCAGAATGGTTTGCCCCACTTGAGAAGCTAGAAGAAACACTTTACCAAAGCCATTTGGCACGTCGCGAACTCGCGGTGACAAGCCTTAAGACAACGCTTGACCATTTTACGTTCTGGAGCGAGACCGCAGCCAAAGATGATTACGCCTGCTGGTGGCGCTACCCCAATGCCCAACCTGAACAGCAGGAGTGCTTTTTAGATGTCAATGCCCGAGCCATTGAGCATGACTTTTACGACATGGGTGATATGGCGCTCTCGCCTGATGAACAGTGGCTAGCCTGGACCGAAGACACCCAGGGTGATGAGCGTTTCACTCTATGGTTGAAAGCTTTGCCTAACGGGACGCCTGTTCAACTGTTGAGTGATATTGGCGCAGGTCTATGCTGGGCGGAAGATCAGACGGCCAACTCAGCCACCCTACTGTTCACGCGCTTTGATGATACTCAGCGCCCCGATAGCATTTGGCGACTACCGCTTACATTGAACGACCCCAGCGCTCTGATAGCGCCTGAACTGGTACTGCGCGAGGAGGATCCAGAGTTTTGGCTCGGCATTGGTAAAACACGCTCACGCTCATGGTTACTGCTCGAAAGCGGCTCAAAAGATACCAGCGAGATCCACCTGCTACCGGCCCACTCGCCAGCCGAAGCTCCCCAATGCATTCAACCACGCCAAGAGGGGGTTGAGTACAGCATTGATCATCGGCCGGGCAGTTTTTATCGTCTACACAATCAGGCAGGCGCTCATTTTCAACTAGATTTCCTGCCGGAAGGTGAGCTTGCGCAGCGACTTCGTAATTGGCAAACGTTAATCGCCCACCGCGAAGAAGCGACCCTTGAGGGCATTGACGCTTTCTCATGGGGGCTGATGATTGCTGAACGCGATCATGCCCAAGCACAGGTGCGTTTGCGGCGGTTGCTACTAGATGAACAGCATGCCTGTACGCTGGACGAGTACCTAGCAATGCCCGAACAACCCTGCTCGCAAATGCTTGAAGATGCCCCGCACTTTGACAGCCAGATCCTTCGCCTGCGCGAAGAGTCGTTTACCCAGCCGCCCAGCTGGTTTTCGCTTGACCTTACCAATGGGCATCGAACGTTGCTCAAGCGTGCGCCAGTCTACGGTAATCTTCAGCCGGAACAGTTGATTAGCCGACGCCTATGGGCAACAAGCCACGATGGCGAGCAGGTGCCAGTATCGGTGGTGATGCGCGCTGACCTCGCAGGCCAACCTTTACCCACCCTGCTATATGGCTATGGCGCTTATGGCGAAGCCCTCGACCCTTGGTTTTCTATTGCCCGTTTAGAACTACTTGAACGTGGTGCAGCGTTTGCTGTAGCCCATGTTCGCGGCGGCGGTGAACGTGGCGAGCCTTGGTACCTAAATGGCAAAATGGCCCTTAAGGAAAATAGCTTTCATGATTTTTTAGCCGCGCGAGAAGCGCTGGTCGAACAAGGGGTAAGCGACTCGCAACGTATCGTCGCTTATGGTGCTAGTGCTGGCGGCCTGCTGGTGGGCACCTGCATTAATCGTGTGCCTGAGGCATTTTGTGCTGCCCTGCTAGACGTGCCCTTTTTAGACGTGCTGCGCACCATGCAAAACCCTGAGCTACCGCTTACTACGGCTGAATACAGCGAGTGGGGCAATCCAGAGACGCCAGAGATAGCAGAGCGAATTCTTGGTTATTCGCCCATCGATAACATCAAGCCACAAGCTTACCCTGCCCTGTGGATTGAAGGCAGTTGGTTTGATACCCGGGTAAGCTATTGGGAACCTGCTAAGTTTTATGCACTAGTGTCACAGCAACAGCAAGGGTCCGCACCAGTAATGATGCGTACCGATATGAGCAGCGGGCACGGCGGCGCATCTGGCCGCTTCAAAGCTTGGCGGGACACCGCACGGCAAGATGCGTTTATTCTTTGGGCGCTAGGGCTAGATGCTCATGTGCTGC
>JAMCZP010000180.1 GCA_023485185.1 Gammaproteobacteria bacterium
AAAGACTATGAAGCAGCAGCGATTGCTAACTCCGTAGGGACTCGGATGATCGCCCGCGGTGTTGTTAACGAAGGTGATTACGAGATTATTTATACGTCGGAAACCTTCCCCACTACCGCTTACGGTTTAGCACATAACCTGACCCCTGAGCTTGCCCAGAGCATTCAAGACGCCTTCTTTAGCTACGACTGGGAAGGTACGGCTCTTGAAGCTGAGTTTGCAAACTCCGGTGAATCCCAGTTTATTCCCATTTCCTATGAAGAAAACTGGTCGGTCATTCGCACCATCGCCGATGCCACCGGCGTGACCTACGACTGCGATTAATCGCTGAGCCAACACGTTTTGTTCGGCCAGGAGGGCTTCCCTTCTGGCCGTTAAGCTATACATACGAGGTGGGTATATGTTGACACTAAGCGGCGTAGGCAAGCGCTACCCCACTGGGGACCGCGCGCTAAGTGATATTGAGTTATCTCTGCCTAAAGGGCAGGTGATGGCGTTAATTGGGCCGTCTGGCGCAGGTAAAAGCACACTAATCCGCTGTGTAAACCGGCTGGTTGAGCCGACGCAAGGCAGTATTCGTTTGGAAGGGACGGAGCTCACCAAGCTCACAGGCCAAAAGTTGCGCCATGCACGTCGTGCTATGGGCATGATTTTTCAGGAGTATGCGCTGGTTGACCGCTTAACCGTGATGGAGAACGTCTTATCCGGTCAGCTTGGTTACGTAGGGTTTTGGCGCAGCTTTTTACGCCGCTATCCTCAGGAAGCGGTCGTCGAAGCCTTCCGGTTATTAAAGAGAGTGGGCCTACCCCACGCGATTGATAAGCGTGCCGATGCGTTGTCAGGCGGGCAACGGCAGCGGGTGGGTATTGCACGCGCCCTGCTACAAAGCCCCAAGTTGCTATTGGTAGATGAACCCACCGCTAGCCTGGACCCAAAAACCTCACGCCAGATCATGCGCTTGATACGCGAGCTATGCGCTGAGCGGGACCTAGCCGCAATTATTAATATTCATGATGTGGCACTTGCTCAGCAGTTTGCTGACCGTATTGTCGGTCTGCGCGCAGGAAAAATCGTTTTTGATGGTCTCCCCAGTGAGCTTGATAGCGACATGCTCACCACGATCTACGGCGAAGAGGAGTGGGACACTACCCCTGAACCGGTAGATGAAGACGAGAGCGTGGCGAAAACATCCGCTAGTGCAGTACAGCCTGGCGATGTATTGCCAATATTGTCGGCAGGAGGCGCGCGATGAACGCGGCGGATTCATTGGCCGAACGGCGCCAGCAGGCGGCTAAGCAAGGCCAGTGGCGACGGCTACCGTTGATACAAGATCCACGCTTACGCTGGGGGATTGCTATTGCGACGGTAGTTTATTTGATACTGGCGCTCTCTACGGTAGACGTTAACTGGGCGCGGGTAGCCGAAGGTGCTGGCCGAGCGGTTAACTTTTTGGGCGCGTTTATGCAGCCCGACTTTGTTAGCCGCCAGAAAGACATCGTTAATGGTTTGTTGGAAAGCTTAACCATGACGCTTACCTCGACAGTGATTGGGGTGCTGCTAGCCATACCGGTGGGTTTAGGAGCGGCGCGTAATATTTCACCGCTGCCGATCTATTTTGTGTGCCGCAGCATCATCGCCGTGTCGCGTACCTTCCAAGAGATCATTATCGCCATTCTCTTCGTGGTGATGTTCGGCTTTGGCCCGTTGGCCGGGATGATAACGCTGGCGTTTGCCACGATTGGATTTATGGCCAAGCTATTGGCGGAAGATATTGAAGACCTGGATTGGCGCCAGGTGGAAGCCGTGCGCGCCACCGGCGCAAGTTGGTTGCAAACCATTAACCAAGCCGTTCAGCCTCAGGTTATGCCACGCTTAATTGGGCTTTCAGTCTATCGCCTAGATATCAATTTCCGAGAGTCGGCGGTGATCGGCATTGTCGGTGCCGGCGGTATTGGAGCCACGCTGAATACCTCTATCAGCCGCTACGAATACGATACCTCGGCGGCTATTTTGCTGATCATTATCGCTATTGTGTTGCTGTGCGAGTACAGCTCAAGCCATGTCCGTCGCTGGACCCAGTAACGCCCGCCTGGGCCCGTCATGTCTGGCCCCGACATTTGTGGAGACATTCAATGCCTGTTTCAACTTCATCGCAGGGTCTGCCGGTATGGCGGCGCCGCACCACGCGTGCACAGTGGCTGCAATACGCCGCTTGGCTGGCGGGGATTAGCCTGTTTCTACTTTGCTGGAAAACAATTTCCGACAACACCATGTGGGTGTTTGTCGAGGATGCTGGTCGCCAAGGCAGTGACTTAATCAGCCGCATGATGCCGCCGCGTTGGGAGTACGCCAATGTGCTGTGGAAGCCGATGTGGGACACCCTCAATATCGCCACACTGGGTACGCTGATTGGCATCATGATGGCATTTCCGGTGGCCTTTTTGGCCGCTCGTAATACCACGCCCCACCCCTTGGTACGCAGCGTGGCACTCATGGTGATTGTGGCATCACGTTCTATCAATTCGCTTATCTGGGCGATGTTATTAGTAACCATTTTAGGCCCGGGTGTGTTAGCGGGGATTATCGCCATTGCCCTGCGTTCGATTGGCTTTGTGGGCAAGCTGCTTTATGAGGCCATTGAAGAGATCCACCCCACCCCCGTTGAAGCGATTAGTGCTACCGGCGCGAGCCGTATGCAGGTAATGAATTACGGCGTGCTGCCACAGGTGATGCCCGCCTTTGCTGGCATCAGCGTCTATCGTTGGGATATTAATATCCGCGAATCGACGGTATTAGGGTTGGTGGGGGCTGGTGGTATTGGCCTGCAGCTGAACGCGTCAATCAATAGCCTCGCCTGGGATCAGGTCAGCGTTATATTTTTGATGATCTTTGTCACCGTGCTGGTATCTGAATGGATTTCTGCGCGGGTTAGGCACGCGATTATTTAAACGTGCATTGATTTA
>JAMCZP010000344.1 GCA_023485185.1 Gammaproteobacteria bacterium
ACTGGAGTCGGTTTGCGAAAACGCCCAAAATTGCGGTTATCGCGACAATGTCGGCCTTCTTCGTGGGTAACGGCTTAATGGTGCTGACCGGCGCACTAGGCAGCATGATTTATCAGCAGGCGGATATCGTGGATGTACTGATCGCACAGGGGTTTGTCACCATCGCCGTGCTAATGCTGTTTCTAAAAATTTGGACCACTCAAGATAACACTATCTATAACTTCGCCGTGGCGGGCTGCAATTTGCTGCGCACCGAAAAACGCCGCTTAGTAACAGTCGGCGGAGCAGCCATTGGCACCGTGCTAGCGGTAGGCGGCATGTACAACTTGCTAATCCCTTTTCTGGTACTGCTGGGCACTTTTATTCCGCCCATGGGTGGTGTCATCATGGCGGATTTCTGGCTCAAACATAAAGGCTGCTACCCCGCATTGGCCTTCGCCCAATTACCCGACTTCAACCGCCGAGGTTTAGCCGCCTATGCGTTAGGCGCGGGAGCGGCGTACTTCTCCCCTTTACTACCGCCATTGGTAGGGGTCGCGGTGGCAGCGGGCAGCTACGCCGTGCTGCTTCGCGTAAACCACGCTACGCTGAGCGATAGCCAACCTTCCATCGCCAAACCATAAGTGAGCCTTGTTTATATGCGCATGCAGATTATTAACGCCCGCTTACGCCAGCGCCCCGAGCTTTACCGACTCGAGATTGAAAACGGCATTTTTACAGCGATTATCTTACAAGATGCCCCGCAAACGGTGAGTGAAGGGCAGATTGATGCGGGCGCTAAACTCATTTGCGCGCCTTTTATCGAACCCCATATTCATCTGGATGCTGCCCTGACTGCTGGCGAACCCAGCTGGAACCAGAGCGGCACGCTATTTGAAGGGATTGAGCGTTGGGGCGAGCGTAAGCCACTGCTCACCGAAGCCGATATTCGCGAGCGGGTACTGAAAACGCTTAATTTGTTAATTGGAAACGGGGTTCAATTCGTGCGCACCCACGCCGATACCAGTGACCCCAGTCTTCTTGGTTTGAAAACCCTGTGCGCGCTACGTGATGAACTGAAGGATAAGATTGATATTCAGGTGGTTGCCTTCCCACAGGATGGCCTTCTCTCTTACCCCGGCGGTGACAGGCTGATGGAAGAAGCGCTGGAAATTGGCGCTGATGTTGTTGGCGGCATCCCGCATTTTGAATATACCCGCGAGCTAGGGGTGGCTTCCATGAAGCGAGTCATCGAGCTGGCTATCAAGTATGACCGTTTAGTAGACGTACACTGCGATGAAATCGACGACCCCAACTCGCGCTTTCTCGAAGTATTGGCCTGCGAAGCACTGTTTCACGATTTAGGCAGCCGCGTTACCGCTAGCCACACCACGGCGATGCACTCTTATGATAATGCCTACTGCTCCAAGCTTTTCCTACTGCTCAAGCGCTCAGGCATCAACTTTGTCTCCTGCCCCACTGAAAGCATTCACCTGCAGGGCCGCTTTGACACTTATCCAAAACGACGCGGCGTGACGCGTGTTAAAGAGCTAAACGCAGCGGGCATAAATGTCTGCTTTGCCGAAGACTCCATTTTCGACCCTTGGTACTCATTGGGTAACGGGAAACTGCTAAGAACGCTGGATTTTGGCCTGCATATTTGCCAAATGATGGGTTATCAGGATTTCAGCCAGGCATTGTCCTTAATAACCGATAACAGCGCCCGCACCATGAATATTGAAGCGCGTTACGGCATTGAGGTAGGCAAGCCCGCCAGCTTCAATCTGCTGGAGGGTGAAGATGACTACAGCGTGCTACGCACCCAAGGTGAAGTGCTCCTTTCGGTACGCCATGGCGAGGTCATCCTGCAGCGCGAGCCGTCAAAGATTACAACACCTTCATGGCTAGGCGCTTAGAATAAGCGTAAAATAGCCGAGCTGTTATTCAGCAAAGTTCTCAGGGCGGGGTGAAAGTCCCCACCGGCGGTGATGATGCCAGCTAATCCAGCTGGTTATCTAAGCCCGCGAGCGCTCAAGATTATCGTTTTTTCTTATGGTTTCTTGAGGTCAGCAGATTCGGTGAAAAACCGAAGCCGACGGTGATAGTCCGGATGAAAGAGAACGGCACCCTAGACATGCAACTTAAAAAAAGTGGCTTAAGCCACTTTTTACGTTTGCCTGACGAACGGTTCCGCATGCCCTGATTCTGGTACAACTTAACCAAGAGAATGACCATGAATCAGACATTTCCGCTGACGCTTTCGACCCACACCACCTCTCAACGCATTGCGTTTATTATGGGCCATTGGCATCACGATATCGTTACGAAGGCGTATGAAGCTTTCATCACCGAAGTAGAGCGCTGCGGCCTTCATGCCGAGCAAGTGGACACGTTTACCGTTTCCGGCGCCTACGAAATTCCCTTACAAGCAAAAGTACTGGCAGAGAGTGGCCGGTATGGCGCGATTGTTGGCGCAGGTTTTGTGGTCGATGGGGGTATTTATCGCCACGACTTCGTGGCTCATGCGGTCATCGATGGATTGATGCGCATACAGTTAGACACCCAAGTGCCAGTGATCTCCGTCGTATTAACGCCCCACCACTTCCATGAGCACAGCACCCATCACGACTTCTATACTCAGCACTTTGTTTCCAAAGGCAAAGAAGCTGCCCAGGCATGCGTGAATACTATTGAAAACCTGCACCGAGCGCGTAAGTTAAGCAACGCTTGATTCGTTATGCTTCAGGCCCAGCGTCGCTGGGCCTGTCACTTTTAGCAACATCACTGATGTGAACAGCTGCAGCCGTTTTCCCCTATTTAACATCCAGCAGGTAACCGTAAAAAGCAGTGTTGCGCTGCCAGCCCAATGACTCATAAAGGTGCTGGGCACGCTCATTCTCTACCTGGGTCATTAAGATCAAACGTGCCACA
>JAMCZP010000135.1 GCA_023485185.1 Gammaproteobacteria bacterium
ATAGAGTTAGGGAGGTGCTTAATCCAATGTTTAACAATTACGGCGCACAACCCGAAATAATCAGTAGTATTTTCAGATACTGGCTAAGTACAAATAGTCGAATTAAAAAATCACTTAACCTTTTGCATGGCCCATAGTATAGAAACAATAGTCGGAATACGACTAGCCCCAACCTACAATATTAGGCTTTGAAAGCAAATTAAAGCCGATTATTGGCTTTTTCACTGAGGGCGACCACTTACTTTTACACCTTATTTGCATCAAGTAATACAACTGTTACTCATCTTGCACATCAAATTCACTTTCTCCATGCCAAGCAACAGCAACGCCATTAGGGTAACGCAGATCAATATAGCGAATCTGCTCCCCAAGTCGGTATAGCTCTCTTTGCCATGAAGCGGATAAGCGCGCCAAACGGACTTCATGCTGGCGCCGCCCCAGCATTACCCAAGCGCCATCATTGAGCTGCAGCCGCCAAGCGCCGCGGGGCTCCAGGCGCAGCTGGGTAAGTTGAAGCGAAAGTTGTTCAAAGTGGGGGTCAAGACGATGATAGTAACGCAGCACCTCTTCGCTGCTTCCCACCGGGCCTGCTAAGTCGGGAAGGCCCGACGGTGGAGTAAGCGGTGCAAAAGCAAAAGGCTCCCCTTGAGGATTAAGCAAGAAGTCATCATTCCAGCGTGCCACCGGCACTTGCTCAATCAGCTCAAATACTAGCGCATTTGGCCATTCGCGCGAAATCCGCACTTCATTTAACCAACCGATCTGGAGTGCACGATCGCGCAGCTCACCTAGGTCTGCTGATAACCAAGTAGCGTCAACTACTAGCGGAGCAAGCTGAGTACGCAAATAATCGGCGCTGACATACTCCCACTCGCCACGAATGGAGACCCGCTCAATCGGGCGATCCAGCCAAAGCCAAAGCGCACGACTACCCGCCCCCATCAGTAATGCTAGCAGGATGAGCCCCAGCCAAGCGTTACGCTTTTTCATGCGCTGAACTGCTCGCCTGCGGTGGTGAGTATTTGCATCACAAGATCATCGAAACCAATGCCTGCATGTGCAGCGGCCTGGGGCACTAAGCTATGATCGGTCATACCAGGGACGGTGTTGACTTCTATCAGCCAAAATTGCCCTCGGTTATCACGCATCACATCAACGCGCCCCCACCCTACTCCACCAACAGCTGTAAACGCTTGTTGACATAGTAGTGCGAGCTCGGCCTCTTGATCGCTGGGCAAACCACTGGGCAAATGATACTGCGTGGTATTGGAAATATATTTGGCTTCATAGTCGTAGAACCCACCGGGCACCTCCACGCGAATAGCGGGTAAGACCTGGTTGCCTAATAGTGCAACGGTATACTCCTCACCGACCACGAAGCGCTCCGCCATCACCCGTGCATCAAACTGTGCCGCTTCATGGTATGCCGACTCAAGCGCCGCCTGACTTTTAACGATACTGATACCCAGCGTAGAGCCCTCATGAACGGGCTTAACAATTAATGGCAATCCCAGTTGGTTTACTACTGCTGACCAATCAGCGTCAGCATCCAACATAATGCTTTCTGGGGTAGGCAGCCCGACAGCGCTCCATACCTGTTTGGTACGCTGCTTATCCATCCCCAGCGCAGAGGCCAGCACGCCACTACCCGTATAAGGAATATTGAGTAGCTCTAATGCGCCCTGCAGCGTTCCGTCTTCACCACCGCGCCCGTGTAGAGCAACAAACACGATATCAGGACTCAACTGCTCTAAGCCAACTAAACCATTATCACGTGGATCATAACCATAGGCATCCACGCCCTGACGCTGAAGTGCCTCAAGCACCGCGGCACCGCTTTTAAGCGACACCTCTCGCTCAGCGGAGGTTCCACCGTAAACAACAACGACTTTTCCGAACTGTTGGGCTTGAGCCATTTCAGTGGTCATAGCTCCACCTCTTTCATTATTAATTGCGCCTGCGCCAAACGAAGGGAAATACCACCAACATCGCCAGCGCCTTGGGTAATTAAGATATCGCCAGGCCTTAACACATTAGCTAGTAGGGTAGGTAGCTCTTGCTTATGCTCGACAAACAGTGGGTCTACTTCACCGCGTTGACGGATAGAGCCTGCCAACGTTTTACCTTCAGCCCCTGGAATAACCGCTTCACCGGCGCTATACACGTCAAGCAATACCAGCGTATCGACTTGCGAAAGAACCCGCACAAAATCTTCGTATAAATCGCGGGTGCGGCTATACCGATGGGGCTGGTAAAGCATGACTAAACGGCGCTCAGGCCAACCGGCACGAACGGCCTGGATAACCATATCCACCTCACGCGGGTGGTGGCCATAATCATCGACTAGCATAATATCTCCGCCCCCGTGAGGGGCGGCAAAGTTACCATGCACCTGGAAGCGGCGCCCCACACCGGCAAAGCCAGCCAGGCCACTCAATATGGCTGCATCGCTTACACCCGCGTCAGTTGCCACCACAATCGCTGCCATTGCATTTAACGCGTTATGGCGACCCGGCATTGCCAAGCGGACATTTAACGGCGCTACTTTGCCAGGACGCAGGGCGGTAAATGACACCTCTCCTTCCTGCTGAGCAAAATCCACAATCCGGTAATCAGCGTCGCTATCAAAGCCATAGGTCACAAACTGGCGTTTGACCTGCTCACACAGCACCCGCACATGCGGGTCATCAATACACAGTACGGCTAGGCCATAGAACGGCAAATTATGCAGGAACTCAATGAAAGTGCTTTTTAAGCGTTCAAAATCACCGCCGTAGGTTGCCATATGGTCAGCATCAATATTGGTAACAATTGACACCATCGGCTGTAAATGCAAAAACGAGGCGTCAGACTCATCGGCTTCAGCCACTAAATAATCGCCTTCCCCCAAACGGGCATTGGCACCTGC
>JAMCZP010000178.1 GCA_023485185.1 Gammaproteobacteria bacterium
GTGATGGCTATGAAATAGAAAGTGGCAAGTTCAAAATCAAGGGCTACGATGGCCCGGTGATCGAGTGCGACAAGTGCGGTTCTGAGATGCAGTTAAAGTCAGGCCGCTTTGGCAAATACTTTGGCTGCACCAACAGTGAGTGTAAAAATACTCGTAAACTGTTGCGGAGTGGTGAAGTGGCGCCGCCGAAAATGGACCCGATTCCCATGCCTGAATTGGCGTGTCAAAAAGTGGAGGATCATTACGTGCTGCGTGATGGTGCTAGCGGTCTATTCCTGGCGGCGAGCAAATTCCCTAAAAACCGCGAAACTCGGCCACCGCTGGTGAAGGAGCTGAAAGCGCACGCCGACGAGCTGCCGGAGAAGTATCACTTTATTCTCAAAGCACCCAGTGAAGACCCAGATGGTCGCCCTGCTCAAATCCGTTATTCACGCAAGAGTAAAGAGCAGTTCGTGATGACCGATGAAGAAGGCAAGGCCACGGGCTGGAAAGCTGTGTTTGATGGCGGCAAATGGCATGTGGAGGATAAGCGTAAGTGAGTTCTCGTTCGCGCACCAATCAACTGCTTTATCAAGCTGAGCTGCTTGTAACTATCCCCCCAGGCGATGATGAGCATGCTGCTGCTCGTCAAATGGCATTGGAAGAGAGCGCCTTGGCGCTCTTTGAGCTGGCGTTGTCGTCACTGCTGCGTGAAGTGACAGAGCATGCGCGTTTAGATGAACAGCGCTGGCAGGTATTGCTAGCCCATGACGGCCCTGGGCTAGCTGAGCTGCAGCGCTTGCGCGACTTAAAAGAGCAGCCTGAAAGCTGGTTGCAGTGGTTGACGATGCAGTTAGAGCGCCTGCACAGTAGTGAGGGTGCTGCACGCCGGGCTGTACAAAACTCAGCGATGATTGCCGTTGGTAGCCAAGTGGCCTTGCGGCACGAATTGCTGGAAAACTTGCTCGCGGCAAAACGTGAAATCGGCGCTCTACGTGAAACCAACTTGGAGTGGTAACAATGCAAGGATTGCAAAATAATTGATGTATTTACGCCAACTAACAGCCTGTATGTGTCCCTTAAACTTACTGTGTGTCACGCAGATGACGAAATTGCTAACGGCGCCAGTGGGAATAAGGTATAAATGCCACCAGATACGCCTAGCCGCTCAACCACAGGTTAACTTGTTTCGAGAGCTACCATGATTCCTGTCAATCGCCGCCGTTTTTTAGCCATGGCGCTAAGTTTGCCAGCTGTTGCCAGTGCTGCTGTCAATACGCCGACTTATACCAGTTCCCCTGATTTAATTGAGACGCTGCTAACCCGGGCACATGTTCCACGGCATAGCAACGAATTATGGGTATTGGTTGACGATCAAGAGGCGGCATTAAGTGTTTTCCGTGGCAATGAATTAGTCGAGCGGTTTGCGCCTATTTCTTTAGGGCGCTCAGGGGCTAAAACGCAGCGTATTCGCGGTGGAAATGTGACTCCATTAGGTGAATTTCGTATCAATCGTTTTAATTACGAAAGCCAATGGCGAATTTTTATGAGTATAGATTACCCAACACCACCGCATGCGCGTATGGCGTTAGAGAAAGGCATCTATTCTCAAGCTGACTATGAAAACTACTTCGATTATTATCGACGTAATGGCTATCCGCCGCAGAATACGGCACTTGGCGGGGCGATCGGCATACATGGGCTTGGTAGGGCAGATCCTGATATTCATGGGCGTCATCACTGGACTCAGGGCTGTGTAGCCGTGACCAACGAACAAATTGATCGCTTAGCTGAGCTAGTGGGTGTTGGCACCCGTGTAGTGATCCGTTAAGCTAGCGCCGTTGAAGGAAGTTTTAGGTTTTATTCTAGTGGCTATAGACAACCGCTGTGGTCTATTATAAAACAGCGTTTGACTTACGTGCCTCACGGCGCAAGTCGCAGTAGAGAACCTGCACCGCAGGTAGACAAATTTAAGCTAAGCACTTAGCCTTACCTTTGTCATACCCTTAATGTAGTACCCAAGGACGACTCAAGGAGAACACTATGACTCTGAAAAACACTTTGAAAATGACTGCTGCTGCCGCTTCTCTGGCAATTCTGGCTGGTTGTGCTTCTACCAGTGCTCTGGAAGAAGTTCGCATGACTGCTGAATCTGCACAGGCTGACGCTGCAGAAGCTCGCAGCATGGCTTCACAGGCTATGAACACTGCTAACCAAGCCCAGCGCGATGCGCAGGCTGCTCTGCAGATGTCTGAGCAGAACCGTGAAGAAATGAACCGCATGTTCCAGCGTTCCATGCAGAAGTAATTCTGCCTGGAGCTGCTGGGGAGCCTTTGGCTCTCTCAGCGGTTGCTGTAAGTAGTTATGCATATGATAGTTATATATGTTGTAGCTACGCAAAAAACCCCGCCTCGGCGGGGTTTTTTGTTACTTATGTTAGTTACGCAAGAAGAGTTTCTCACTTCAAGTAGCAGATCAGGCTTCTTCTTCAGTGCTGGGTGCTGCCGCGTTAAGCTCCACCTCGTTAAATAGCTCTACGGGCTCAGGCTCGGGCTGTGGTGCTTGGGGGCCGTGTAGGGCAATGAACTGGCCGTTTGGCGCTTCTACGGCGCGTTTGACCTGTTCTGGGTCAATCTCAACTTGATCTTCAGTCAGCGCCGTTACCCGCTCAAGTGCGTTGAGCATTGGCTCGAAGTCGCCAACGTTCTCTTCCAACTGTGGGAATGACTGAACAAATAACGTGCCGTCTTCAGCCCAGCCCGCTTTAAAAGGCGCATCCATCAAATTAACTTGAGTACCGCTAGGCAGGCGGTCATATAGTGAGGCAATATCTTCGGGATACATACGGATACAGCCACGGCTGGCGCGCATACCCACGCCGTCTGGGCGATTGGTGCCATGAATCAAGTAGCTAGGCATGGCG
>JAMCZP010000305.1 GCA_023485185.1 Gammaproteobacteria bacterium
GCAACTACCTGTTTCGAAAAATCAGCCTGTTTTAAAATCTAGCTTTATAAACCAGTTCAGCTTATGCGCTTCTCAACGCCACACTGCTATTTTGCTATCGTTTTACCCTAACAGATGTTCGCTAACTGTTGTTACTAGCCTGTTGTTACTAACGGTGTTGCTAGCAGGCAGCCATGCCACACTTGGCTACTCGCGGTGAACCCAATAATGCTTGATGTTTTAAAGTCAGCTTAAAATTAGCCTAATTTCAGGCTAGCGCGCTACTTGGTGAGGGTCAAGCTGGCAAGCAACCGTTTGCAGTGCCTGAAGTGACGCTGCTGGCATTTTGCTAGCTTCTTTAGCCACACCCTCTTCATCGGTTATAAACAGCTGTTTTCGCAACCATATCGCGGCGTTTGGCGTTTTTTCATCTCTATTTCTTAGTTTTTGCTCACTGTTTAGGGATGTCAAAATCCACCCTTGCCAACGTTGAAGGTTCTCACGCTCGGCCATTAGCTCAGCTTGTTTGATCGTCTGGCGCAGTGTTGCAACTGACTCACTGGCAGCCGCTGAGGCTTTTAAATCACGGCGTAATCCGCGCAATACCTCTGTTACGTGCTGCTGCCATTGGCAACGCTCCCTGCGTATCGTCATCACCTTTGCTGGGATCACTTCCAAGCCGCAGGAATAGAGCCAACAGTGAAACAGCAACTCACACACATCCACGTCGTTCTCATCTTGCAGCGTCAGGCATGCAGCCTCAACGCCCGGCATGGCGTACAGCGAAAGTGCAAAATCCCACAGTGATATCTGCTGTAGCCGCTGCAATCGGGTAGAATCAAGCGCAATTGAATCTCGCATCGTATGACCCACTTTTTTCGGGAGAAGGCATGA
Organism: Gammaproteobacteria bacterium; assembly: GCA_023485185.1. The sequence goes on from JAMCZP010000305.1 coordinate 874, forward strand.
TCGCACTGCGCCAAGTCGCCCTGCAACGCGGCACGCAAACGCTACTCGACAACGCGGACGTTACCCTAAATAACGGGGTCAAGGCCGGCATTATCGGGGCAAACGGCGCCGGTAAGTCGAGCCTGTTTAAACTATTGCTGGGCGAGCTTGGGCCCGACCAGGGCGATATTGAGATGAGCGGCGGCCAGCGCATTGCGCACATGGCCCAGGAAGTAGACGCTCTCGACCGCCCCATTATTGAGTATGTACTGGATGGCGATATCGCGCTGCGCCAAGCGGAGGCAGACTTGCTGGCTGCCCGTGAAGCGGGGGAAGCCCACCGGGAGGCTGAACTGCATGGCTTAATCGAAACCCTGGATGGCTATCGCGCAGAGTCACGTGCGGCACAGCTGCTGGTGGGACTGGGCTTTGTGCAGACAGACCTCACCCGCCCGCTTTCTGCCTTTTCGGGTGGTTGGCGGATGCGAGTCAATCTTGCCCGCACGCTGTTTATGCCCTCCGATCTACTGCTGTTGGATGAGCCTACCAACCACTTGGATCTGGATGCCTTACTGTGGCTAGAGCAGTGGTTAACCCGCTACCCCGGCACTCTGCTGCTTATTTCTCACGACCGCGATTTTTTGGACGCAGTGTGCGATCACATCGTGCATATGCATCATCAAAAGCTGGAGCTTTACCGCGGCAATTACTCACAGTTTGAACGTACCCGTGCCGAAAAGCTTGCCTTGCAGCAGGCCGAAGCTGCCAAACAGCAGGCACGCCGGGAAGAGATTGAGCGCTTCATCGCCCGCTTTAAGGCTCAGGCAACCAAAGCCAAGCAGGCACAGAGCCGGGTCAAAATGCTTGAGCGGATGGAGGATATCGCTGTTGCTCACGTTGATTCCCCCTTCCACTTTACCTTGCCTGCCGCTGAAAAAACCTCGCGGCCACTGCTGGTGCTAGATCAAGCCCAGCTTGGCTATCGCGGTAAAGCAGGCAGCGTGGGTGACGAAGAGAGCAGCGATAATGTTCAGTTGGATAACGTTAACATCACGCTGCTTCCTGGTAGCCGTATTGGCCTGCTAGGTCCCAATGGCGCAGGTAAATCGACGTTAATTAAGTCACTTACCGGCGAGCTTGAGCTACTGAATGGCAAGCGTGTGCCCGGCGAACACTTGGCGATTGGCTACTTTGCACAGCATCAGTTAGAGAGCCTGGATATTTCATCGACCCCATTTGTGCACGTTCAGCGCCTTTCTCCCTCCGCTAGCGATCAGGATATACGCAATTTCCTGGGTGGCTTTGGCTTTAAGGGCGATGACGCCTTTGGCCAAGTGGCGAGCTTCTCTGGCGGTGAAAAAGCCCGCTTAGCCCTAGCGCTAGTTGCCTGGCAGAAACCCAATTTGCTGTTGCTTGATGAGCCCACCAACCATCTGGACTTAGAGATGCGCGAGGCGCTGACCCAGGCGCTGGCAAGTTTCGAAGGCACCGTTATTCTGGTCTCCCACGATCGCCACTTATTGCGCGCCACGGTTGATGAGTTCTGGCGCGTCGCCGATAACCGGGTGGAACCTTTTGATGGTGATTTGGAGGACTATCGGGTTTGGCTTAAAGCGCGCCTGGAAGAGAGTCGGCGCGACTCACGCGGTGAAAAAGCCGAGCGCCAGAGCCAGCAACCCAGTGGAGACAGTCGCGAAGCGCGCAAAGCATCCCGTAAAGCAGCCGCCGAACTGCGCGAAAAGTTACGCCCGCTGAAAAAGCAACGCGACCAAGCCGAAAAGGCCATGGAAAAGGCCCAGCTGGAATTGGAAAATGTAGAACAAGTGCTGGCTGACCCTGAGCTCTACACCGATAGCGCCCGTAAAGCCGAACTGACCAAGACACTGAGCCTACAAGCGGAGATTAAAGCGCGCCTGGATGAGTCGGAACGGCAGTGGCTCAGCGCCGAAGAGGCGCTAGAGACAATGGAAGCCGAGCTACTGGCCAGCGAAGAAACGGTTAGCTAAACCTCGTAAGGCCCACTAGCTTTCCAGCAAAAACGTCACCGGACCATCGTTGACCAGCGCCACCTGCATATCGGCGCCAAACTCACCGGTGGCCACGTTCGGCCAAGTAGCGCGCGCTTGACTTACCAGTAGATCAAAAAGCTCCTCTCCCTGGGCGGGGGGAGCCGCACTGGAGAAACTCGGCCGCAGCCCTTTGCGGGTATCTGCGGCGAGGGTGAACTGCGAGACAAGCAGCAGCCCACCGTTAACCTGCTGCAGGTTTTGATTCATTTTGCCATCAGCGTCGCTAAATACACGGTAATGGAGCAGCTTATGCAGCAGCTTTTCCACGGTGGCCGCGTCATCGTGTTTCTCAACCCCTACCAATGCCAGCAGCCCGTGATCAATGCTGCCGACAATGTTACTATCCACTTCCACGCTTGCGCGCTTCACCCGTTGAATCAATGCTTTCAAGGTGCCTCTCCTGCGCTAACAAATCGCCAGTGTAGCGCTGCTAGGCCGATTTTTCCTATTCAAAGGCTAACTCCCGCTTTGCATGCAGCTAAGTGAGATGCAGTCCGATTTACCCAGAAAATAGCCTAAGGAAATACTTATTATCTTCACCACGCACGGCATAGCATAAGATCGCAGTGGGGTTCACTAAGTAGCATTTCGGTTACTTGGCTGGTGTGATGAAGCTGACCACGACTGCCGATCATCACAAGGTCTGGTGTGTGGCGTTTCATATAGGCTTGCAGCACTTCGCAGGGTGCTCCCTGTTCTAGCACCAGCTCAATGTCAGGTACACCATCTAGCTCGCGCATCAGGCTATCAACTTCGCTGGTCAACTGTTCACGCAAACGTAGCACTTCATGCTCACGCCACTGGGCGTAATAGGCTTGCGAGCCAAGCTCACGTTCGCCGGGCAGGGTCCAGGCGTGCAGTAGCGTTAGCGTCGCTTCGGGGAAGCGGATCAGGGCCTCTTTTAAGGTATGCCGGGCGGTCAGCGAAAAATCGATAGGCACCAAAATATGCTGCCAGGACTGGGTTGGCTGATAAGAGGAAACCACCACCGGGCAAGGGGCACTGCGCAGCACACGCATTACTGTGGTGCCCGCCAGCAGGTCTTTCTGACCACGTTTACGATGCATGCCGAGAATAATCAGTTCAGCATTGCGCTCGTGGGCCTCACGGACAATCTCAACATGGGGGGAGCCAGCCACCGTTTGAATTAACGTTTTCGGCGCTTCGAGAGCGTAGTCTTCGCGCAGGTCCGTCAAGGTAGCGGTGATATCTTCTACCACCGCGCGCTCTACATCCAACAGCACATGCCGCGGTAGATACGGATCCAGTACGTGCAGTACGTCTAACTGAACGCCCTGGGCGTAAGCTAGCCGTAGGGCGCGGGCAAAGGCAGCACGATTTTCAGCGGAGAGATCGGTGGCAAATAGGATAGTTCTTGGGATAGTTCTTGGGATAGTTCTTGGGATAGTGCGGGGCATGGCGAAACGCTCCTCGGCTGAGCAACTCAGCCTTATAAGCCGTTAAGCAAACACTCCTTAGCATGGTGTGCAATACGCTTTCTCGCAAGCTACCTGCTACCTAAATGCAATAAACCAAATTACCACCAAGCGTGAAAATGGTGCACCGGGCCGCGCCCTTTACCTACATTTAACCGCGCGCTGGCTTCTAACGCTGCATGCAGCCACTGCTTGGCATCGCTAATCGCGGCCTTCGGTGCATCAGCGTTGGCATCCAACGGTAGCTTCGCCAGGCAAGCGGCGATCGCTGAAGAGAGCGCACAGCCGGTGCCGTGCAAATTATCGGTGTCAATGCGCGAAGCTGGCAGCCACTGATGACCGTTTGGCATTGCCAGCAGATCTGGGCAGGTTGCGCCGCGCAGATGGCCGCCTTTAAGCACCACATAGGGCGCTCCCAGCCGGGTTAAACCCGGCAACATGGCTTCCATGGCGTCTAAGCTATCGGGCGATGGCGAATCAAGCAGCACCGCCGCTTCCGGTAGATTCGGCGTTATCACATCAGCCAGCGGCACTAGAATATCGCGTACCGCTCGAATGCCTTCATCATTGACTAGAATATCGCCACTTTTAGCGACCATCACCGGGTCGAGCACAATCCAGCGCGGGCGGCGCTGGCGCAGCACATCGGCAATGACCTCAGCGACTTCACGGCTAGCGACCATACCGATTTTAACCGCGTCCAGTGCCACATCATCCAGCAAATGCTCTAACTGTTCGCGAATAGCCTGGGGCGACACCGGGTACACCGACGCCACACCACAGGTGTTCTGGGCAATCACCGCAGTGATCACGTTGGTGCCATATACGCCGAGCGCAGAAAAAGTCTTCAAATCGCCCTGTAGACCCGCACCGCCGGAAGGGTCGGAGCCAGCGATGGTAAGCACATTGGCAATAGGTTGCATACTTCCCCCTTACATCACCGACGGCAGCCAAGTGGCGAGCCCAGGGAATAACGCAAGCGCCAACAACATGCCTAGCTGCATGATAATAAAGGGTATCACACCACGGTAAATAGCCGAGGTAGGCACGCTTTGTGGGGTAACACCGCGCAGATAGAACAGTGCAAAGCCAAAAGGCGGTGTCAAAAACGAGGTTTGTAGATTGACGGCAATCATAATGCCAAGCCAGATCGGATCAATCCCCATGGCTAGCAATACCGGCCCAACAATGGGCACCACCACGAACGTGATTTCAATAAAGTCGAGAATAAAACCAAGCAAGAAAATCACCAGCATGACCACCATGGTGGCTCCGATTACGCCCCCCGGCATCGCTTCAAACATGTGCGTTACCAGCTCTTCACCGCCATAGGCGCGAAATACTAGGGAAAACAGAGCGGCACCGATCAGAATCAAAAACACCATACTGGTGACCTGAGCGGTCGAGCGCACCACTTCACGCAACATAGAAAGGCTCAAACGCCGGTTGGCCGCTGCCAGCAGAAGTGCACCAAATGCACCGACTGCTGATGCTTCAGTAGGCGTGGCAAAACCACCTAAAATCGAGCCAAGCACAGCAACAATTAGCAGTACCGGGGGTATTAGCCCCTTCAATAGCAGAGGCCAGATACTCCCCGTATGACCAAGCTCGGCCTTAAGTGCTTCACGATCCGCTGCGGGTGCCACGCTTGGTTTCAGCCACGCAACCATCAGCAAGTAAACGATATAGGCAACGACCAGCAGTAGGCCCGGCACTAGCGCACCAATAAACAGATCGCCCACTGAAAGCGTTTTCGGACTCCATACCCCCATCGAAAGCTGGGCCTGCTGATAGGCCGTAGAAAGCACATCGCCTAACAGCACCAGAGCAATCGAAGGGGGGATAATCTGCCCAAGCGTGCCCGTCGCGCAGATAGTGCCTGTCGCTAGTGCCGGTGAATAGCCGCGCTTAAGCATGGTGGGCAACGACAGCAGCCCCATAGTGACAACAGTAGCTCCCACAATCCCAGTAGAAGCTGCCAGCAGCATACCCACCAATACCACGGAGATACCCAGGCCACCACGCAATGCACCAAGGGCCATGGCCATGGCATCCAACAGCGCTTCCGCTAATCTCGATTTTTCTAGCAGCACACCCATCAAGACAAACAACGGCACCGCTAAAAGGGTTTGGTTGGTCATGATGCCATACAGCCGATTGGGCATAGCACTCATCATGCGTGATTCAAACGGCACAGGAATGCCCATGGACTGCAACGCTAGCCCTATCCCAGCAAAGGCCAGCGCTGTGCCCGCTAACGCCAGGGCCACTGGGTAACCCAGCATGAGTACCACACACACCGCAGCAAACAGTACCAGCGGCATAAATTCTAATACGGACGCCAGCACTAGATGATCTCCTCATGCTCGGGGGATGAACTGGGCAACTTGCCACGAATGATTAACGCTTGGCGGATCAACTGCGCAACGGCCTGCAGCAGTAGCAGCCCAACCATCACTAGGATTAACGTTTTAAGTAGGAAAACGCCGGGGATGCCGCCATCAGGAGAGCGCTCCATAATGGCCCAGCTGGTAGCGACATAACGAAAGCTGCTGATGGCAATAAACAGCGATACGGGAATAAGTAGAAAAAGCGTACCTAAAAAATCGATCCACGCCCGGCCGCGGTCTGACCAGCGACGATAAAAGATATCGACCCGAACGTGACCGTCATGGCGCAGCGTCCAGGCGGCACCCAGCATAAACACCGCCGCGTGCATGTACATCACCGACTCTTGCATCACGGTGCTGTGTATACCCAAGGCGTAGCGCATTATCACGATGGCAAACTGCACTAACATCATGATGACTACTAGCCAGGCAATGGCCCGGCCCACTCCCTCGGTCAAGCAGTCGAGCCAACGCAGTAACCGTGGCTCATGAGCATTGGAGCGCATGTAAAATGTCCTGGAAAAGAAAACGGCCCAGAATCATCGCTGATTCTGGGCCGAACGTCATCCCCATCTACCAATTAGATCTGCTTTAGCGGCTTAAAACGCGGCTATTTGGATAAGTTTTGCTTTGTATTGGCCGTTTCAAGCGCCAACAGGCAAGCAGCTGGAAGCGGCAAATCCAAGGCAATTGGCAGATGGTCAGAGAAAAGGTGGTCAAGCACCCGTACTTCGGCAGCTTCCAGCGACTGAGACAGTAGAATGTGATCAAGCGCACGGCGAGGCTGCCAGGAAGGGTAGCTAAGCAGTGGTTTAACTGGGTGCAGCGGCAGTGAGGTACAAAACCGTTCATGGGCATGCAACTGCTCTGGCGTACAATTCAGGTCGCCCATCACCACCACATGGCGCAGCGGTTGAATAATTTCACTTAAATAATTCAACTGCCGTACCCGGCCACGATGACTAAGCGCTAAGTGAGCGACAAAAATATGCAGTGCATCCGGCCCATCACCGAAGCGCGCATGAATGGCACCACGCCCTGGCATTGCCCCTGGCAGTCGGTGCTCTTCAATTTTACAGGGCACTAAACGCGAGAGCAGGCCATTACTATGCTGAGCAATACGCCCCAAGTTTCGGTTTAACTGCTGAAAATGGTGGGGAAATGCCGCTCTAGTGGCAAGATACTCCACTTGGTTCACGCGGCTGGAACGAAAGCTACCGCCATCAACCTCTTGCAACCCCACCACATCAAATTGACTGAGCACTTCGCCCATCATATCAAGGCGATGCTGGCGCCGCGGATGGGGCAATAAATGCTGCCAACTACGAGTGAGGTAGTGATGATAAGCCGACGTTTGGATGCCCACTTGCAGGTTAAACGTCAACAGACGCAGGTGTCCGCCCTCAAGTAACGACGACTTTGTCGTTGAGGATCCAACGCCTTTCATCGTGGGCTCATCACTTTCCCTCACTTCCTCCCACACGGTTATTCCGTGCGCTCTGCACGCACCTGTTCAACTAGCGCTTGCGCAATTTGCGGCATGTTATCAAGGCTACCGGCGGTGCTAGGCGTGACCACAAAGCGGCCATCAATCACCAGGGCAGGTACGCCCATTAAACGCATTTCACGCATGCGGCTATTGGCCTTATTGACGTCACTGCGCACATTAAAAGCGGTCAATGCCTGTTTGGCTTCTTCTTCGCTCACACCATACTCGGCGAAGAAGGCGGCGATATCATCAGTCTCTGTTAGCGAACGATCTTCCTGATGAATAGCATTAAAGAAATCCGCGTGCAGTTCGTCCCCAATGCCTAACGATTCAGCCGCATAAAAAGCGGTCGCATGGGTATTCCAATCACCACCCATGGTGGCAGGCATATGCTCTACACTAACGTCGTCTTCCAGCGTTTCATACCACGCATTAATCGGCTCTTGCAGCCGGTAGCAGTGCGGGCAGCCAAACCAGAACACTTCGGTGACTTCAATCTGACCATCTTCAACGTGGGTCTCTACAGGCGATTGGAGCAGCTCATAGTGCTGACCCTCAACCAGTTCCTGGGCATTGACCGCCACAGAAAGTCCTAAACCGGCCACCGCAACCATTAGCGTTTTAAACATAGCGTGAATTCTCCATTGGGAAGCGAAAGCTGAGACCAGCAATACTGCCAAGGGTTCCCTCATCTAGCCCCCGCGGTTAGCACTAGATGAGGTTCCAAGTTCAACATAAGTAAGCATTTACGCTTTAAACCGTTAGTTCAGGCCTAACAAATAGTTCGCCACAGCTTCCATATCGGCATCGCTCATTTTTGAAGCGATATCGCCCATCACGTTATTGGGACTATTGGTGCGGTCACCCGACGCGAAGTCCTGCAGCGTTGCCACGGTATATTCGGCATGCTGACCCGAAATGCCGGGATACACGGCGCTGCCAATACCTACACCGGTTGGCGTATGGCAAGCCGCACAGGCTGGAATGCCCTTCGACATATCGCCAGCGCGGTAGAGCTCTTCACCACGCGCCAACAGCTCTTCATCTTCGTCGTCTGTCTGGCCTAGGTTAGCCTCTTGTCCAGCGAAGAATGCCGCCACATCCCAGGCATCTTGATCAGAGTAGTCGTCTACCTGACCGGCCATTTCGGGAACCACGCGGTTACCGTCACGAATATCTATAATCTGTTTGGCGAGGTAAGACATTTGCTGTCCCGCCAAATGAGGGAAGGCACCCGATGGACTAATACCTTGTGCCCCATGACAGGCAGCGCAGGTCTGAGCCATCTCTTGACCAGCAGATGCGTCAGCATCGGCTTGGTAGTCCGTTTGTGCGTGGGCGGTGCCAACGGCGCCCATGGTAATTGCTAGGCTTGCCAGTAACTTTCTCATTGCTATTCCACTATGCCGTTTTATGTTTGACTGGTACGCACCCTGGGCGCTTCCCAGGCTCCACAAATTACCAGGGTTAGCTCTGCCAACACGAACAACGTATCGCGTTGGTCGCTGCCGGCTAGAGCGCGATGGTACACTAGCGCCCCAGGTCGCAGATATAAACCGCTTGCATTATAACGAATCACCTCCGCGGCGGGAATGCAAGTCCTGGTCTGCTTTAGGGGTAATTCGTCGCGGTACTGCTTCGTGCGCTCTGTACCATGCTTCGCTCTCGTGCTGCCTACTGTACGTGATAGTGAGGCAATAATGAGATATTAGTGCGCCGAGCTGACCGCTTTTATGTTCGTTTTTCAGGATTAATTCCATGTCTACCCCCCATGATAGCCCAGCCGCTCGGCTGAACTACCACACTGCCAGTTTTATTATTAGCGCTCCCACCCTGGCGCTTTGCCCGGATGATACCGGTGCAGAGGTGGCGTTTGCTGGCCGCTCAAACGCAGGAAAATCAAGCGCAATCAATGCGCTAACCCAACAAAATGCACTAGCGCGCACCTCGCGCACCCCTGGCCGTACACAGCTGATCAACTTTTTTAGCGTCATGAACGATGAAGCACGACGCTTGGTGGACCTGCCAGGCTACGGCTACGCCAAGGTGCCTGAGTCGGTCAAATTAGAGTGGCAAAAACACCTCGCTGAGTACTTACGCAACCGCTTTAGCCTTCGCGGTTTAGTACTGCTAATGGACGTACGCCATCCGCTCACCGAGTTTGACCAGATGATGCTTAACTATGCCGATCAGCGCGAAATGCCGGTGCATATTCTGCTGACTAAGTCAGACAAGCTCAAGAAAGGGCCTGCCAACGCTGCGCTACAAAAAGTGCGTTCACGCCTAAAAGAGTGGGAAGATCTCGTTTCCGTACAGCTATTCTCCTCACTCAAGCGCGATGGGGTCGATACGCTGTCACAGAAACTCAATCAGTGGCTATACACGCCGCCAGAGTGATGGCTTTCCACAGCTTGGTTTTCCAATCTCTCCAACACGCTGGGTAGCTCTTTAATATGGGCAATGCGGTGCACCCGAGGGGGAAGTTTTTGATCCGTGGCCGCTGACACCCATACGGCGTGCATCCCCAGCTGCTGCGCGGGCAATATGTCTTCCAGCCACGAGTCACCCACGTGCATCGCGCATTCGGGGGCCACGTTTAAACGCGAAAGCGCAGTGAGAAACGGCGTGGGATCAGGTTTAGGCGCTAATAATTCGCCTGCGGCAATCGCCACAGGAAAGTAAGCAGCCAGTGGCTGGCGGGCCAAATGAATATTACCGTTGGTGATTGCCGCCAGTTGATAGCGCTCGGTTAACGCGGCCAGCAACCCTGCTGCCTCAGGATGGGGCGTCACCTGAACACGCAGGCGATGGAACTCATTCATCGCTGCCGCCGCCCACAATAGCGCGGCACTGCGCGGTAGTCCTTCGGACTCTAACTGCGCCTCTAGGGCGCGTAGCCGCAGCCAGGTAAAATCGCCCCGCCGCTCCGGTACGTCTTTAGCCAACTGCTGTCGGCGCTGAAGATAATCGCTTCCACCACCTTCCTGAGTTAACCCTAGGGCAGGCTCCTGGCGTACAGCACGCCAAGCGTCAAGCGCTTCCAGCAGCCAGCGGTAGTGCCACTCTTCAGTACGTGCCATCACGCCATGGTTATCCCACAGCGTATCGTCTAGATCGAAGGTAATCGCCTTCAGCGTGGTCATGGCTTGCTCCTTGGGCTATTGCGTTTAGCACGCGGATGCGCGGCATCATAGCTGGTAGCAAGATGCTGCCAGTCAAGCCGGGTATAGATCTGTGTCGTCGATAGGTTGGCGTGCCCGAGCAGCTCTTGCACGGCGCGCAAATCCTGGCTTGATTCCAACAGATGACTGGCAAAGGAGTGACGCAAACGGTGAGGGTGCAGGTGCTCGGGTAAGCCGCGAGCCAGCGATAGCTGGGCTAAGCGTTTTTGAATGGCACGATGGCCTAAACGCGTGCCCCGCTGCCCTACAAATAGTGCAAGCTCATTCATCGGTGCAAGCGCTGAGCGGCAGCCCAGCCACTCAGCAAGCGCCTGTTGAGCGCGGCGCCCTACCGGTACTTGGCGCGGCTTGCCGCCTTTACCAATTACTCTTACTCGACTGTTTTGTAGGTCACCAAGATCAAGCGCCGCCAGTTCTGCCAAGCGTAGGCCGCTGGAGTAAAACAGCTCAAGAATGGCCTGATCCCGAATACCCAGCGGTGAGCCGTCGTGAGGGGTATCGAGAAAGCGCGCCAGGGCGTCGACATCGACCGGGCGCGGTAAGTGGCTGGGCTGTTTTGGCGTTCGTAACAAACCCACTGGATTGTCCACCAGCACGCCCTGCTTAACGAGATAGTCGGCAAACTGGGAAAGCGCTGCCCTGCGTCGGGCAAGGCTTCTAGGCGCTAATCCTCGGCTGCGCTCGGCGCCCAAAAACGTCCTTAACAGCGCAGTATCTAACGCTGCTGGATCGATGACTTCGCGGCGCTCAGTAAATTTGCATAGCGCGTCCAGATCATGCCGATAAGCCTCCACGGTAGCAGGGCTTGCGTGGCTCTCCAGCGCAGCCAGAAATTTCTCGGCGCGCTCGGCTATGGTTATTTCAGACGGGAGGGCTTCAACCATGATCGCCTAGACGTACCAGCAGCCGGGCAACGATATCGCCTAAATACTCGGTCAACAGCGTGTCCATGCTGGCCCGGTAGGCGTCGGGGCTGGGGCTGGCTAGCAGCAGATAACCCAAAGGATCGCCAGCCGAGAGGCGTGAAATAGCGCAGGAGCCCGCTTTACGGGGCGCTTTAACGTGCGGCAACAGACACTTCCAATCACTGACGCTAAGCTTAACACAACGACTGGTACGGCCATCTAACAGCGCGGCTAGGCGTGCGCTGGCGTGCTGGTCAAGCACATGTCGCGGAGGCTGGGGCGGCGTCGGCTCACTATCGCTTAGTGTCGCTGGGCACCAAAGCGCCATGGCGGGGGTTTCAAAACGCTCGCTCAATTGGGTAGCCAATGCTTGCGCCAGCGCATCGCGGTCTTGCGCTTCAACCAGCGCGATCAGCGTTTCACGCAGCCGACGATACTGAGACTCGTTATGGCGAGCGGTCTCAAGCAGGTGCTCAAGACGACCTTCCGCCGTCTCCGCACGCTTGCGTAGATCAAATACCAAGCGTTCTAGCAGCGATACCGCCCCATCAATATGGGGATGAGGCACCTGAAGCTGCTGCAATAACCCTTCACGACCGACAAAAAAATCGGGATGACGCGCCAGCCAGAACGCCACTTGATCAGGATCGAGCGTTTTGCGGGGTTCGGGGGCTTGTGACATCGCCATTCTCTCCTCGGATTAATTGAGTGCTGCTTAACTGATCGCTACGCGGCCATCAAAGACGCGTGTCGCAGGGCCCACCATGATTAGCGCCCCTTCAGGATCAGGCCACTCGATGCTGAGCTCTCCACCAGGCAAGTGGACTTTTACGGGACTTTTTAACAGCCCTTGGCGAATACCACTGGCCACCGCCGCGCAGGCACCCGTGCCGCAGGCAAGCGTTTCACCGCTGCCACGCTCATAGACGCGTAAGCGAATCTCACTGGGCGAGAGTATCTGCATAAAGCCTACGTTAACACGCTTGGGGAAGCGGGGATGCGCTTCCACCAATGGCCCCAGCCGCTCGACCGGCGCAGTGTCGACGCTGTCCACCTGCAGCACCGCGTGGGGGTTACCCATGGAAACCACGCCAATCCGCAGCGTTTCACCGCCCACTTCTAAGGCATGTAGCGGCTGATCGCCAGGCGCGTCAAACGGCAGTGCCATGGGGCTAAACCGCGGTCGCCCCATGTCGACCCGCACCATGCCATCGAGCTGTACAGTGAGCACCAGCGGCCCGCCGGCGGTTTCCACATGAATTTCGTGCTTATGGGTCAAGCGCTGATCACGCACGAAACGGGCAAAGCAGCGCGCGCCGTTGCCGCAATTTTCTACTTCACTGCCGTCAGCATTGTAAATACGGTAGCGAAAATCCATCTCTGGATTCTGGGGCGGTTCGACGACCAACAGCTGGTCAAAACCAATGCCAAAGCGCCGGTCAGCCAACGCACGAATTTGGGCTTCGTCCAGTCGGGCGCGCTGAGTAACTAGATCGACCATGACAAAGTCATTGCCCAGACCATGCATCTTGGTGAAATGTAATAGCATCAGCGCCCCCCTTCAGGCAGCAGAGCCTCACCCGCCCACAGGCTAGCAACGGTTTCCCGCGCCCGCACCACATGACAACGGTCGCCATCAACCATCAGCTCAGCGGCGCGTGGTCGGCTGTTGTAGTTTGACGCCATGACAAACCCGTAAGCGCCTGCCGAACGCACTGCCAACAAATCCCCTTCGGCAATCGCCAGCTCACGCTCTTTGCCCAGGAAGTCACCGGTTTCACATACCGGGCCGACCACATCGTAAAGGGCGCTTTCGCGCACTTCGCGAGTATCAACAGGCACAATCGCCTGCCATGCCTGATACAGCGCAGGGCGAATTAAGTCGTTCATGGCCGCATCGACAATCGCAAAATTCTTGGTTTCGCCGGGCTTAAGAAACTCCACCCGGGTCAGCATGACACCCGCATTGGCGGCAATCGAACGGCCGGGCTCAAACAGCAGCGTAAGTGCTTCGCCCCCTTCCCAGCGCGATAACCGTGCTAGCAACTGGCTAGCGTAATCGAACGGCTGGGGCGGTTTTTCATCGCGATAGGGCACGCCCAAACCGCCGCCTAAATCGAGGTGCTCGATTTCGATACCCCGCTCACGTAGCCGCTCCATCAGCATTAGCAAGCGATCCAGCGCATCCAAGAACGGTGCTGTTTCAGTCAGTTGCGAGCCAATGTGGCAATCGAGCCCCTTCACCTGCAGGTTGGGCAGGCTTGCCGCAAGTTCGTAGACATCCAGCGCTGCATCGACTGGAATACCGAACTTGTTGTCCTTCAAACCGGTTGAGATGTAAGGGTGGGTACCCGCGTCCACGTCCGGGTTCACCCGCAGCGACACCGGTGCAATTTTACCCAGCTCCCCCGCGACGCGATTCAAACGCTCAAGTTCTGGGCGCGACTCGACGTTAAAGCACTTAATGCCCACTTCAAGCGCGCGGGCCATTTCGTGGGCCTGCTTAGCTACGCCGGAAAATACTACTTTGGCCGGGTCGCCACCAGCCTGGAGCACACGTTCAAGCTCACCGATGGAGACAATATCAAACCCTGCGCCAAGCTTGGCCAACAGGCCCAGCACTGCCAGGTTGGAGTTGGCCTTTACCGCGTAACAAATGAGATGCGGATGGCTGCCCAACGCTTCGGTATAGGCGCGAAAATGGCGTTCAAAGGTTGCTTTTGAGTAGACGTAGCAGGGCGTGCCGTACTCGTCGGCAATCCGTGACAGCGGCACGTCTTCGGCATACAGCACGCCATCGCGGTAATTAAAATAATCCATGGTGCTCTCTCCTTCTGCTGCGCCTTAGGCTGTTTATTCTGCCCCTGGGTCAGACGGCGCGGTAGCGGGTTCATCCTCAGGCAGATACAGCGGCCCTTTTTG